>CABXYJ010000001.1 GCA_902516345.1 uncultured Pelagibacteraceae bacterium
GTTTTTGTATTTGAAAAATCAAAAAAAAACCTAAAAAAAATAAAAAATTTAAAGTTACCTTGTGAGATAGTTAAAAAACCTGAGGATGCTGTTAATAAATCAAAATTAATTATTTTTTGCACTCCCATGAGTCAGTACAAAAATTTAATCCTTAAAATTAATAAATTCTTAACTCCTGGGCATATAATTACTGATATTGGATCATCAAAAATGAGTTCATTAAAAATAATCAAAAGGAATTTAAAGAAAAATATTTTTTGGACTTCTAGTCACCCTATAGCAGGCTCAGAGGTAAGTGGCCCTGAGCATGGAACAAGAGATTTATTTAAGAATAAATGGTGTATTTTAATTAAAGAAAAAAAATCCAATGTTAAACATATTAAATTTCTAGAATTTTTCTGGAAAAAAATAGGTGCAAAAACTGTTCTTATGAACGCAAAAAAACATGATAAAATTTTTTCTATGACAAGTCATTTACCTCACCTAATAGCCTACAATTTAGTTAAATCAGCCCAAGATTTTGAAAAAAGACAAAAATATAACTTGATAAAATTTAGCGCAGGTGGTCTGAGAGATTTTTCAAGAATCGCTGCTTCAAATGAAGTAATGTGGCGTGATATTTTTTTTGACAATAGAGTCAACGTTTCAAAAGCAATTGATTTATTTATAAAAAACTTAAATGACTTTAAAAAAGATATACACCGTAAAAATAACAATTCCATTCTGAAAAAGTTGACTCAAACTAAAAGAGTAAGATCTAAAATACTTAAACTTAAACAGGATATAAATAGACCAGATTTTGGAAGAAATTAAAAATTTTTTAAATTACTAATTTTTTTTATTTTCAGGGACGCAGTTTTCAAAATTAATTGAATAGCATATTTTATTGGCATTATTGCCACTTTTCTTTTTGGCCCGTAGGCATGAATAAATTTAGTTTTATTTATACATATACCCACATGTCCTCTCCAGAAGATAATATCTCCCTTAGAAAATTTTTTACTCTTTTTTTTTTTACAATATATAATTTGATCTTTTGTATCTCTTGGAAAAAAAATTCTATTATAATAGAAATAAATTTGAACTAAAGCAGAGCAATCTATTCCTCTTCCAGTTTTACCTCCCCATAAATATTTGCTATTAACAAATAATTTAAGGATTTTTATAAAATTATTTTCTTCGTGTTCAATTTTTTTTACATCTTTTTTTCTTATCCATTTATTACTCTCAAATTCTAAATAATTTTTAAAAGCTCTTTTGATTGAAACACCTGAAGCAAAATAAAGAAAGTTATTGGTTTTATAAAACTTATTTTTTTTTTTGATAAATATAGTTGATTTTAAAACAAAAATTTTATGTGAAGGTTTAAAGTATTCAATAAATTTTTTATTTTTAATATACCCAATATATTTATCATAAAAAGTCTTAATTTTTATCCATTTATCTTTTTTTGATAAAATTCTAAATTTTTCTCCATACAGGATTTGAGAAACAACTTCTGAATTTAATGAAGGTTTTGAATAGATATTAGATACAGTGTAATTAAAAAATTTATTTTTCACTTAATTTAAGTTTATTTCTCATAATCCATAATATAATTAAAGAGGGAATTACCATTAGAGCGGTAAGAATAAAAAAGGTCCCCCAATCGCCATTTAACCAATCCACCAGAGCGCCAGAGGAAGATGCTAAGGTTGTTCTTCCAGCAGTACCAATAGATGCTAATAGAGCATACTGTGTAGCTGTGTAAGCTCTATCAACCAATAAAGAAATGAATGCTACAAATGCTACAGTGGCAAAAGCAGCTGCTATATCATCAAAAATTACGGCTACAGCAAATAATAATTCTGATTTACCTGTCCAAGCTAGCACACTAAATAATAGGTTAGTGCTAGCCATAATAACTCCTGCTAAAAACATTGCTTTTAAAACTCCAGATCTAATTACAAATAAACCACCTAAAAGTGTAAAGATAACTGTAGTGATCCATCCTAATGTTTTAGAATAAATTGCGATATCTGATTTACTAAATCCTATTTCTTTATAAAAAATGACTGACATTCTGCCTAAAAATGCTTCACCGACTTTAAATAAGAAAACAAATCCCAAAATTCCTAAAGCAATAGAAAAACCATTCTTTTTGAAAAAACTTATAATTGGCCCACTAATTGTTCCACCAATCCACGTTAGTAATTTTGTGATTATATTTTCCTTGGTAAATCTTTTTGAAATAAATTTATCATTCTCTCTTTGCCTATTTATCCTATCAGAGTCAATTATTTCATTGACAAACATCAACCCTATGTTCATTAAAATTACTAAAACACCCAAAATAAGAAATGTAAGTTGCCAGTAATTCTCAAAACCAAAATTTTGTAAAATTTCCGCTGAGAATAATGATATAACACCACCAAGTTTATATCCAGTCCACCAACCTACAACAGCCATTGCAGCCCCTGCGGCCATAGATTTACCCTCATTCTCTCCAATCTGCTCAATTCTTAGAGCGTCGACAGTAATATCCTGTGTTGCAGAGGCTATTGCAATTATTAAACCAATTGTAATTACCAGAGCTAGATTATGAGTTGGATTAACAAAGCTCCATAGGATTAGTGAAATTAAAATTAATACTTGCATAAGTACAATCCAACTTCTTCTATGACCAATCTTTTTAGTTAAAAAAGGAATTTGTACCCTATCAATTAAAGGTGCCCATAAGTAATTAAATGCATAAACTCCAAAGATTAAACCAGCCCATCCTATAGTTGATCTACTTAATCCGTCTTCTTTAAGCCATAAACTAAGACTGCTGCCAATCAATACCCATGGAAATCCTGAAATAGCGCCTAATAACAAAATTTTTAACATTCTGTAATCGAAATAAATTTTGAACATTTTATTAAATGATTTTTGTTTAGGCTCTATCATCTTAGTTTCTCCAAAAAGATGGTAAGAACAACACTAGTATTGCAAATAATTCAAGTCTACCTAAAATCATACCAAGAGTTAATATCCATTTTGAAATATCAGGTAATGAAGAAAAATTCCCGTTTGGCCCTATTATAGACCCAAGTCCTGGCCCAACATTTGATATGGATGTTGCCGCTCCTGATATAGAAGTAATGAAATCAAGGCCAGTTAAAGAGAGTAAAGCAGTAATTGCAAAAAAGATCATAAAATATAAATAAATGAAAGATATAACCGAAGATATAAATTTATTGTCAACAGGATTTTGATCATATTTTAAAATAAACACACCTTTGGGATAGATAATCTTTTTTAATTGATTCGAAATAAAAGAGTAAAGTATCTGAATTCTAAATATTTTAATTCCACAAGTTGTTGAGCCCGCACATCCCCCAATAAACATTAGTAATAAAAATAAAACGATTGGAAAGCCGCCCCAACTATCAAACTGCGCATTTACATACCCTGTTCCTGTCAATATAGAGATAACATTAAAAAAAATAGATCTTAAATTAAATGTGTTTGATTTACTGAGAGCCAGATATATTACAAGTAAAACAATACTTATTAATATAATTTTTATGAAAGTTCTAATTTGTATATCATTCAAAAAAATTTTTTTGTTACCATTAAGAAATTTTATGTAAACTATAAATGGTAAACTTCCTAAAATAATAAATACCATTGCCGAAATTTCTATTGAGATACTATTAAAAAAACCAATGGAGTCATTGTAATTCGAAAAACCGCCTGTTGCTATTGTGGTCATGGCGTGAGTCAAACTATCAAAAATATTCATACCAAGTATTTTATAAGACATGGCGCAAAATAATGTTAATATCAAATAGATAAAAATTAATCTTAAAGCAATTTCTTTTGATTTTGGTAGTATTTTTTCTGACGAGTCATTATTTGATATTTTGAATAGCTGCATACCTCCAACATTCATAATTGGCATTAAAGTAATTGCCATGACAATAATTCCAATTCCACCTAACCACTGTAATATAGCTCTCCAAAGTAAAATTCCTTTTGGCATAGTTTCAAGATTTGAAATAATTGTAGAACCTGTTGTAGTTATTCCTGACATACTCTCAAAAAAAGCATTTGTGATTGAAAAATTGGTGTCAGAAAATATAAAAGGAAGAGAACTAAAAATTGCAATACTAAGCCATGATAATGCTGTTACTAAAAAAGCTTGCTGTAGATTTAATTTTTTATCATGATCTAAATTTGATAGAAAAAATAAGGTTCCAAAAATAATTGTAACAATCGAAGCACTTAGAAAAGATGAGTCGATTTCATTATAAAAGAATTGTGCGATGATAGGTATCAACATAAATATTCCAAGAATAATTTGAAGAATACCAAGAGTAAAAAAAACCGTTTTATAATTAGTCATTTTGAAAGAACATTATTTTATGGTAAATAAATTTCAACTCTATATGAATTAGTAAAATCGTAAATTAATGACTTTATTAGAATATTCATGATTAAAAAAGAGAATTTAGAAAAAACTAACGCGTGGCCTTTTGTAGAGGCAAAAAAAATGCTTCGAGAAAGAAAATCTTTTATAGATAAAAAAGGTAAAATCACTCTTCAAACAGGATATGGTCCTAGTGGTCTTCCCCACATTGGTACATTTGGCGAGGTAGCAAGAACTTCTATGATAGTAAATGCCTTAAAACATTTAACAGATCTTCCTTGTGAAATTATAACGTTTTCAGACGATATGGATGGACTTAGAAAAGTTCCCGATAATGTACCTAACAAGGAGTTGCTTGAAAGAAATTTACATAAGCCTCTAACTGAGGTTCCAGATCCATTCAATAAGTTTAATAGTTTTGGAGAACATAATAATCAAATGCTTAAAAATTTTTTAGATAGTTTTAATTTTAAATATAGTTTTAAAAGTTCAAGTGAGCTTTATAAATCGGGATTTTTCAATTCAACTCTTAAAGTAATTTTAGAAAACTACGACGGAATTATGAATATTATCCTCCCTACATTAGGAAAGGAGCGCCAAAAAACTTATTGTCCCTTTTTACCAATTTGTCCAGATACTGGCCATGTTTTAGAAATTCCTGTTAAAGAAATAAATAAAGATAAATTAAAAATAATTTTTGACAACAGAGGCAAAGATTTGGAGAAAAGTATTCTAGATGGAAATTGCAAGCTTCAATGGAAAGTTGATTGGGCAATGAGATGGTACGCTTTAGATGTAGATTTTGAAATGTATGGTAAAGATCTTATTGAAAGTGCAATTTTATCTTCAAAAATAATAAAACTAATTGGAAAAACAAATCCATCTGGATTTGCTTATGAATTGTTTTTAGATGAAAAAGGTGAGAAAATTTCTAAATCAAAAGGCAACGGAATTACAATTGATCAGTGGCTAAAATATGCATCACCGGAAAGCTTATCTTTATTTATGTATCAAAATCCTAAAAGAGCAAAAAAATTATATAAAGAAATTGTCTCAAGAACTGTAGATGAGTATTTAGAATTATTAAGTAAAGCAAAAAATCAAGATGAGCTACAACTTTTGATGAATCCTGTCTGGCATGTTCATGATACTGATATTCCAAAGGAGCACATGATAATGTCTTTTTCAATGCTTTTAAATCTCGTTGAAACAAGTAATGCTAATAATAAGGAACTTCTTTGGAAATTCGTAAAAAAACATAAAAAAGATATTTCAGAAAAAGATTTTCCAATTTTTGATGGCTTAGTTAGTAATGCAATCCAATATTTTAATGATGTGATTAAAAAACAAAAAAAATATAAAACACCAAGTGATAAAGAAAAAATTGTACTTAAAGCTTTAATTAATACTCTTGATAAGTGTAATGATGAAATGTCACCAGAGGATATTCAAACTCTAGTATATTCAACTGGAAAAGAAAATGGTTATTCTGAAAATCTAAGAGATTGGTTTAAATTAATTTATGAAGTTGTATTTGGTGAAGAAAATGGACCTCGAATGGGATTTTTTATAAGTTTTTTTGGTGTTAAAGAAACAAAAGATCTTATATTAAATAAAATTAAATAATGTTTGCAAATATAAGATCTTTAATTTTCAAGTTAGATCCTGAAACAGCACATAATTTAGCAATTAAATCTTTAAAATTTAATTTTGTTCCAAATATTTTAGACGATGATAAAGATAACCCTTTATTCAAAACAAAGTTATTTAGTAAAGATTTAGAAAACCCAATTGGTATGGCGGCAGGTTTTGATAAAAATGCGGAAGTATATAATACACTATTTAGGCTAGGATTTGGATTTGTTGAAGTTGGCACTATTACACCATTGAAACAATTTGGAAATCCTAAACCAAGAGTATTTAGGTTAGTAGAGGACGAAGCGTTGATAAATAGGCTTGGTTTTAACAACCTAGGTGCTCAAAATGTTGTAGCGAGAATTAGATCTAATAAACAAAATGGTTTGTTAGGAATAAATATTGGACCAAACAAAGACACAAAAAATAGACTTGGAGACTATGTAGAATGCCTGAAAATATTTCACCAAAATGCAGATTATATTACAGTAAATATTTCATCACCTAATACAGAAGACCTTAGAAGTTTTCACGATCAAACAAAATTAAATGAACTTCTTGAAATTATTCATAAAGAAAAAAAGAAACTAAGTTCAAAAATTCCAATAGCAGTCAAAGTATCTCCAGATATTAGTAATGATGATATAAGCAAGATATCTGAGGTTTTATTATCTAATCAGATTGAAGTAATAATTGTTTCAAATACATCAGATTCCACTAGAGACTCTTTGAATAATATTCAAAAGCATCAAAAAGGAGGCTTATCAGGTAAGCCAATAAAAGAAAAATCTACCAAATTGATAAATAAATTTTATAAACTTCTCAATGGAAGGGTAAAAATTATTGGTGTAGGGGGAGTAGACTCAGGAAAAAGTGCGTATGAAAAATTTTTAGCTGGTGCTAATTATGTTCAACTTTACACAGGATTAGTCTTCAAGGGACCAAATATAGTTAATATAATAAAAAAAGAGCTTAAAGAACTATTAAAAAAAGATGGAGTTAAAAATTTTACTGAAATTATCGGAAAAAATCACTAACAAAAATCTTAAAAACTTGACGATATCTATAACTCACTTTATATAGTCATTACTATTATGTCAAAAAAATGTGAACTTACCGGAAAAATCCCAATGAAAGGTCATAATGTTAGTCATGCTAATAATAAGACAAAAAGAAGATTCCTTCCAAATTTAAAAAAAGTTAGATTTACTAGTGAAATTTTAAAGAGAAGTTTAAAATTAACAGTTAGTAATTCTGGGGTAAGAACAGTAGATAAAAAGGGAAGTTTTGATGAGTTTTTAAAGACAGTTAAGAATAAAAATTTATCACCAAGATTAAAAAAATTGAGAAAAAATTTATTAATAAAATCACCTTTTCAAAAAAAAATAGTTCAATCTAAAAGTGCTTAATGAGTAAATTATTTTTATTACTCTCTTTCATCATGGGGGTTGTTGTCTTAGCATCTAATTATCTAGTCCAATTTCCTATAAACTATTATGGTTTAGAGGAAATATTAACTTATGGAGCCTTTAGTTATCCGATTGCTTTTTTAATTACTGATTTAGCTAATAGATCTTACGGAAAGATTATTGCAAGACAGATTGTTTATATAGGTTTTACAATAGGAATTTTATTTACACTAATATTTTCTACAAATTTCACAGATTTAATTTCAATTAGAATAGCAATTGGATCTGGATCAGCATTTATTGTTGCACAGCTTTTAGATGTTCAAATATTTGATCAATTAAGACAAAAAAAATGGTTCGTAGCTCCATTAACATCTTCTCTAATTGGCTCAACGGTCGATACTTTCTTATTCTTCTCTATATCTTTTTATGGAACTGGAATACCTTGGGTAACATTATCCTTTGGAGATTTAGCAGTTAAAATCTTTGTTGCTCTATTAATGTTAATACCTTTTAGACTATTATTAGCTAGATTAAAACCAGCCTACTAAATCTTAGGTTCTTGCTGTGTCATACAATGTATTGCACCGAAGCCCCATATTAACTTACTACAGTCAATTGTTTCAATCTTTTTTGATCTAAAATAATTTTTGAAAATTTTAATTGCTTTTTTGTCTTCTTTTACTTTAAAAATTGGTAATAAAATTATTTTATTACAAATATAAAAGTTCATATAACTTGCTGGAACTCTTGTATTTTTGATTAAAATTGGCGAAGGCATCGGTACCTTTATAATTTTAAATTTTTTACCTTTATAATTTCTAGATTTTCTTAAAATTTTTAAATTTTCGTTAAGATTTTTATAGTTTTTATCTTTTTTATTATTTTCAACAGCAGTCATAATTGTATTTTTTGAGACAAATCTTGAAATATCATCAATATGTCCATGAGTATCGTCACCTAAAATTCCTTTTTTTAGC
The DNA here is from genome assembly GCA_902516345.1 of uncultured Pelagibacteraceae bacterium. Classification (GTDB taxonomy): domain Bacteria; phylum Pseudomonadota; class Alphaproteobacteria; order Pelagibacterales; family Pelagibacteraceae; genus Pelagibacter. The sequence continues at coordinate 8,418 of CABXYJ010000001.1, forward strand.
CAAATAAAGTTATTAATATTAAGATATTTAAAAAACAATTCCTCGTAGTCTCTTTTATTGAAGTTTTTATTTCTTTCTTGGGTCTTACTTAGCAAACATTCTTCTGTCAGCAAAATTGACCCATGACCATTTATATCGAAAGCCCCACCTTCCATTATAACTTTTCTAATATTGTTATTCTTTTTCATAATTGGATTAATTTTTTTCAATTTGGTAATTTTACTAATATTGTCATTAATTTTATTATCATTCTTATAATTATTATATTTAGCCCATCCACTGAAACCAAAATTTAATATTATTTTTTTTTTATTTTTTTTATTAATCAAAAATATTGGCCCAGAGTCTCTTAACCATATCCTATCAGTTTTAATTTTATGAAAGTTAATATTTTTGATCTTTTTGTTTTTGATTAACTTTTTTATACTTTTAGCACTATCATCTATTATCAAATTAACTTTCTGGTTTTTTGAGATTTTGGATATAATTTCTAAAATCACATCAGGAATATATTGATATAAGCCAGGCCAATCGTTTTTATTATACGGCCAAACAACCCAAGTTGACTCTTGGGTCTCCCATTCTGCGGGCATTCTATACTCATTAAGTTTTTCACTCATCTGAGGGATTTTTTAATATGCCTTTATAAAAATCAATTCTTCTATCACGTAAAAAAGGCCAATGTTCTCTTGTTTTATCAATTTTTTTGAAATCGATTTCTCTAATTAATATTTCTTCCTTGTTATTACTTAGTTTTCCAATTATCTGTCCACTAGGGTTAATAATCATTGAGTTTCCCCAAAATTGTATTTTTCTACCTCCTTTTTTCTCAGTTCCTACTCTATTGACTGCTACAACATAAATTCCATTTGCGATAGCATGAGACTTTTGCATTGTAATCCAAGATTCTAATTGGGATTTTCCAAAACTTTTTTTTTCTTTAGGATGCCAACCAATAGCAGTTGGATAAAAAATTATTTGCGCTCCTTTAAGTGCGGTTAATCTTGCCGCTTCAGGAAACCATTGATCCCAACATATTAGAGGTCCAATATTTCCAAATTTTGTTTTAACTGATTTAAAGCCTAAATCTCCAGGAGTAAAATAAAATTTTTCATAATAACCTGGATCATCTGGAATATGCATTTTTCTGTATTTGGATAAAATTTTACCTTTTTCACTAATTACCAAACTTGTGTTGTGGTAAAAGCCTTGTGTCTTTTTTTCAAACAAAGAAATCATCAATACTATTTTTAATTCTTTTGCTAAGTCGCAAAAAATTTTTGAAGTTTTTCCTGGTATTTTTTCTGCTAATTTAAAATTTGAGTGATTTTCTGTTTGGCAAAAATAATTTGATAAAAATAGCTCTGGCACACAAATAATTTTAGCTTTCTTTGATGCTGCTTTTCGAATATTTCTAATAATTGATTGAATATTTTTTTGTGAATTTACTGAAATCTTACTTTGTATAATTCCAATTTTCACTTTTTTGATCATTAATCAAAATATTTTAGAAAAGTTTTTCTTAGTTCTATTTTTCCATTCTCCTGTATGGTAAGCATCACTTGCTATTAGTGGTAAAACGCTTGTCGCCTCAGCAAAGACCATCTGTTCTTTAATTGTATCAACTTTACCCCATGAGCTTGCTTCTTTAAGTGTTGAGCTACTACATGCTCCATCTCTTGTATCAGCGACTGTTATTTGTATAGCATATTTATGCATACCCACATCTTCACCAAGAAGCTCTGCACAAATTACAGTATCCTGAACAAAGTTTTTAGGAACACCGCCACCAATCATAAATAATCCTGATTCTTTAGACTTAATTTTTATTTCAGTTAATTCTCTAAATTCCCTGATAGAGTCTAACGTTATATGTTTATTAGGATTTCTTTCTTGATGCATTACTAATCCAAAACCTGCACTTGAGTCGGTAAATGCAGGACAGAATATTGGAACATTGTTGTCATATGCTGTTTCGATTAAAGAGCCTTTTTTTTTTGCATTTGATTTTAAGTATTTACCAATTTCTCCAATAAACTCTCTTGAAGTATAATTTTTTGGTTTCAAGTTATCAGCTATTTCACCAATAGTTTTATCACATATTTGAAGCTCCTCCTCATCTATGTAAGTATCATAAATTCTATCTATGTAATTTTCTCTTAATTCGCTGTCATTTTGAAATTGTGATCCTTGGTAGTGTTTAAATCCAAGTGCCTCAAAAAAATCCATATCAATAATAGATGCTCCCGTTGCAACAATTGCATCCACCATGTTATATCTAACCATATCTCGATAAATATGCATACACCCCGCAGCAGAAGTAGATCCAGCAAGTGTCAAAAATATTGTGCAATTTTTATCTATGAGCATTTCATTATATATTTTAGATGCATTAGCAATTTCTCTTGAAACAAAAGACATTTTTTTCATAGATGAGATAATTTTTCTTGAGTCAAAGGAAGTGATGTCTATATGTTCGACAGGATCCTTTAGGAAATCTTTTTTACTATTATGACCTAAAATTTTTTTATCTGACATCAAGCAACCAAATTAGCTTTATTAATATTTTTATCATAAAGCGTCATAATCGGGCTATCTTCAACTTCATAAATTTCATTTGAATAAAAACCGTTAAACTGTGTTCTGAATGTTAAACCATAAGCCCCTAGTTGTCCGAGCTCAATATAATCATTTTCTTTTATATTGTTTGGCAGAAGAAAAGGACCTTTCATGTAATCCATACTATCACAAGTTGGGCCATAAAAATCAAACGCAGTAAGTTTTTTTGATATAATTTTGTTTGTATTATTCTTTATGAGTTTTGATGGAAAAACTATATTTGGTGTGCCCCCATCAAATAATGTACCGTAAGTTCCATCGTTGATATAAAGTTTTTGTTTTTTTCTCAGGTCAACTCTAACTATTGTAGATCCGCTTTCAGCAACTAAAGCTCTACCTGGTTCACATATAATTTTAGGCATTTTTTTTAAATTTAAATTTTCTAAACCTTTAACAATTTCATCGAAATAGTTTTCAAGTGGTTGAGGTATCAGATCTGGATAAATTGTTGGAAATCCCCCACCTACATTTATGTAATCAGGAATGATTTTAGTTTTTTTTATTATATTTCCAATTTCATTAATGCCTTTAGTATAAGAAATAGGATGCATACACTGTGAACCAACATGAAAACTAATACCGATTTTTTTTGAGTGCTGTTTTGCTAGTCTTAATAATCCAATTGCCTCAGAAGATAAAGCGCCAAATTTTTTTGACAAGTCTATTTCAGCATGTTCATTAGAGACAGCTACTCTCACAAATAATTCGAGATCCTTTGCACTATTAGTACTTTCTATTATTTTAATTAATTCGTCTTTTGTATCTAAAGCGAATGTTTTAATTCCATAGTCAAAATAAGCTTCTCTGATACTTTCTTTGCTTTTTACTGTATGCATAAATAAACACTTTGCTATTGAGCTATATTTTCTAACAATTTTTATTTCCTCTATAGATGCAACGTCAAATTGATCAATACCGCTTTTAACAAGCGTTTTTATAATATCTGGATGTGGATTTGTTTTGACTGCAAATAAAGTTTTTCCTGGAAATTTGTTTTGAAAAAATTTTGATGCAGAAAGAATTGACTTCTTTCTTATACAATATACTGGTCTTGTAGGTTTCAGTTGATTTACTAATTCCTCAACTGACTTAAATTTTTGCATTTTTAATGCTCCCAAAAAAAAATTTAACAAAAAAAGTCTTTTATAAAAAAACTTTAGTATTTGCACCGTTAATTCAATAGTTATTCAATGTAAAGCAAATAATCACCTATTGAATTGTGGAAAAAAATATCCATATTAAGCATATGAAAAATGAAGGAACGCTTCAAAATTTAGCTGATTTCGACAATAAATCACTATTAATTGTCGATGACGATAATCCCTTTAGGGAAAGATTAGCAAGAGCTATGGAAAAGAAAGGGTTTGAAGTTATTCAAGCTGAAGGTGTAAAAAAAGGAATCGATACAGTAAGAGCTAAAAAACCTGGTTTTGCAGTAGTTGATCTAAGACTAGGTGATGGAAATGGCTTAGAGGTGGTAAAAGAAATTCAAAACTCCAATTCCTCAAGCAGAATAATTATGCTTACAGGTTATGGAAATATTCCAACAGCAGTTGCGGCTATAAAAGAGGGGGCTATTGACTATCTTGCGAAGCCAGCTGATGCTGAAGATGTTGAAAAAGCTCTTTTAGCTGATCCCTCTAAAAAAGCTGCTCCACCAGAAAATCCTATGTCTGCAGACCGAGTAAAATGGGAACATATTCACAGAGTATTTGAACTTTGTAATAGAAATGTATCAGAAACAGCTAGAAGGCTGAAGATGCATAGAAGAACCCTTCAAAGAATTTTATCCAAAAGATCTCCTAAATAAACTTTCTAATATTCAATATTTTTTTAGCTAAAAGAGTTAGAATCGAAATCTTAAAAATCTCAGCAAGTAAAAAAGGCGCAACACCTAATTCAATGATGGGTTTATCCCAACCTATAATTGTTCCTAGCCATAAAATACCAAGAATATATATAGTTGAAACAGAAAAAATTAATTTTAGAAAAATTATTAAATAGTTATCCTTGACTTTAACTAAAGAAGCTAGAAAGCAAGCTAAAATAAATCCTATCAAGTACCCCATGGTTGGACCTGTAAAATAAACTATTCCAATACCTCTTTCAGGTGAATTTGAGAAAACGGGTAAACCAATTATTCCTTCAAACAAATATAGGCATACAGCAAGCAAGCCAATTTTATAACCTAAAGATATTCCCAAAAATAAGACCATAAAAGTTTGCATCGTCATTGGCACAGGATAAAAAGGTATCTTTATTTTAGCGGAAATTGTCAAAGCAATTGAGCTCAAAAAAATAATTAATATATATTTTATGATTTTAGATTGTGTATTTTGCTTTATAACTTCCATAAAAAATAATACTCTTATTTTGATTGATAATCTATATTAAATTGAAATGACGAAAATTCAAAAAACAGATCACTTTTATCTTATTGATGGCTCTGGTTACATTTTTAGAGCTTATTATGCTTTGCCACCTCTAACACGAAAAAGTGATGGATTACCAACAGGTGCAGTCAATGGTTTTTGCAATATGCTTTTTAAACTTCTTGAAGATTCAAAATCTGACCAAAATTTACATAAACCTTCACATTTTGCCGTAATTTTTGACTCAGCTAGAAAAACATTTAGAAATGACATCTACAAAGATTATAAAGCAAATAGATCAGAAGCACCTGATGATTTAGCACCACAATTTGAATATATAAGAAAATCTGTTCTAGCTTTTAACCTTCCAAGTGTAGAATTGATTAATTATGAAGCTGATGATTTGATAGCAACATATGTAGATCAAATACTTAGTGCCGGTGCAAAAGTAACGATAGTTTCCTCAGATAAGGATTTGATGCAATTATTCAAAAAAAATGTTCGAATTTTTGATCCAATGAAAAATAAATTTATCAATGATGAGGACATTAAAAATAAATTTGGTGTTGTCTCAAATAAGGTAATTGATGTTCAATCTTTAGCTGGAGATAGTAGTGATAATGTGCCTGGAGTACCTGGTATTGGTGTAAAAACAGCTGCAGAGTTAATAAATAAGTATGGCACTTTAGAAAAGCTTTTAGAGTCTGCGCATGAGATTAAGCAGAATAAAAGAAGAGAAACACTTATTGAAAATAAAGATAAAGCTATAATTAGTAAAAAACTTGTATCCCTAAAACTTGATGCCCCAGTTGATAAAGAACTCAAAGATTTCAAATTAAAAGATATTGATAAAGACAAACTTTATAAATTTCTAAGGGAAATGGAGTTTAACAGACTATTAAGCTCAGCTATTTCTGTGTACGGAGAACCAAATCTCGATAGTATTAAAGTTATCACTCCAACAAAAAAAATTGAACCAATAAACAAAAATCAATATCATCTTATAAGTGATCCAAAAGAAATTGATGATTGGATTAAAGATGCTGAGAATATAGGCGAAGTCGCAGTTGATACTGAGACAAGCTCCCTAGACCCCCATCAAGCAGATTTAATTGGAATATCTTTATGCTCAAAAATTGGAAAAGCTTGTTATATCCCATTAGCTCATAAATCAAAAAAAAATATTGATAAGAATATAGTTTTAAAAAAATTAAAAACACTCTTAGAGGATCCAAGTATTAAAAAGATAGGGCAGAATATAAAGTTTGATTTTATTGTTTTATACAAACATGGCATCTCCATTCAATCTATGGAAGATACAATGTTAATGTCATATGTTTTAGATGCTGGAAAAAATAGACATAACATGGATACATTATCAGAGATCCATTTAGGACATAAAACGATTTCTTTCAAAGACATGGTTGGAACTGGAAAAAAACAGATTAATTTTAGTGAAGTTGATGTTGGGAAAGCAAAAGACTATGCTGCAGAGGATGCTGACATAACATTAAGGCTGTACAAAAAATTTTATCAAAGTCTAAAAGAAGAAAAAATGATTAATATCTATGAAGTTTTTGAAAAACCAATGATAAAAATATTAGCCTTCATGGAAATTGAGGGAATAAAAATTGATAATAACTTTTTGAAAATTTTATCAAACAAATTTCATAAAAAGATTGAACGAATTCAAAATGAGGTATTTAAGTTGTCAAAAAAAAAATTCAATATTGCATCTCCAAAACAATTAGGTGAGATTATATATAATGATCTAAAAATTGCTGGACTAAAAAAGACAAAAAAAGGGAGTTTTGCTACAAGCGCCTCCGTTTTAGAGGACTTAGCATTTAAAGGTAATAAATTCCCACAGCTTGTTCTAGATTGGCGACAAGTGTCAAAATTGAAGAATACATATTCAGATTCTTTACCTGAACACATCAATCCTAAAACTAAAAGAGTTCACACATCTTTCCTGTTAGCAGCCACCACTACAGGTAGATTGGCATCAAGTGATCCAAACTTACAAAATATTCCTATTAAGTCTGATGATGGAAAAGATATTAGAAAAGCTTTTATTGCTAAAAAGGATCATGTTTTAATTTCTGCAGATTATAATCAGATAGAAATGAGAATTTTAGCTGATTTAGCTAATGTCAAAGAGTTAAAAAAAGCTTTCAAAAATGACATAGATATCCATTCTTTAACTGCAAGCCAAATATTTAATACTGACATTAAAAAAATCAATCAAGATCAGAGAAGAAAAGCCAAAGCTATAAATTTTGGTATAATTTATGGTATTTCCCAGTATGGATTGGCAAAACAAATCAATGTCTCAAATCATGAGGCTGAAGAGTTTTTAAACTCTTACTTCTATAAGTTCCCAGAAATAAAAGTTTATATGAACAAGACAATTAAATTTTGTAGAAAAAATGGTTTCGTAAATAATATTTTTGGAAGAAGATCGCATTTTTTAAATATAAATGACAAAAATTATAATGTGAGAAATTTTCAAGAACGAGCAGCAATAAATGCTCCAATTCAAGGATCTGCTTCCGAAATTATGAGATTAGCGATGGTAAGACTAAAGCAGAATTTAGATTTAAAAAAAAATAATGAAACAAAAATGATACTTCAAATTCATGATGAATTAATTTTTGAAACCCCAAAAAACGATGCTAAGAGAATCAGTAAAATAATTTCTACAGAAATGGCAAGTGTAAGAAATAGTGATCAGCACTCATTTTCAATACCTTTAACAGTAGATATAAATATTGGCGTTAACTGGGGAGATCTTAAGTAATTAAAATTGATTGCCCAATTTCGAACAATTTAGTATTTTTACTATAAACTATGCACAAACAAACAATTGCATTGATAGATGATGATAGAAACATTCTTACTAGTTTAAGTATTGCTTTAGAGAAAGAAGGTTTTAAAGTTCAAACTTATATTGATGGTGAGAGTGCTTTAATAGGTTTAACTAGAACTCCACCAGATTTAGCAATAATTGATATAAAAATGCCAAAAATGGACGGTGAAGAATTATTAAAAAAACTTAGAAAAAAAACATCACTACCTGTGATATTTTTAACCTCAAAAGATGAAGAAATTGATGAATTACTTGGTCTTAAACTCGGTGCGGACGATTTTGTAAAAAAGTCTGGCGGTTTTTCCATTAAAGTTTTAATTGAAAGGATAAGGGTTCAACTTAGAAAAAAAGATTCAAAAGAAATATATGAGGAGAATAAAAGTATAATTACACATGGAAAGTTGAAATTAGATCCCTCCCAACTAGAATGTGAGTGGGATGGGAAACAATTACCTGAGAAATTAACAACTACAGAATTTTTATTAGTAAAAGAATTAGCTAAAAGACCAGGTATAATTAAGGAAAGAGCGCAGTTAATGGATATTGCTTATAGAGAGGATACTGACATAGAGGACAGAACTATTGATAGTCATGTTAAAAGAATTAGAAAAAAATTTAAAAAAGTTGATCCAGAATTTTCAGCTATAGAGACTAGATATGGTAGTGGGTATAGATGGAATGTTAGTTAATGTTTAGTGATCTTCTTAAAAGTTTGTCAATTTTAAAAAAATTTTTATTTATAAATTTTATTTTTTTCACGATAATTGGTTTACTTACATTTTTATATTTAAAAAATGTACAACCAAATTTGATAAAAAAAAAATCATCAAATCATATTGAGGTTATAAATAATACGATCGACAATCTCACAAGACTAAAAGTTAAATTTATAGAGGAGGATATTAGAAGTTTCCTTTTTTCAACAAGATTTCTCTTTCAAAATTTAGATAGGGTAATATTTTTCGATAATAATTTAAATTTGGTTGGGGATACTGATACATTGGACTTAGATCCAAGATCCTTCACAACAAGATTGGATATTATCGAATTTGAAATATTAAGTGAAAAAAAAACAAAAGAGATTATAGAAAAAAAAAATATAGATATTGGCGAAAATAATACATTTTCTTTAAAGGATATTTTATCTGAGTATGCTAAATCAAAAAACTTTGGTATTCCTTTTACCTTTACTCAAGAAGAATTTAATAAATTCAAATTAACAACAATCAAGAATGTCATGCTTGAAGGTAAGAATATTGGGTATTTGGCAATCTCTGAGAATGCAAATGATATTAAAGCTGCTATAGACGAGAGAAAAACTTTCATACTAAGGACAGCAATAGCTGTTGGAATAGTTATTTTGATTTTTTCATTCGTTTTAAATAGGTATTTTCTTAAACCAATTAAAAATTTAGTAAGTTATACAAAAACTATTAAAGATAAAGATAATAAAATTACTAATATTGAGGGACTCAAACTGAGAAACGATGAGCTAGGCCTACTATCAAATTCACTGGACGATATGACACTAGAGTTACAGAAAAGAATTTCAAATGCTGAAAATTTTTCAACAGATCTTGTTCATGAGATAAGAAACCCATTGGCATCTTTAAAAAGTGCATCAGAAATATTACATGATACAAAAGATTTTGAACAAAGATCTAAGTTAACAGATATTATGAGTCACGACGTACAAAGAATAGAAAGATTAATTACAGATTATTCTCAAATGCTGAAGGATGAGGTGGCATTGAGTAAAGAAAAAATTAAAAGATTAGACATTGAACCGATTATAAAATCAGTTGTTGATGACTATAACAATATCTATAAATTAAAAAGAGGTATTCAGATACATTATGAAAATGATGGAAAAAATAATTATTTTGTAAATGGTATTGAAAATAGAATTGAGCAAATAATTGCTAACTTATTGGATAATGCTATTTCATTTAGTAAAAAAAATAGAGACGTTATTGTCAAAATTTCTAAATTAAATGATGATAAAGTTGCAATTAATATCTTAGATGAAGGTTTGGGTTTTAAAGAAAAAGATACAGAAAAGATATTTAGAAGATTCTATAGCAATAGACCTGATAAATTTGGAGAACATTCGGGTCTTGGATTAAACATAGTTAAAAATTTGGTTGATTTGCATAATGCCACAATAAAAGCATCGAATAGAACTGACAAAAATGGAGCGATGATGGAAATAGTATTTCCTAAAGTTTAAAGTGATCTATTGATTAATTAATTCTTATTTGTTAGAAAGCCTCCCATGGAAGATTTTAAAGTAAAAGATTTATCCCAGGCAGATTTTGGTAGAAAAGAAATTTCAATAGCCGAAAGTGAAATGCCAGGTTTAATGGCCTTGAGAGAAGAATATTCTGGAAAACAACCTTTAAAGGGGGCTAGGATTGTAGGTTGTCTTCATATGACAATACAAACAGCTGTGCTAATTGAAACGTTAGTTCACCTAGGTGCGGAGGTAAGGTGGTCTTCTTGCAATATTTTTTCAACTCAAGATCATGCTGCAGCAGCAATAGCAAAAGCTGGAATACCAGTATATGCATGGAAAGGTGAAACAGAAGATGAATATTGGTGGTGTGTAAAACAAACAGTAGAAGGTAAAAAAGATTGGAAACCCAACATGATTTTAGATGACGGAGGTGACCTTACAGCTTTAATGCATAAAGACTACAAAGATTTAATGAAAGATGTTAAAGGTTTGTCTGAAGAAACAACAACAGGTGTTTTAGCATTAAAAAAAATGGAAAAAGAGAAAAATCTTTTAGTCCCTGCAATAAATGTAAATGACTCGGTAACAAAATCTAAATTTGATAATTTATATGGTTGTAGAGAAAGCTTAGTTGATGGAATAAAAAGAGCAACAGATGTAATGATGTCTGGAAAAGTAGCTATAGTAGCTGGCTTTGGAGATGTGGGTAAAGGAAGTGCAGCTTCTTTAAGACAATCTGGCGCAAGAGTAATGATAACTGAAACAGATCCAATTTGCGCATTACAGGCGGCAATGGAAGGTTATGAGGTGGTAACTATGGACGATATGATTAGCCAAGCAGACATTGTTGTCACTGCTACTGGAAATAAGGATATTGTAACAGCTGATCACATGCGAGAAATGAAAGATAGGGCCATCTTATGTAATATTGGGCATTTCGATAATGAGATCCAAGTAGAAGCGCTTAAAAATTATAAGTGGGATGAAATTAAACCCCAAGTTCATGAAATTACGTTACCAAGTAAAAAAAGAATAATATTATTAGCCGAAGGAAGGTTAGTTAACCTAGGTTGTGCGACTGGTCATCCAAGTTTTGTAATGAGTGCGTCATTTACTAACCAGGTTATTGCTCAGATAGAATTGTGGAATAATCATAAAAATTATGAAAAAAAAGTTTATGTGCTTCCGAAACATTTAGACGAAAAAGTTGCAATATTACACCTTAAGAAAGTAGGTGCTAAATTAACTAAGCTATCTAAAGATCAAGCAGACTATATTAGTGTAAAAGTAGAAGGTCCTTATAAGCCAGATGCATATCGCTACTAAGAGTGGAAAAATAGATTTATTCTTCGAAAATGACACAAAAAAATTAGCAAACACTATTTCCAAAAAAATTAAAATAGGTGATATTATTTATTTATATGGTGAGATAGGTGTAGGAAAAACAACTTTTGTTAAATATCTAATAAATAGTTTACAAAAAAAAAATAATTTAACTGTATCAGAGGTGATCAGCCCTACCTTTGCGCTCTTAAATGAGTATCAGATTAAACAATTTAAGATTAATCATTTTGATTTATTTAGAATTAAATCATCTAAGGAGATAGAAAATTTAGATTTATTTACTGATAGATCAAGTTCTATCACTTTAATCGAATGGCCGCAAAAAATTAAAAGAAAACCAAAAAACCTAATTGAATTAAAATTCAATTATCAAAACGACTACCAAAAAAGATCTGTAGAAATAAAAGGATTAAGTTTATAATTTTTCAAATGAACAATTATAAAAATTTGAAAAAGCTTAAAGGTGATGCATCTTTTCGTAAATTTTATAGAAAAAAAAATAAAATTTTTTCATCCATTTTAGTTTACTCAAAAAAAGAAAAATATACAAATTTGCTTGTGTATGATGCGATAAACAAAATTTTAATTAAAAATAAAATTTTAGCTCCAAAACTGTATAAAGAAAATTATGTAAAAAATTATATTGAAATTGAAGATTTTGGTAATTTAACTATTCTTAAAGCCTTTAAAAAAAAAAAAATCAATAAATTTTTATATTTCAAAAAAATTATAAAGTTATTAAATAAAATTCAATCAATCAAAGATAAAAATATAAAAAACTTTATGAGTGAAAGATACAAAATTCCAAAATATAGTAATAAGATCTTAATACAAGAAGCTAACTTATTTTGTGATTGGTATGTAAAAAAAGCTTTACTGAATGATAAAAAAAACTTTATTCTAAAGTTTAAAAAGATAATAAAAAAAATTGTAATTAATTTAAAACTTAAAGATGAAGTATTTGTTCATAGAGATTTTCACATATCAAATTTAATGTTGGTAAAAAATCAAATAGGTATTGTAGATAGCCAGGATACCTTAATTGGAAACAGAGCTTATGATTTAGCTTCACTAATTGATGACGTAAGATTTAAAACACCAAAATTATTAAAACAAAGGATTTACAAAAATTATCTAAATAGCTCGAAAAATTTGAGCCACATAAAACTAAAGAATGATTTTGAAATTTTGTCAATTTTGAGAAATCTAAAAATAATTGGTATTTTTACCCGTTTAGCTTATAGAGACGGAAAAAAAAGTTATTTAAGGTTAATCCCATATTGTTGGAAACTAATAAATGATAGAATTAATGAAAATAAAATTTTTACAGATTTAAAAATTCTTTTATCAAAAAATTTTCATGGTAAAATAAAATGAGTATTAATACAGCACTCATATTATGCGCTGGATTTGGAAAAAGATTAAATCCACTTACATTAAAAGTACCAAAACCTTTATTAAAGTTAAATAACAAAACATCTTTAGAGATTTGTATTGAAACTATATTAAAACTTGGAATAAAAAAAATTTCGATTAATACCTTTTATTTAGGAAGTCAAATTTCAGAGTACATAAAAAAAAAAAATTTTCCAATAGAAATTAAAATATTTGATGAGGGAAAAGAAATTCTAAATACTGGTGGTGGAATTTTAAATATGATTAATCAGCTTCCAGATAATGATTATATTATTTTTAACCCAGATACGATTTGGGGCGAAAATTATATTGGTGACATAAAAAAAATGCAGAGTCATTACGTTTCTAAAAATTTAAATAATATCCTTCTAACTACAAATAAAAATTTGAGTTTTGATAAAAGTTTTCAAGGTGATTTTGAGTTAAAAGATAATCTATTAAAAAAAGGTGATAATAAAGATTTTATATACATAGGATGTCAGATTTTAAATAGAAAAATATTTAAAAAGCACAAGGTAAAAAATTTTTCAATTTCTGAGATTTGGAATAATTTATTGAGTAAAGATGAATTAAATGGTTTTGAGAGCAAAAATAAATTTTATCATTTAACAGATTTAGAAATTTTTAAAAAACTAAAAGATCTTTAGCTCTTTCTTTATCGAGATATTCAGAATTCATTACTTGATTATCGTTGAATTCTAAGACTAAAGGATTTCCAGTAGGTATTTCTAAATTAGAAATAATATGATTGTCTAATTTAAATAAATATTTGCATAATGCTCTTATTGAATTGCCATGAGCAGATATTAGTACATTTTTATTTTTTAAATGATTACAAATTTCCTCGTTGTAATATTTTATTACTCTTTCATAAGTATCTTTTAAAGATTCAGTGTTGGGAATTACATTTATTGGTAGATTTTTATAAGTTTCAATGTTGGCTGGATGAAATGGACTACTTTTACTTAAAGGATCAGGCTTAACATCCCATGACCTTCTAAATTCATGAACTTTTTTCTCACCAATTTTTTGCATCATTTCTATTTTATTAAGACCAGTTAGAGCGCCATAATGTCTCTCATTTAATTGCCATGCTTGTGTAAAATTTTTATTATCATTTAAAATATTTTGAATTATTTTTAATGTATTTTTTGCTCTTAATTGAAACGATGAGTAATAAAAATCTATTGATAAATTCTTTTTTTTAATTAATGCTCCCGCCTTTTTTGCTTCTAATATGCCATTTTCTGTCAAATCTATATCAACCCATCCAGTGAATCTTTTTTCTAGATTCCATTTACTTTGACCGTGTCTTATCAATATTAAATAGTTCATTACTTATAGTAAATTTTTTAATATAATTAAAATACTATAGATGTTTAACAAATTTTTTTCATATTTAAAAAAAATTTTCTACTTAGCTAATGTGGTACTTATCGTACTCTATTTGTTTCCGGGAAGTATATTGGGGTGGATACTATATAAGGATGCTGGTCTTCAACCACAGATTACCTCAGATTTTATTGTATCATCCAATCACGTTTACGCTTTTATAACTTTATCATTATTAGGCTATATAACATATGAAAGAGAAAAATTAAATTTGTTATTTGTATATTTGTTTTTTATTTCCATAAGTCTAGAGGTCATGCATATTATTATCCCAAATCGGGGTTTTGAATTTTCTGATTTATTTGGAAATGTTGTGGGTGTATTAATTATATATTCTTACTGGAAAATATATAATTCTTTTAAAAATTATAAAAAATGAAAAGAAAAAGTTTCAATAAATTTTTAATTCTATTTTTTCTTATTTTTTCAGCATGTTCCTCAATACCAAAAAATGTATCTAATAGTTGTGATATATTTGATGAAAGATATTTTTGGTATAAACATGCAAAAAAGGTTGAGCAAAAATGGGGCACTCCAATATATTTGCAATTAGCAATAATAAAAATGGAGTCTGATTTTGATTGGTTAGCAAAACCACCAAGACAAAAAATATTTAAAATTATTCCTTTTAAAAGACCATCAAGTTCATTTGGCTATTCTCAAGCGGTAAAAGGTACTTGGGAACAATACAAAAGGGAAACAGGTAATAAAGTTGCCACTCGAGCAAGATTTAAAGATAGTGTTGATTTTATTGGTTGGTATACAAATAAAACTGAAACTATTCTAAAAATTTCTAAAAAAGATGCTTTTAAACAGTATCTTGCATACCATGAAGGGTGGGGCAATTATAAATATTATAAAAAAAATGAAAAAGTTATTAGATTAGCAAAAAGAGTTGAAAAACAATCTAATATTTATAAAAAACAATTATCAAGCTGTAAGGATGCTTTAAATAAAAATAGATATCTTATTTTTTAGATAATTCTTTTTTCAATTCAATATCTACAGCATCAATTCTTTTAGTGTTTTGTGCCAGAGCTAAGTACATTGACGGAGTTATATACAGAGTAAAAAAAGTAGAAATAATCATTCCACCCAAAATAGTCGATCCCACAGCTAATCTTGATCCCTCACCTGCGCCTGGTCCAATATTTCCTATGACTAATGGCATCATTGCAATCATTGTGCTCAGTGATGTCATAATAATTGGTCTAAATCTTACAGAACAAGCCTCTTTCACAGCTGTTTCAATACTTTTTCCGGTAGTTCTAATTTGATTAGCGTAATCAACAATTAAAATACTATTTTTCGTTGAAATACCTATCAGTATAATCAAGGCAATTTGAGAGAAAATATTTACTGAGCTGTTGAGAAATAAAATAAATACCAATCCTCCAAAAATAGCAAGTGGAACAGTCAAAATTATTATAAACGGATGAATAAAAGAATTAAAAGTTGCTGCCATTACTAAATATGCAGTTAACAAAGCTAAAGCAAAGATTATAAATAATTCATTACTTGTCTCTTTTAACTCTTCAGATTTTCCTTTCCATGTGATTTGATTTTTTGGAGATATATCAACCATAACATTTTCAAAGAATTTTATAGCCTCTGCTAAGGTGTAGTTTTCATTAATATTGGCGGAAACAGTCACAGCTCGTTGTCTATTGTATCTAGCTAATTGTTTAGCAGCCCCTTCATCTTTGAAACTGACTAGATTTGCTAATGAAATAAGTTTTCCGTTAGTTTCTGAGCGTATAAATATTTTCGAAACTCCATCCTTATTTCTCCTATCTGATAAATATTGTTGAACGATTATTGGGTATTCTTTACCGAGTTTATTAAAAGTAGTTATTTTCTTACCTCCATAAAGTGTTTCTAAAGTTTCCCCAATTGTTTTTGTTGAAACACCCAAATCTTTTGCTTTATTCTTGTTAATTATTAATTTCACCTCTGGTTTGTTTCGATTGTAATCAGACTCAATTCTTGAGAGATTTTTATTTGATCTAAGTTTTCTTATCACCTTTTTTTGGATTTCCTCTAATTCGGGATAAGTATTTCCGTAAATTACCATTTGTACAGGTTTATTATAATTAGACACTCTTATGGCTTGTGGTGAAATCGGAAAAGCTAATGCTTGTGGAAGAGTAACAATTTTTCCTATCGCTTCTCTTAAAACAACTTGTTGACTTTTTTTTCGATTTTTCCAATCGTCAAGTAGTGCTATGATTATGAAACTATTATAAGAATTAGCTGAACTCCCAAATCCGGGCACTCTCATTATAAATCTAGAATAGGGGCTATCTTCAGTTTGTAGAAGTGGGAGCAATCGAGCTTCAACTTTTTGGGCTTGTTCCTGGGTATATTCGAAAGAACTTCCTTCATCTGTTGCGCCAATTATTAGATAAGCTCCACGATCTTCCATAGGTAAGAGTTCTTTTTTTGAAAATGTGAATAATAAAACTGATGAAAAAATTATAAAAATGATAAAAAAACCAACAATTCTTGTTTTGTTAACAATTACATCTAGAGTTTCTCTATAAAAATTAGCAAAGCTTAAGAAAATTTTTTCAAATTTATGAATAACTAATTTTTTTGACTTTCTTTTATATAAAAATTTACTTGCAAGCATAGGAGACAAAGTAAGAGCTACAAAAGAGGATATAATTATAGAAAAAGATAAAGCTATTGCTGTTTCTTTAAATAATGTTCCTGATATTCCCTCTATAAAAATTAGAGGAAGAAAGACAGCAACTAAAATCAAAGTGGTAGCTATTATTGCAAATGAAATTTGCTTGGAACCTTTGTATGCTGCAATTAATGGTGTTTCACCATTTTCTATCCTTCTATATATTGCGTCAGTCATAATTACTGAGTCATCAGTAATTATTCCAATAGCCAATATAAAACTTAAAAGAACAAAAATATTTATTGAAAGTCCAAAAATATAAAGACCCAAGAAGGAAGCAATTAAGCTTACTGGAAGAGCTATAGCTGGTACTATTACAGCTTTAAGATTACCTAGGAATAAATATATTATTAATACAACTAAAATGAATGCAATAATTAGGGTTTTGTACACTTCCTCAATTGCTGCCTCTACATAATTTGCCCTATTAAAAGATACCCTTAAATCTAATTCTTCAGGTAGAGATTTTTTAACTTCAATAATTCTTTTTTTTATATTATCTGAAAGTTCGACTGTAGATGCCCCGCTTCTTGCGTATATACCAATACCAACAGTTTTTAAATTTACTTGATCTTTAGTTTGAGCTTTAAATAAAGTTTTCTCTGAAACTGGACCAAACTCAATATTAGCAACATCTGCCAGCAAAATAACTTTGTTATTTGTCTTTTTTATTGGGAGTTGTTTAATAGAATTTATATCATTATAGGATTTATCTAAATTAAGAGTGAGATCAATATTATCTGCTTCAAGAGTGCCCGCTGGTAGACTAATATTTTCACCTCTTAAAGCTAGCTCTAATTCTTGTATTGTTAAATCGTTTGCTGCTAGTTTAATTGGATCAACCCAAATCCTAATACTTAATTCTCTTAATCCACCTACCCTTATTCTTCCTACATTTTTGACACTTGAAAATTGATCTATTAAAAAACGCTCAGCATAGTCTCCTAATTCAAGGTCACTCCATGTAGATGATGACAAAGACAACCACATAGTAGTGGTAAACCCAGCAGCTCTTTTTAATATTTGAGGGGGGTCAGACTCTGATGGTAAATTATCTACAACTCTAGCAACTCTTTCTCTTATATCATTTGCTGCGTTATCTAAATCCATACTAGTATCAAACTCTACATTTATAGTGCTTCTGCCATTCTCTGATTTAGAGTCTATATTTTTGATACCCTCTGCACCTCCTATGACATCTTCTAATACTTGAGTCACCTCTTGATCTATAATCGAGGCAGCTGCAGATTTATAATCTACTTGTATTTGAACAACAGGTGGTTGGATCCCATCAGGTAGTTCTCTTACAGGCAGTTTCCAAAAGACAAACAAACCAAATATAATCAAAATTAAAGACATCACCCAAGATACAGTTGGTCTTCTAATGCTTAGTTCTGTGATAAACATCTATTTACTAATAGGTTTTATTTTTCCTCGAGGTCTTACTTTTTTTAAACCCTCTGCCACAACAATATTTCCTTCATCTAATCCAGAAATGATTTCGATATTTTTATTAGATCTAAGGCCAGTTATTACCTCAGTTTTATTCGCAACATTTTCATCTGTGATTTTGTAGACATATGATTTGTCCCCTTCTACCATTACACTTGTATCAGGAACACTTAATGAATTTCTTAAATTAAATTTAACACTCACTTCTAATAAAGATCCTGAAATTAAATCTAAGTTTTTATTTTCTACTTTTATTCTAGAAAGTAAACTTCTTGTGTCTGCATTAATTCTGCTTGAAACAAAATCTATTTCACCTTGAAAAACTTTATCTTTGTAACTAGATATTTTAACATTTACAGGTAACCCTTTTTTTATAGAAGCTGAGTAATTTTCAGGAATTTTTATATCTGAATATATCGTTGAGTTATCATCTAGCGTTATAATAATAATATTATTTGATACAAGAATATCCTCCGTTAGGCCAGTGTAGCCCAAAACACCATTAAAGGGGGCTAAGATATTTCCACTTTTTAATTTTATTAAGATATCTCCTTTTTTTACGAAATTTCTTAATTCCAAATCCTCAAAAAGATCATCTTTTTTAATTTTAAATGTTTTAGATTTTTTTGAAACAGCAGTACCAAAAGTTTCAATTTTCTCTGAAAATTCCTTCTTCATAACTTTTGTAACCATTACTCCAGGAGGAGGTCTTTTGCTAAATTTTTTTTTAAAATGATTACCAATCATTACTCTTCCAATAATCACAATCGCTATGATTAAAAAAAATATTAACAGTATAGAAATAATTTTTTTTGATCTTTTCATTTTAATCTAAATTATGCCGTATTCAGCCCAAGAGCCATCATAAATACAAGGATGATATTTATCATTTATCAGCGAATAAGCTAGTGCCAAAACACACGCAGTAACACCTGAACCACATGAAAAAACTATATTTTGTTCACTGGTATTTTTTAAGCAAGTTTTAAAAATTATTTTAAGGTCCTTTTTATTTTTGAAAGTTTTATCAAGATTTAAACATTGGTTGAAGGGAATACAAAAGGAATTTTTTATACTTCCACTTCTTAAACCTTTTCTTGGTTCTGGAACTTTTCCTTCAAATCTCTCTTTACTTCGAGCATCAATTATTTTAAATTTTTGAATGTTTATGTTGAGATTAATTAATTCTTTACTCTTAACTAATTCTTTTCTTTCTAAAGCTTTATATTTAGATGTCTGAACATTTGTTAATTCTTTAGTAACTCTTCTCTCCTCAGAAATCCACTTTTTTAATCCCCCATTTAAAACATGAACTAGTTTAGGGTCATGTCCAAAATATATGAAGTTAAACCAACATCTACATGAACTGATTACGTCTGAATTATCGTAAATGACAATTTCATCTTCTTTTTTAATTCCCATTTGAGACACGATTTTTTCCCATTCTTTTATTTCTACTAACATATGAGGTAGATCGGTATTTTTTTTAGAATTATCATCTAAATCAAAAAATATTGCATTTGGAATATGTTGATTTTTATATTCATCGAGACCAACTCGATTAGTTTGAGGCATGTGCCAGGAACAATCAATTATTTTTACTTTATTAATATTTTTATCTAACCAATCTGACTCTACTAAAGACATTTATCTTTTTTCTAAATATTTTTGGTGGTATTCTTCCGCGGGACAATAATTTTTTAAAAAAGAAATTTTAGTTACAACTTTTCCTGATAATCTTTCATTTACTTCTTGCAATATCCTCTCAGCTATCATTTTTTGTTTATCATTTAGGTAAAAAATTTCACTTCTATACTGAGTCCCAAAATCTGGCCCTTGAGAATTGAGAGTAGTAGGATCGTGAATTTGAAAAAAAATTTTTAGAATTTTTTCGTAAGTTATAATTTTTTCATCAAAATCAAGCTTAACAACTTCAGCATGATTTGTTTGCCCTGAACAGACTTCTTTATAGGTTGTCACAGAACTATTGCCACCACAATATCCTACTTCTGTTTTTATAATACCTTCAATTTTACTAAACTTAATTTCTGGTCCCCAAAAACACCCAAGAGCTAAAACTGCTATTTCCATTGATTATAAATTAAATTAATTTACAAATTATTCTTATGTTAAGTAAAAATCAATTAGGCTTTTTGTACATGTTTATGTCCGTTTGTGCTTTCTCGATTATGGATGTAATAGTAAAATGGTCAACTGACTACCCAATCGGACAAGTTTTATTTTTTAGAGGATTTTTCGGAATAATTTTTTATTTTTTCATAATCCCTAGAGAAAGATTACATAATTTCTACCTTACTAAGAGAGCAGGACTTCATTTCTTAAGATGTTTTTCTGGATTAATTGCCTTAGTAGCTATTTTTATTGCATTAAGAAGCTTACCGTTAGCAACTGTTGTAAGTATCTCCTTTGCTGCTCCAATTTTTACAACTATTTTTTCAATTTTTTTGTTAAATGAAAAGGTCGGTGTATACAGATGGTTAGCAGTGATAGTTGGATTTATCGGAATTTTAGTCATTACTGAACCTGGAATCACTTCTTTAAATATTTATTATATTTTTCCAATAATTTTTTGTTTAGGACTATCATATGTTGCAATAGCCATTAGACAACTTTCAACTTCAGAACCAGTTTGGCTTATCTCTTTTTATTTTTCTTTAGCCATAACTATTTTAAGTTTCTTTAGTATTCCACAGGGATGGGTAATGCCAGATTTTAAAGATTTCTTATTATTATCTATGGTTGGTATATTTGGTGGAGTTGCAAATTTATGGTTAAGCCAATCATTTAAATTATCAGAAGTATCTTTAGTTACTCCGCTTAAATATTTAGGTCTAGTATTTGCAATTTTTTTTGGTTATTTTATTTGGAATGAGGTACCAACAATCAAGACATTATTTGGTGCCGCTTTAGTTATAATTTCTACTATGATTATTTTTAGAAGAGAAATTTATAAAAAGAAAATTACTACTTCCGAAGTGATTAATGACTAAAGTTCCAAAATATTGGAGTAAAGCAAAAAAATATTTGTCAAAGAAAGATAAGATCATGTCTAAATTAATTAAGAATTATCAAAGTCCGTCAGAGACTATTTTAACGTCTCGAAGAGATATTTTTTTCTCTCTTTGCAAGAGTATTATTGGACAACAAATTAGTGTTGCAGCAGCTGATTCTGTTTTTTTAAAATTTAAAGTAAAATGTAAAAATAATATTAATGCCAAAACTGTTTCAAAATTAACTTTTTCTCAGATAAAAAAATGTGGTTTAAGTCGCCAGAAAGTTTTAGGTATAAAAAGTCTTGCTAATCAAATACTCGATAAATCATTTAATCCTAGATTATTAAATAAAATGTCAGATGAGGATGCTATTAATTATTTATCAAAATTGAGACAAATTGGAAGATGGTCTGCAGAAATGATTCTTCTGTTTACATATAATAGGTCTAACATTTGGCCTATTCAGGATATTGGACTCTTAAGAGCAATCTCAAAAAATTATAAGAAAAAATATTTACCTCCAGATAAATTTGTAAATCTGCTTAATAAAAGATTTTCACCATACTGTTCTGTTGCCACATGGTATTTATGGAGAAGTATTGATCCTAAGCCAATACAATACTAATTGCCTTCTATAATCTGGTGGTGTCTTACAACTGTATTTTTTAATAAATCATGTGCTATTTTGTATTCACTAGAATAAAAAAATTTTTTTGCTTGATCAAATGAGGAAAATTCTATGACCGCCGTTCTTACAAATTCATTCCCTTCAGTGGTTATTTTTTTGCCTCCTCTTATTAGAAATTTTCCACTATGTTTTTCTACTGCTTCTTTAGCTTTTAGAGCATAATTTTTCAAAGCATCTTTGTCTTTAACAACCTCATAAACACACACAATATAACCTTTCATATTCACTCTACTCACTATTTAATTTTTTTTTACTTTTATTTATTTATATTATAAAAACTTCCATGGCAGACAAATTAATTATTAGCTTTAACGAATATAATAAAATTGTAGAGAAATTAGCATTACTAATTCACAAGAATTACAAACCGACAGTCCTTGTTGGCATCATGAGAGGTGCAGCACCTATAATAGATATTTTATCAAGAATATTAAAGTTACCAATAGCATATATAGTTATTCAAAGTTACTCAGGCAAGGGCATCGAGGACAAACAAGGAGAACTCATGTTTGCTCGGGAAATAAGTTCTTTAGCAAATAACGAGGATTTTAATAGAGTGCTTCTAATAGATGATTTATCAGACACAGGTTTAACCTTAAATAAAAGCATTGAATGGTTAAAAAATTACGGTCCAACTAAGGATTATATTAAAGAGGTTAAGACAGCTTGTTTGTGGAAAAAGAAATCATCATCATTCGAGCCAGATTTTTGCCCCGTTAAATTAAATTCAGATCCTTGGATTGTGCAACCAACTGAGCATTATGAGGAATTATCAATTGAAAAAATTATCGAAATTAATAAACAGGGCTAATTGATTAGCCCTGTTTATTTTTTGGATCAAGCAACTACAAAACTCAAGAAACTTAAAATTGCAATAACCCAAATAGCTGGAGAAGTTGTTGAAAACTTTCCAGTACAAATTTTGATCAAAGCATAGGAGATAAATGCTAGTGCGATACCATTACTAATACTGTAAGTTAAAGGCATTGCTATCATAGCTAATACAGCGGGCGCAGACTCAGAAATATCATCCCATTCAATATCAGTTATATTTCTTACAAATAAAACAGCAACATAAAGCAGTGCTGCTCCATCGATTTCTTTAGGAAGACTTGTTGCAAGCGGAGAGAGAAACAAGCAAGCTAAAAATAATATACCAATAACTAATGATGTCATTCCAGTTCTACCACCAGCTTTTACACCCGCTCCTGACTCCACATAACTTGTAACAGTAGTAGTACCCATCAGGGCTCCAGCAACAGTCCCAACACTATCAGACATCATCGCTTTCTCTATATCTTTTACTTTTCCATTTTTATCAACTTTGCCAGCGACATTAGCAACAGAGGTTAATGTTCCTGCAGTATCAAAGAAATCAATAAATAAAAGAGTAAATATAACTGTAGACATGCCTGCTGTAAAAGCAGCAGTTAAATCAAAATCCATTAAATAGGTCATTGGTGGTATACTTCCAACAACGCCATTAAATTTAGCTAAACCAGATATCCAAGCAATTATACTAAAGGCAATTATTCCAATAATAATATTTCCTTTTACATTAAGTTTTTCCATCACAATCATGGATACAAATGCTAAACATCCCAAAATTATTAAAGGGTTTTTAATATCACCTAGTGTAACTAATGTTACTGGATGATCAGCAACCACACCCATAATTTCTAGGCCAATGATTGCTAAAAATAAACCTATTCCTGCCCCAATACCAAGTTTTAGACTTTTTGGAATTGAATTAATTAACCATGCTCTTATAGGTGTTAAAGAAATAATTAAAAATAATACTCCTGCTACTAGGACTGCTCCTAAAGCTGCTTGAGGCGTATAACCCATACCAGCCACAACCCCAAATGCTACAAATGCATTTATACCCATTCCAGGGGCAAGTCCAATTGGCCAAGTTTTACCGTAAAAAGCCATTATGAAACATGCAAGAGCCGTTGCAACTATTGTTGCAGTAAAAACTGCCCCGAAATCAAAAAAGCCTTTTTCAGGTCCTGCAAATTCACCGGATAATATGAATGGATTTAAGAACATTATGTACGCCATTGTTAAAAAAGTCGTAACTCCGGCTATAACTTCTGTTTTAAAATTTGTTTTGTGTTTTTTATATTCAAAATATTTATCTAACATTATTCCTCCTGTAGATGTTTTAGTTATTTGATTCTTCACTAAATTACCTTACAAAATCTGATTTTATTCACATAATTCAACTTAGAAGTTTATATTTATGACATAAATTAATTGATAATGTTAAATAGTGAAAAATTTGAAATTAATAATTCTTCTAGTCATTTTTTGTTTCACGCTTTTGAGCTGTCAAACTGTCAAAGAAAAAACAGATGCAATTGTTGAAAAAGAAAATAAAAAATTATCAAAGTTCATTGGGCAGTCTTCAAATGAACTAAAGGTTGAATTAGGAAATCCAGATGAAAGTTATAAAAATGAAAAAGGCAATACAGAATTTATTTATAAAACAAAAAAGTATGGAATTCCTTGTGAAAGAAAATTTGAAATTAACTCTAGTTCTATTGTAATAGGATTTGTTTCAAATGGTTGTTTTTAATTTTACCTGCGGAGACTAAGCTCCGCAAGCAAGGTTTACTTATTTAATTTCTATAAGTTTTTTCTTTTTATGATCTGGCACTATTCTTTCACAAGATATTGTTAAAAGACCATCTTTCAGCTCCGCATCATTTACTTTTACATCGTCTGCAATAGTAAATGATCTAGCAAATTGTCTTTGTGAAATACCCTTATGAATAATTTCACCATTTTTATTTTGATCTTGAGACTTATTTATTTGTTTTGTTCTAACAGTTAATAAATTATCCTCAAATTCAACTTCAACATCCTTTTTATTAAAGCCAGCTAGCGCAACTTCTATCGCATAATTGTCTTTACCTGTTTTTCGAATGTTGTATGGTGGATAGTTCGACTGCATAGTCATCGTACCATTCCCTAGCATATTTTCAAATTGATCAAACATATCGTCGAACCCGATTGAAAACGGTCTTAGGGAGTTAAATATAGATAGATCCTTACTTGTCATATTTCCTCCTTTGTTAAGCAAGTTTTATTTTGAAAGTCCCATTAGGCGACTAACAAGTTGTATATGGTAATCATTAAAATATTTTCAAGATTTAAATTTAAAGTTTTTTTGCAATCTTTAATGCAAAAGCATAATCTAAAGATATTTCCTCTATCGCACCATCTCTTCCCGATTTTCCACCATGACCAGCATTCATTTCAGTTTTTAAAAGTAATAAATTATTATCAGTTTTGAAGTCTCTTAGTTTAGCTGTAAATTTTGCAGGTTCATCAAACAAAACTCTGTTATCACTTAAACTCGTTGTTATTAGCATGTGAGGATAGTCCATTTTCTTTATATTATTATATGGAGCGTAAGAAAATATATATTCAAAATGATCTTTATTTTCTTTAGCATTTCCAAATTCATCAAACTCTCCAACAGTCAGAGGCAAAGAATGATCAAGATTTGTGGTTAGTGAGTCTACAAATGGAACTGCCATTATCATACCTAAGAATAAATCTGGCGCTTTGTTAACGACGGCTCCCATCAACAGCCCTCCTGCTGATCCACCCATACCTATAATTTTCCCCTTAGATGTATATTTTTTTTCTATCAAATATTTAGCAGCATATATATAATCTTCGAAAGTATTCTTTTTGTTTATTAATTTTCCCTCTTTCCACCATTTCATGCCTTTTTCCATGCCACCTCTAATATGTGCTGTCGCCCAAATTATATTTCGATTAATTAAACTTAGTCTTGTTGATGAAAAACTTGGACTCATTGAATTTCCATATGAACCATAACCATAAAGCAATAAATTAGCTGATCCATCTATTTTAGTTTTTTTATGTCTCGTTATAGTTAAAGGGACTAATCTTCCATCATGAGATTTGAATTCTACTCTTTCAACAATGTAATCATCAGGATTATGTCCAGAGGGAATTAATTGTTCTTTAACTAATTTTTTTTGTTTAGTCGAAAAATTATATAAATAAACTCTTGACGGAGTTTTTGGAGAGGAATATCCAATATACACCTCATCTGTATTTCTATCTTTTTGTCTAAAAGAAATGTTTGGTACACAGACTGGTTCGTCTGAAAAGATTATTTCTTCCTCTATGCCTGAATTAATATTTTTTACAAATAACTTATCTAATGCATTAGATGTTTCTGATCGAAGTATCCAATTTTTTAAGAACATACAGCTGCCAATTAAAACTTCATTTTTAGCCGCTACAAAAGCCCTCCAATTCTGTTTTTCAAGACTATCAGAGATATCAATTTTAAAATCTTCCGCATCTTCATTAGTGTGGTTATAAAATTTACTATCCCACGAATTAATTGAATAAAGTATACCTTTACGTCTTTTTTTAATTAATTTAGGATTTGGTATTTTCTCATCCACGTCAAAATAGTATTGTTCTGAAGTATTATGATCTGAAGATGAGATAAAATAATACTTTTCGTCTGAGCTTAAATTAATACCTACTGTAAAAGCTTCACTTTTTTCCTCAAATATCAAATCATCACTCTTATCTAAGTTACCCAATTTATGTCTATAAATTTTTCTTGCTCGATGATTACTATCTAACTTAGAATAAAATATATATTTATCATCTAAACTAAATGTAATACTTCCTGATGTATCATAGATTTCTTTTGTAATTATTTTATTAGTTTCAATTTCTCTTACAAATATAGTGTAATATTCTGATCCTTTAATATCCAATGAGTATGCAAGAAATTTATCATTATGGCTAACTTCAAGATCACCAACCCCAAAGTATTCAACTTCTAATTTTTTTTTTTCTTTATCACCATTCCAAATTTCCTCTACCTTATTTGAATTTATTCTCTTTCGGAGTTTGATAGAATAATTACCCTTAATAGTAGTCTTGGTCCAATATTCATAAGTATGGTCTTTGTATGGAAGAGACTCATCATCAAGTTTTATTCTTCCCTTGATTTCATCAAAAAGTTCTTTTTGTAAATTTTTTGTATCCTTCAAATGATATTCTGTATGACTATTTTCCTGTATTAAATAATCTTTTACCTCTGGATTAAGCTTATCTTTATCTTTAAGCACCTCTAAAATATTAGTTTGATGGATCCAGCTATAATTATCTTCCCATGTAATATTGTGACAAGATTTTATTTCCAGTTTTTTTCTAAGTTGTGGTACTTTCATAGATAGAAGGATTATATGAATATAATAATTTATACAGTAGTAATATTGTTAATTTTTTATTTTCTCTTGAAATTTATTAGCAATATCTCATCCAAAAAAATATCCAAAGGTCTAAGATTTTTAATGATCATTGGCTTTATATTTTTAGCAGTATTATTTGCTATTGGAGGAAAATTTCTATTAACATTACCCTTAACACTCGCAAGCCTTGCATTATTAAAATTAAAAGGTCTATCCATATTTCAATTGATATCTCTTTTTAGGTTAATTCAAACTTTAAGGAGAAGTGGTAGATTTTCATTTAATCAAGCGCATAGAAAGAGCTTTTCAGATCTCTCAGTTTCAGAATCATATAAAATATTAAATTTAGATGAAAAAAAAAAATTAACTAAAGAGGATATTAACAAAGCATATTTAAAGATTCAAAAAAAAATACATCCAGATGTTTCACCAGAAACTGCACGACTGTCGTCTATTGTAAATGAAGCAAGAGATGTATTAATGAATGAAGTTAAATGAATTTTTCGATTTCATTCATTACCATCTCTACTGAAATAGAATTTGGATTTAACTTAGAGTCGTGAGAAATTTTATTCAAGTCAATATTTTGTGGAATAATTTTTTTTTGATTGACACTATAGTCAGTATAAGCTCTTGGAGTGTCTAATAAGATCACAAAACTTGGCTTACCCATTTGCGACGATATGTGATGTCCAAAAGAATCATTACCTATATAGATATCACTTAGATATATATAGTTTTTAATTTCACTAATACTTTTGTTACTTAGGGACTCACAACATTCTTTTCCGACATCTTTAATAATTTCCTCTGCGTCATTACTTTCATCAGGTCCACATAGCAAATAAAAATAAAAATTTTTATTTTCTTTTATTCTCTTTATCAAGGATGAATAATTCTTTTTTCCCCATTTTGTTGTAGGTCCTGATGAGCCGATACCAATAATAATCTTTTTTAGATCATTTTTCTTTAAATCATTTACTTTATCGATATCAACATTAATTCTACTTTCAGTGGGACATTCAATAATTCCTAAATTTTTTTCAGTAAACTTTTTCGCTGCTTCAACTAAGTGTAAATTTTTTTTTTTAAAAAAGGGATAATTATAAACATTTTTTATACCTGCTAGTTTAGCTGCACAAAAAAATCTTAAACTTGGATAAAATATATAAATGTTATCTAAGTTTAATTTTTTAAAGAAATTTGATAGATTTATAATATCTGAAACCTTTTTATAAAATTTATTTAGATATATAATATCTGTAAAATTTGGATCTTTATCCAAGACCTCTTTTAACTTTGGGTTTAATGTAATGAGCGTTGTGGGACCAAATTTTTTTGATATTTGATGGCAGTAACTAAGATGAAGTAAATTTGCACCAAGGCCTTTGTAGCTTAAGAAAATTCCAGTTTTCATATAAATAATTTTTCTATTATACTAAAAATAAAAAAAAATTTATGTCAAAAATAAAAGGAATATATGCAGCTGGAATGTCAATATTAAATGCCGATTTAAGTTTAAACGTTGAAAAAACAATTTTGCACTCAGAAAAACTTATTGAACAAGGATGCCATGGAGTTGCAATTTTTGGAAGCACAGGACAAGCGCAATTAATTCCAATTGCAGAGAAAATAAATCTCTTAAATAAATTATCATTAAGCAAATATAAAAATAATTACTTAATAGGAACAGGTTTAAATTCTTTAGGAGAAACTATAAATTTAATGAAGATTTCTTTATCCTTAGGTTTTAAAAAATTTTTAGTAATGCCTCCTGCATATTATAAATATGAAGATTCCGAGGTTGAAACATTTTATTCTAAAATTGTTGAGAAATTGAATGATATTGAGATCATACTCTATAACTTCGAAAAATTATGTGGTTATAGATTTAGTGAGCATTGTGTTGAGGAACTTGTAAGGAGATTTCCAGACCAAGTAGTTGGTATTAAAGACAGTACATACAATTTATTTGAAAAAATACAAATAGAAAACTTTTCAGTTTTGCCAGGATCAGAATTAAAACTTTTAAGTGGCTTAGAGAAGGGTTGTTCTGGCATTATAACTGCAACTTGTAATGTCACAGCTAATTTATCTAGAAAAGTCTATGATGATTATTTTTCAAACAAAACACAAACGCATAATAAAAGATTATGCGATGTAAGAAAAGCTTTTGATAATTTTAATTTAATTTCTGGATTACACAGTTTTTATTCAAAAGAAGATAAAATTTATCAAAATTTATTACCCCCATTAAGATTGTTAAGTAACTCTGAAGAAAAAAAATTAATGGATGAGTTAAAAGATATTAATTTTAATTTTAAATCTTTTGAGGCAGCTTAATATGCAATTAGCAACATTTTTAAATAAAGTTTTTAAGATAGGAGGTTTTATATTAATAGATGCTAATTCTAAAAATTACATAATAGGCAAACCTGAAAAAAACGCTATCAAAGTAAAAATATTAAATAAAAAATTACATTTTAAGCTTTTATTACACCCAGATCTATATTTTGGGGAGGCATATACAAATGGAGAAATTGTTATAGAAAATGGAACTCTCTCAGATTTCTTAGATTTAGCTTTGATGAATTTCGGACGGAAAGAACTAAATTTTTTTAGTTATTTAATTAATAGAATTAGAGGTTCTTATAGATATCTAACAAATTTTAATTTTATCAAAAAATCAAAAATGAATGTTTCTCATCATTATGATATTAAGGAAGATCTATATGACTTATTTCTAGATCCTAAAAGACAATATTCATGTGCTTATTTTAAGGATGAAAATGATAGTTTAGAAACGGCCCAAAATAATAAGATAAATCATATAATAAAAAAATTGAATATAAAACCAAATCAAAAAGTTTTGGACATAGGAAGTGGCTGGGGATCGCTTGCAATTGATATTGCGAAGAGCGCCCAATGTGAAGTTACGGGTATTACACTGTCAGAGAAACAATTAAATTATGCTAATAAAAAAATTAAAGAGATGAATCTAGAAAATCAAGTCAGTTTCAAATTAATGGATTATAGAGAATTGAATGAGAAATTTGACAGGATAGTAAGTGTTGGAATGTTTGAGCATGTTGGAAGAAAATTTTATAAAAAATTTTTTTGTCAAATAGAAAAATTACTAAAAGATAATGGCATTTCATTAATACACACTATTGGTTCGGTAAATCCTCCAAGAGACCCTCATCCTTGGATTACAAAATATATTTTTCCGGGCGGGTATACTCCAAGTTTGAGCGAAGTTACTAATCCTATCGAAAAAGCTGGGCTAATTGTTAATGATATTGAAGTTCTAAGACTTCATTATTCTCACACTTTAAGACACTGGAAAGAAAATTGTATAAGGAATAAAGATAAAATCGTGCAAATGTTTGATGAAAAATTTTTTAGGATGTGGGAATTTTATCTTACTGGTTGTGAAATGTCGTTTAAGTGGGGAGATCAAGTTGTATATCAATTTCAACTTACTAAAAATTATAAATCAACCCCAGTGACTAGAGACTATATTTATCAATAAAAAATTGATAGGATATTTTTTTCTCACAGATGAAAAAAAAAATAAAAAAATTAAAAAAAAATCGGAAGAAAAAGCCAGTTATAAAACATAGAAAAAGAACTAAGAGACCTATAAAAAAAAATAAAAATATTAAAAAGAAAAAAATTGTTAAATTAAGAAAAAATAATCAAAATAGAAAAGTTATAAAAAAAAAAATTAAAGT
Organism: uncultured Pelagibacteraceae bacterium; assembly: GCA_902516345.1. Lineage (GTDB taxonomy): Bacteria > Pseudomonadota > Alphaproteobacteria > Pelagibacterales > Pelagibacteraceae > Pelagibacter. The sequence goes on from CABXYJ010000001.1 coordinate 39,504, forward strand.
TAAAAATACTGAAAAAAATAGTGTTATCTTAAAATTAATTAAATTTCAGCTTTCTTTAAAACCAGAACTTAATTTAAGTTTTTTTTCTAAAATTGAGAAGAATATTCAAAGTTTTTTCGATAAAGTTTCTGAAACGATTTCAAATTACAAAATTTTAAAGACCGATGAAATCAGAAGAAGAAAAATAGAAAAAGTAGAAAATGAGAGAAAAGAAAAAATAGCTTTAGCAAATAAAAAAAAAGAAGATGAAGTACTTAGACTTAGACAGAAAGAGCAAGTATTAAAAGAAGAAGCTAGATTAGAAAAATTAAGAGCAAAAGACATAAAATTATTTCTAAGAAAAGAACAGGCTATCTTAAGAATCGAACAAGCAGAAAGACAGAAAAAATTTTTAAAACAATTAAGATTAGATAAACAAATAGAGAAATTTAGAATTCGAGAAGTAAAAGAATTAGAAAGACTTGAAAAAATTTCGTTAAAAGAGAAACGAGAAGACTATGCTGGATTGCAAAAAAGAATAGAGCAATTAAAAGACAAATACAGAATAATTAGAGATCAAAAAATTAAGGAAAGAGTGGAGGCCTTAGGTGTAAAAATTCAAGGTGATGAAGATAGAGAAACTCTTTTAATTAAAGAAAAAGAATACACTTTAGCAAGACAGAAGATCGAGTTTGCTTTAGAAAGTTTTTACAGAAGTGCAAGCAGCTTAGTTTTTCAACTCAATAAGAGATATATCACAAGGCATATGTCTATTTTAAGATGCATTGATAGAAGATTTGAAAATGGAGAAATATTTATTAAGTGGGATGAGTCTGAGGATGATAATTGGTTACTTTTAATATATATAAAAGATAATTCTCCAGATGAAGGAATTATAATAGAAGATAAAACTAATCCTGAAAAAAATGTATCTCATGAATTTAAAAATATAGATATTTTTAAAGCTTCAGATACGATGGTTGACTCATTAACGCAACTTATTGCTAGAAAAAGAGCTAAAAGTGAAAACTAAATTTTATTATATGTTTAATTTTTATATAATATGATTTTTGGTACGATCTTTCTCATAATTTTATATTTGATCCTAAAATATGTAATTGCTTGGATAAATTACTTTAATAATTTGGACTCAAGACTAGGAGATAGTACCTGGAGATTCAGTTATGATTATCCAGTAGTAGGAGACAGGGATATATCTGATTTAGATGATAAAGATTTTGTGAGATTAAGAAGAAAAAAAAATAAAATTGTCTTATTAATGTATTCCATAGTGCTTGTTATGTTTATTGCCTCAATGTCTTTATTAAGTCAGTTTTTAATATTTTTTTTTAATTAGTTTTTTATTTTTTAAATATAAAAAGAAAGCAATAAATTCATATCCATAAGAAAATATATTAAATATTATTGGAAGACTAAAAAATTTGTAAAGGAATCTATATTTTGGTATTTTTTTCCATAAAAATAAAAACGCTTCAGCTCCTGCAATAATTTTTTCCTTATCTTTGATGTGAAGTCTTCTTAACAGTTCTTTATTATTTTTGTTAGTTTCTTTCTCTGCTGAAATATTATTAGTAATATCAATCCAGTCAATTCCTTGAATCTTTTCTTTTTTATATAAGTCAATTTCAGTTTTACAGATTTTACAAGAATTATTGAAATAAACTTTCATAATCGTATTTTATTACTAATTATGCATATAAAGTACATGCGTAAAATACACTAGTTGAAAATTATCTTAAACGGGCTATGTTTTATATAAATGAGCAATTTTTTTGAAAAATCAGATATATCTAGAAGTGAGGCTGAAAATATAGTCTCTAACACGCTTAAAAAATGTGATGATGGTGAGCTTTATTTAGAAAATTCTAAATCTGAGACAATTTTATTAGATGATAATAAAATTAAGAATTCTAACTATAATTCTGATCTAGGATTTGGTTTTAGAGCTGTATCAGATGAGGTTGTTGCCTATTCTCATTCCAATGAAATTTCAAAAAATTCCTTAAAACAATCATCTGAAAATTTAAAATCAACTTTAAAATCAGCTAATGGCACTTATAATTATTCTATTCCCAAATCAAATGTAAAGTATTATGAAAGTATTAATCCTTTAGAGGAAAAAACACTCAATTCAAAAATAGATATACTAAATAAGGTTAATGATTATCTAAGAAAAAAAGATAATTGTGTAAAACAAGTAACTTCAAATTTTAGTGGAGAACAAAAATCTATAGAAATTATTAGGTCAGGAGGGGAGTCATTAACTGACGTAAGACCATTAATAAGGTTCAATGTTTCAGTAATGCTAGAGAAAAATGGAAGAAAAGAGACAGGAGTTTATGGAGTAGGTGGTAGACAATCTTATGACTCTTATTTGACAGATGATAACTGGAAAAATGTTTGTGACGAGGCTTTTAGAATAGCCTCGGTAAATTTAGAGAGTAAACCAGCTCCAGCAGGAGAAATGAAGGTTGTTCTTGGCCCAGGTTGGCCCGCTATTCTTATTCATGAGGCGATAGGACATGGCTTAGAGGGAGATTTTAATAGAAAAAAAACCTCAGCATTTCATAATTTAATGGGCCAAAAAGTTGCAAGTGAAGGAGTTACCATTGTTGACGATGGAACTTTAGACAACAGAAGAGGAAGTCTTACTATTGATGATGAGGGTACGCCCACAGAAAAAACAGTATTAATTGAAAATGGAATTTTAAAAAATTTTATGCAAGACAGACTTAATGCAAGATTAATGAAAACAAGATCAACAGGTAGTGGTAGAAGAGAAAATTATAGACATATTGTATTACCTCGCATGAGAAATACTATGATGTTGAGTGGCAAACAAACTCAAGAAGAAATGATTAAGTCTGTAGATAAAGGAATTTTTGCAGTAAGTTTTGGTGGTGGACAAGTTGATATTACTTCTGGGAAATTTGTTTTTAATTGTACAGAAGCATATGAAATAATTAATGGTAAAATTGGTTCACCAATAAAAGGAGCAACTCTTATTGGAGATGGCCCTTCAATTTTAAAAGAAGTTTCAATGGTTGGGAATGACATGATGTTAGATCCAGGTATTGGGACTTGTGGTAAAGCAGGACAAGGTGTGCCTGTTGGAGTGGCTCAACCCTCTATATTAATTAATAAGATGACTGTTGGTGGCACCAGTCTATAAATGGTTAAAGATCAAGAATATTTAGAAAATAAGGCTTCATACTGTTTAGATTTAGCAAAAAAATTAGGGGCTACAGATATAAGCGTTAATGTAGGTAATTCTATTTCAGAAACAGTAAACTTTAGGAATAAAAAATTAGATGAGTCTAATAGGTCAGATAATCTTGGTATCGACATTACTACATTTATAGGTAAGAAAAAATCATCTATATCTTCATCGAACTTATTAAAAGAGAACCTTACTATTTTAATCGAAAAATGTATCGAAACCACAAAAAATACTCCAGAGGATGAATTCAACTCGCTCCCAGATAAAGATCTACTAGCTAATGAAGTCAGAGATTTAAATTTGTATGATGATGATCACATAGAAAATGATGAAAAAGTTGAATATTTGTCTAGGCTCGAAGCTGCTGCCTCAAAGGATAAAAAAATAGTTAACACAGAATCTAGCTTTGTAGAAGATAAATCGAATTTTATTTTGGCTAATAGTGATGGTTTTTGCAAAGGTTATAAGACTTCATCATTTGTAGCCTCTAGTGTTACTGTCGCTAAAGATGACAAAAGCATGGAGAGAGATTATGAATACTCCCGTAAATGTCACCTTAAAGATATTAACAATGCAGAAGATTTAGGAAAAAAGGCTGCTGATTTAACATTAAGAAAGCTAAGTCCAAAAAAAATAGGCAGTCAAAAGATTGCTATAATATTTGATAAAAGAATTGCAAAAGGAATGTTAAATACATTTGCAAGCGCAATATCTTCTTCAGCTATTTCAAGAGGAACTTCATTTTTAAAAGCCAAGATCAATGAAAAAATTTTTTCAGAAACAATTAACATTATTGATAAACCAGATATATTTAAAGGTCTAGGTTCGAAAAGTTTTGATTCAGAAGGAGTTAAATCTGAAACTTTAAATTTAGTTGAGCAAGGTATTTTAAAACATTATTTGATCGACACATATAATGGAAAAAAGCTTGATCTTAAATCTAATGGAAGATGTGGTGGAACCACTAATCTTTATTTTAATAATGGAGAAACTTCCTTTAAAGATCTTTTAAATTCTAATTCAAAATGTCTTTATATAACTGAAACCATTGGTCGTGGAAGCAACATTGTTTCGGGAGATTATTCTGTTGGTGCAACCGGTTTTTTAGTAGAAAACGGAGAGTTCAAATATCCGATTAATGAAATAACCATTGCAGGAAATTTAAAAGATATGTTCCAAAATTTAGCTTTAGCAAATGATTTAGAATTTGAATATTCGACAAACTCTCCAACAATGATGATTGAAGGTATGGTTGTTGCTGGTAAATGAGTGACTTCTGTATAATTGGTTCAGGCATTTCTGGAGCTACTATTGCAAATCTTTTAAGTAAAAAAAATTCTGTAGTTTTGTTCGACAAAGCAAGAGGAATAGGGGGACGAGCTGCTTTTAAAAGAGTTAAAGATAAAATTGGTTTTGATCATGGTACACAATATTTTTCACCTAAAACAAAAGAGTTTAAGAGATTCACAAACGCTCTAATAAAAAAAAGGATTTTAAAAATATGGGGGGGTAAGCATATTTTTTTAAATTCAAAAAAAAAAGAGAATAAAAAACATATTAAAGTAATAGGTAAAAATGGTAATAACGATATAAGCAAACATTTACTAAAAAAAATTAGTTGTAATTTTCAAACTGAATTGAAAAAGATTTATTATAAAAATAAATTTTGGTATTTAGAATTTAATGATGGCAAAATAAGATCATTTAAGAGTATAATTTTAACCTGTCCTTTTCCGCAATTAAAAAAACTTGCTAAAAAATTTATTGATAATTCTTTTATAAATAAACCCCTAAAAATGGATGCAAATATTACAACAATGATTGCAATAAAAAAGGGTAAGAGATCAAATAGTAGCTATTTCTTTGATGATGAAATTTTAGGATGGGCAGGAAATGAAAACTCCAAAAAAAGATTTCGATCAAGATATGATTTATGGACACTACAAAGTACTTTTAAATGGGCAAATAAAAAAATTAATCAAAATAAAAAGTATAAAAAAGAAAATTCTAAAATTATGATAGAAAAATTTTTTAAACTTTCAAATATCAGTAAATCAAAAATAATTTATTCCCTAAATCACGGTTGGAAATACTCCTCAAACTCAAAACCCTTAAGAATTAAAAGTTATTGGGATCCTTTAAAGAAAATAGGAGTTTGTGGTGATTGGTTTATAGGACCAAGATTAGAGTCTGGATGGATAAGTGCAAGAGATTTATTTAAAAAGATCTCAAATTAGATTATTCAGAATTTTTAAATCTATATTCCCAGTTACCCATTCTTGAATATGATACTTTTAATATTCTTGAATTTTTTTGATCGAACCAGATATTAAAATCCAGTCTTTTATCTTTAGGTAAAGTCATATCTTGCGATTTAAGAGTAAAATGATCCACTTCGTGCATTTTTCCATAAAGATTAATTTTATCTTTGCCGACAAAAGTAACAATTTGTTTTTTTATGCTCCCCGAAATTGGACTAATTTGACTATTAGCTTGCAGAATTTTATGATTCCACCAGCTTCCTATTACATTGTTATATGAAGCCTCACCAGTATATGACGAGCCTTTAATTTCAAATTTTTTATTTTTTTCATTAAAAACAAGATTTACAAATTTCTTTTTATCATTTTGTAAAGTTTTAGAATTATAAGAAACCAATTGGTCTTTGATATATTTCTCTTCACTAAATCCTTCAACATGAAAAACCGTAGCACCTAAAATTTTAATGGAAAATTTGAGTTGGTTAGTAATTAAAGTTTCTTCACCATTTCTTTTAAAAAAATAGTAGTTATAACCAACTAGTTCATCGTTACGAAAAATTTCCATCTCAATTTTATTATATTTAATATAGTGTCCAATGTGAGCAATTGAATTAAATGGGTAAATTATGAGAAATAAAATGACTATAAATTTTTTCATTTAGCATTTAGTTTAATAGACTTTTACAAAAATAGAAATAATTTATTAAAATGTTTTTAAAAATCAAAAAAATTCCCAAAGTTAATTGGAGCTCTAACAAACCTTATAACTTTAAACCAAAATTTTCTACATCCTTTTTTTTATGCTTTGGTTTAATGTTATTTGGCCTAGGTGAAGGTTTATTAATTGTATCTACCACAGGAGCTTCTCCGTGGAGTGTTTTAGCTCAGGGTATTTCTTTGAATGTTAACTTGAGTATTGGAACAATAACACTTTTAATTAGCATAGCAGTTTTAATTTTATGGATACCACTTGGTCAAAAACCAGGGATGGGAACAATATTTAACGCACTAATAATTGCATTGATGATTGATCTTTGTATAAAATTTGTTCCTACTCCGTCCAGTTATCCTTACCAATTAATTTTAGCAATTTTTTCAGTTATTACTGTCGGCATAGGAGGAGGTATTTATTTAGTTTCTAATCTTGGGGCGGGACCTAGAGATGGATTAATGATTGGTCTACAAAAAAAAACAAACTTACCTATTGCTGCAGTTAGAGCATTCTTGGAAATATCAGTTGTAAGTATTGGGTGGTACTTAGGAGGAACAGTTGGAATAGGGACTTTATTATTTGCTTTTGGAATTGGTCCATGTGTTGCTTTTGGTTTATATTTAGTTGATAAAATTTTTGATTAGGCGGCAGCACCAGATTTTTCTTTTCTTTTTCTCTCATGAGGATCAAGAATAGCTTTTCTTAATCTACAAGACTCTGGTGTTATTTCTAGAGCTTCGTCTGTATTTAAAATACTTAACTGTTCTGCTATTGACATTTTTCTAACAGGTGTAAGAACAACATTCTCATCCGTTCCTTGAGTTCTCATATTGGTCAGTTTTTTACCTTTCATAACATTTATAATCATGTCACCAGGTTTTGGAGATAATCCAACAATCATACCGGGATAAACTGGATCATTATGAGTTACAAACATCTCACCTCTTGCTTGTAAATTAAATATCGCAAATGCCACAGCTTTTCCTTGTTCCATCGATATTAAAGCTCCATTTTTCCTTCCTTCCATTTCTCCCTCAAATTGACCATAATCGTGAAAAATTCTATTTATGATTCCATTTCCTTTGGTGAGTGTTAAAAATCTGCTGGTATAACCCATTAAACCTCTTGTTGGGGCGTGGAATATAAGTCTTTTCTTATCTTTACCAGTATCTTTTAATTCAATTAATTTCCCTTTTCTTCTATTCATTGAGTCGATTATTTTTGAAGAATACTCCTCATCAATGTCCATTGTGATCTCCTCTATGGGTTCAAGCTTATTTCCATTATCGTCTTTTTTAAATAAAACTTTTGGAGGACTGACTGTCATTTCAAAACCTTCTCTTCTCATTTGAGTAAGTAAAATTTCTAACATTAATTCTCCTCGTCCGCTTACTATAAAGGAGTCATTTCCTTCATTTTCTTGAAATGTAATACCAACATTGTTTTGAGCTTCTTGAATTAGTCTATCTCTTATTTGTGTACTTGTTAATTTTTTCCCTTCTGTGCCTGCAAGAGGTGAGGTGTTTACTGTTATAGTAATCGACATTGTTGGTGGATCAATAGGAGTAGCTTTAATTGGCTCATTTACCTCAAGATCACAAATAGTGTCAGCAACATTTGCTTTTTCTAAACCAGCTACTACTACAATATCTCCTGCTTCTCCAACTTCAATCGGGACTTTTTTAGTTCCTTCAAATCTAAAAATTTTTGTCAATCTTCCTTCATCAACTTTTTCACCCTTTAGGTTTATTGCCTTTATAGCTTGGTTAGCTTTTGCAGTTCCTTGGGCAATCCTTCCAACTAAACTTCTTCCTAAAAAACTATCTGCATAAAGTAAAGTTGTAAGCATAGCGAAAGGTTTTGATTTTTCAAGTTCAGCCGGCTTTACATGATCGATAATTTGATCTAGCAAAGGATTTAAATTTTTTCTTGGGCCATCCACATCTTTGTCAGCCCAGCCAGATCTACCGCTAGCATATAACACTGGAAAGTCTAATTGATCTTCATTTGCATCCAAATTTACAAATAAATCAAAAGTTTCATCGAGGACTTCGTTAGCTCTTTGATCAGATTTATCTAATTTGTTGATAATTACAATAGGTTTTAATCCCTGTTTTAAAGCTTTTGATAATACAAATTTTGTTTGAGGCATTACACCTTCGGACGAGTCTATTAGTAATAAAGCACCATCAGCCATGCTCAGAACTCTTTCAACTTCTGCTGCAAAGTCTCTGTGGCCTGGAGTATCAATGATATTAATCCTAGAACTTTTCCAATTTATAGAGGCAGGTTTTGCTAAAATCGTTATACCCCTTTCTTTCTCAAGTTCGCCCGAATCCATTAATCTTTCATCAACAACTTCGTTTTCTCTAAATGAACCACTCTGTTTCATTAAATTGTCAATCAATGTTGTTTTTCCATGATCAACATGGGCTATAATTGTGATGTTTCTGATATTATTATTCATAAATTCTGGCTCTTATACTTATTTAAATTGATTTGGAAACATTAAAAATACATATATCTTGCTTATAAAAAATATAAATATCCTTAGTTAATTGGGGTTTTTTGTTTTTCTCTTTTTAATTTTCTTTTCTCTTTAAATGTTAATTTTGGTTTTTTTTTTGTATTTGAATCTTTAAATGATTTTCCACTGTATCTTTTTGACATAAATTATTTATACTGAAAAAAAAATATCTTGATATAGTTTTTTTAATTTTTTGTTCATTTATAAATTGATTATAAATATTTGAATTTGTAAATTAAAAAATAAAATGGGAAATTTGAAAAATTTAGAAAAAGCTAAAATATTATTCGAAAAAGGATTATTTGACTTTCAAAAAGAGATTTATACAAGTGCAGAATTAAAATTTTTAGATGCTTTAAAGTTAGCTCCCAATAGACTTTCAATATTAAATAATTTAATTTCAGTTTATATTTCGACAAAACAAAAAGAAAAATTAAAAAATATTTTATTATCCCATAAACATTTAGGTGACGAAAATGAAATTCAATATGGAAAGGCTTACGATCACTATTATGATAAAGATTATTCTCAATCAATAAAAATTTGTAATAAATTAGTTAATATAGATAAATTTAGATATTCTGCTCTTGATTTACTCGCATCAAATTTTAAAAAACAAAAATTATTTCTAAAAGCCTTAAAATTATATAAAAAAAAATTAAAAGAAAAAAAGGATTATTTGATTTATTATAACATAGGTTGTCTTTTTTTTTATCTAGGAAAAATTAATAAGGCACATTATTATTTTAATAAAAGTAAAAATTTGAAAAAAATTGATAATTCTAATTTATGGAATTTATCGCTATCTCATCTCACACTTGGAAATTTACATCAAGGGTTTTCGTTATATGAGTATAGATGGTTTAATAAAAAGAGAAAACTAGTAAAAAAATTTAAAGATTTAAAAACACCATCAAGTGTTAAAAAAATAATCGACAAACAAATTTTAATTTCAGATGAACAAGGCTTAGGAGATACAATCCAATTTTCTAGATTTGTAATTGAATTATTAAAATTTACTAAAAAAGTTACTTTTGTGGTTAATACAAAACTTGTAAAATTATTATCAAATCTAGATAAACAAATAAATGTCAGAAGTTATAATGACTTAGAATTAGATAACTTTGATTATCACTTATCATTATGTAGCTTGCCCAATTTTCTAAAAATTAAAAATTTAAAAGACATCAAATACCATCAATTGTATATTGAGAAAGTATCTAAGATTAATATAAAAAAAAGTGATATCAACATTGGTTTATCTTGGTCGGGAAATCCAAATTTCCCGTTGGATGAATATAGGTCTTTATCTTTTAAAAATTTTAAAGATGTATTAAATATAAAAAATGTTAGTTTTTTTAAGTTATCTCAAGATATAAGAAATAAAGAAATAACAGACTATAGTTCAACTTCAAATTTATTTGATATGGGTGATAAGTCTCTATTTGAAATATCACAAATAATGAAAGAATTAGATTTAGTTGTTTCTTCCGATACATCTATTATCCATTTAGCAGGAATATTAAACATACGGTCTATTTTATTGTTAAATTATAATTCAGATTGGAGATGGTTTAGAGATAAAAAAAAAACTATTTGGTATCCATCAGTTGATATTATCAAACAAGAAGTTTTCAATTGTTGGGATAGTGTTTTGATAGAGTTAAAGAAAAGAATAGAGATAATGGCTAATAACAAAAAGGCGAGTTAAAACTCGCCTTTTTAAATTTTGTTATAAAATTGGTGATTTAGATTTTTATACAGACAAAAAAAAAGGGCAGTTAAAACTGCCCTTTTTGAATTTTTTTGAGATTAATGGGGATTACATTCCCATTCCACCCATGCCGCCCATTCCACCCATGCCGCCCATTCCACCAGGCATCGCTGGAGCACCAGCATCTTTTTCTTCAGGTTTATCAGCTATCATTGCTTCAGTTGTTACTAATAATCCAGAAATAGAAGCTGCATCTTGAAGTGCAGTTCTTACAACTTTTACAGGGTCGATAATTCCCTTAGCAAACATGTCACAATATTCTTCATTTTGTGCATCATAGCCATGAGTTTTTTTGTTTTGCTCCAATAATTTACCAACAACAACTGAACCATCTACTCCAGCATTTCTAGTAATTTGTCTTATAGGAGACTCTAAGGCTCTTCTAACTAAATCTACACCTGCTTTTTGATCTTCTCCTTTAGCTTTTACTTTATCAAGATCTTGAGCAGCATATAACAGTGCACATCCACCACCAGTCACAATACCTTCTTCAACAGCAGCTCTTGTAGCATTTAAAGCATCTTCAACTCTGTCTTTTCTTTCCTTAACTTCAACTTCAGTTGCTCCACCAACTTTAATTACAGCAACACCTCCAGCTAGTTTAGCTAATCTTTCTTGTAGTTTTTCTTTATCGTAATCTGATGTTGTTTCATCAATTTGTTGTTTAATTGAACCACATCTTGCCTCAATGTCTGATTTTTTACCACTACCATTTACAATAGTACTGTTATCTTTATCAACTTTAACTTTCTTACAAGATCCGAGGTCATCAAGTTTAACATTTTCTAGCTTAATTCCTAAGTCTTCAGAAATTACCTGGCCACCTGTTAATATTGCAATATCTTCAAGCATAGCTTTTCTTCTATCACCAAATCCAGGAGCTTTTACAGCCACAACTTTTAAACCACCTCTTAATTTGTTAACAACTAAAGTTGCCAAAGCTTCACCTTCAACATCTTCTGATATAATCATAAGTGGTCTACCAGCTTGAACGACGGCTTCTAAGAGAGGAACCATTGGTTGTAAGTTTGTTAATTTTTTCTCGTGTAAAAGAATAAATGGATTTTCTAATTCTGTGGTCATCTTATCGCTATTTGTAATAAAATAGGGTGATAAATATCCTCTATCAAATTGCATTCCCTCTACTACATCAAGTTCAGTCTCGATACCCTTATTTTCTTCAACCGTGATGACCCCTTCATTTCCAACTTTTTGCATCGCTTTTGCGATCATTGTTCCAATTTCTTTATCACCATTTGCAGATATAGTTCCAACTTGAGCAATCTCGTCACTGTCTTTTACTTTTTTTGCTGACGAAACTAAATTTTGTTTTACAACTTCTACAGCTGCATCAATCCCACGTTTTACATCCATTGGATTCATTCCTGCAGTTACATATTTTACACCTTCTTTAACAATAGCTTGTGCTAAAATAGTTGCAGTTGTAGTACCGTCACCAGCTTCATCATTAGTCTTGCTAGCAACTTCTTTTACCATTTGTGCACCCATATTTTCAAATTTATCTTCAAGATCTATTTCTTTGGCAACTGAAACACCATCTTTTGTGATTCTTGGCGCGCCATAAGATTTATCCATTACAACATTTCTTCCTTTAGGTCCTAAAGTAACTTTAACTGTGTCAGCTAAAATGTTTACACCCCTAATCATTGCAGCTCTTGCTTCAGCATCAAATTTAACTATTTTTGCCATTTTAATTTCTCCTTTTAAATTTTATTATTTACTTGAAATACCCATAATGTCGGACTCTTTCATTATGCTGTACTCTTTACCATCAATTTTGACTTCAGTTCCTGACCATTTGCCAAACAAAACTTTGTCACCTACTTTAACATCCATTGGAACTAATTTACCATCTTCAGTTTTCGAACCTTTGCCAACAGCCACAACTTTACCCTCTTGAGGTTTTTCCTGAGCTGTGTCAGGTATAATTATTCCACCAGCAGTTTTTTCACTGCTATCCAAAACTTCTATTAAAACTCTATCATGTAATGGTCTAAATTTCATAAATTCTCCTTTATAAATATGATTGTCATATAGATATTGGGCCCACATTTTCAAGGCAAAGATGAAAATAAGACTCTCAAAAAAGATAGGAATTTCCAGGCTTTATGGTTTATAGATTAATTTTATGACCAAAAATTTAGATAAAGAGGGGCTCAGTTCAATTGCCGATAGATATGAACTATTTTATGTAGACTTATGGGGAGTAATTCATAACGGAATTATTCTACATGAAAAAGCTATCAGCGCTTTAAAAGAGATCACCAAAAGAAATAAGGATTATGTTTTGCTCACCAACGCTCCGAGACCAAACAAAACAGTAAAATATTTTTTAGAGAAAATGGGTATGGATAAGGAAATTAGAGAACACGTTTTTACCTCTGGTGAGGCAGCTTTAAAATATCTAAAAAAAAATTATTTAAATAAATCTTTTTTTCATATAGGTCCTCCAAGAGATTTTGACTTATTCAATGATTTTCAGAAAAATAGAACTGAAAATATAGATGATTGCGAATTTTTACTTTGTACTGGTCTATTCGATAATCATCGAAATGATTTAGAATATTATAAAAATTTGCTAGAGGAAAATCTTAAGAAAAAAATGATTTGTACTAATCCAGACTTGATTGTGGATAGGGGAAATATACGTGAGTTTTGTGCGGGATCTGTTGCAATGGTTTTTGAAAAAATGGGAGGCAATGTAATTTACTTTGGTAAACCTTATCCAGAAGTTTACAATCAGTCTTTTAAAAATGAGGGAAAAAAAATTTTGTCAATTGGAGACAATTTAAATACAGATATTAAAGGTGCGAATCTTTTAAATTACGACTCTTTGTTAATTTCAAATGGAATTCATAAAAATGAGATTAGAGATAAGGGACTTGAAGAAACAGTTAAATCTTACGAGACAATTTGCAACTACACACAGTCAGAGTTAAAATGGTGAAAAAAATTACTTTATATAAAAATTTTCAAATAAAATCTAAACATAAAGCTTCAATAATCTTGATTGGAAATTTTGATGGTCTTCATTTAGGCCATCAGAAATTATTCAATCTAGCAAAAAAATTTAAAAGAAAATTTTCTTCTAAAGTCGGAGTGCTTACTTTTGAGCCAGTGCCAAAGATGTATTTTAATAAAAGATTAAAAAATTTTAGAATTTCAAATAGGTTACAGAAAATTAATCTTTTAAAAAAAATTGGTGTTGATTTCATTATATTGAAAAAATTTGATAAAAATTTTTCAAAAATTAAGTCAACAGATTTTATTAAGAATATTTTAATTAAAAAATTAGATCCAAAGTATGTATTTGTAAGTAATAACTTCAGATTTGGAAACAAAAGAGAAGGAAATGTAAAACAACTAATAAAATTTGAGGCATATTCAAATTATAAGATAATTAAACCACAACCATTAAAAATGAATAACAAAGTTATCTCTTCAACATTAATCAGAAATAATTTAGAAAAAGGAAATATTAATTTTGCTAACAAGTATCTCAGCCGCAATTGGTCTATTATCGGTAAAGTTGAAAAAGGTAGGCAACTAGGTAAAAAAATTGGCTTCCCAACAGCTAACATAGATATCAAAGATTATGTTTTAGCTTGCCCTGGCGTTTATGCAATTAAAGTACGAAGAGAAAGAGATAAAAAGTATATCAGAGGAATAGCAAATTTAGGTTTTCGACCGACATTTAATGGAAAAAAAATATTATTAGAGGCACATTTATTCAATTATTCTGGAAATTTATATAATAAGTATCTAACAATTGAGTTTTTAAAGTTTATTAGAAAAGAAAAAAAATTTAACAGTGTTGTTAAGTTAAGAAAGCAAATTAATAAAGATCTACTAATAGCAAAAAAAAGTAAATGAGCAAAACTGAGATAAATCTTCCAAAAACAACATTTTCTATGAAAGCAAATTTGCCAACTAGGGAGCCTGAAATTATTAAACTTTGGAGTAAAATAGATCTTTACAAAGAATTGAGGGACTCGAGAAAAGGTAAGGAAAAATTTATTTTACATGATGGTCCGCCATATGCGAACGGTGATATTCACATGGGTACTGCACTTAATAAAATTTTAAAGGATATAATCATTAAATTTCATCAAATGGATGGAAAAGATTCTGTTTATGTGCCGGGATGGGATTGTCATGGATTGCCAATAGAGTGGAAAATAGAAGAACAATATAAGAAAAACAAAAAAAATAAAAACGATGTGCCTATAGTTGAATTTCGGAAAGAATGCAGATCTTTTGCGGAGAAATGGATTAAAATCCACAAAGATCAGTTCAAAAGACTTGGGGTAGTTGGAGACTGGGAAAATTATTATTCCACTATGAGCTTTGGTGCAGAAGCTCAAATAGTTCGTGAACTTGGAAAGTTTCTTAAAGAGGGGAGTTTGTACAGAGGGTTTAAACCTGTTTTGTGGTCTACAGTCGAAAAAACAGCTTTAGCTGATGCAGAGGTTGAGTATAAAGATCATAAATCTGATACAATTTATGTATCATTCTCTGTGAAACATTCAAAAATTAAGGAACTAAATGATAGTAATATAATTATCTGGACAACTACTCCTTGGACTATACCTGCAAACAAAGCCTTGGCCTATAATAAGAATTTAGATTATCTAGTATTAGAAATTCAAGATGAGGGTGATTTTTATAATAAAAAAATTGTAATTTCTGAAGCATTAAAAGACGCAGTCATAAAAGATTGCGGAATAAAAAAATTTAAAGATTTAAAAAAATTCAAAGGTGAACAATTTCAAGGAACTATTTGCCAACACCCATTTATTAATCTTGGTTATGATTATGAAATTCCAATGTTAGAGGCCAGTTTTGTTACAACTGAGCAAGGTACGGGTATAGTTCATTGCGCTCCAAGCCATGGTCCTGATGACTTTAATCTTTGCATAAATAACGGAATTAAAGCAATAGAAACAGTGGATGGAGATGGTAGATACACTAGTAATGTTCCATTATTTGAGGGAGTCCATATTTTTAAATCAAATAGCATTGTTATTGAAAAATTAAAAAAAGAAAAAAAATTATTATCGAGTGGGGAACTTATACACTCTTATCCTCATTCTTGGAGATCTAAAGCTCCATTAGTCCACAGAGCTACACCTCAGTGGTTTATTTCTATGGAAAGTCATAAGCTTAGAAGTAAAGCTTTAAAAGCAATCGATGAAACTGCTTTTTATCCAAGCAAAGGCAAGGAAAGACTTAGATCCATGATTGAGACAAGACCAGATTGGTGTGTATCAAGACAAAGAGTTTGGGGAGTTCCGCTTCCAATTTTCTTGAATAAAAAAGATAATAAGATTTTAATAGATGATGAAGTTTTTGAAAATATCGCTCAAATTTATGAGAAAGAGGGCTCAGATTGTTGGTTTTCAGATGATCCTCAAAAATTTTTAGGAAAAAAATATGATGCTAAAGATTTTGAAAAATTAAGCGATATTGTTGAGGTATGGTTTGATAGTGGATCTACACATTCTTTTGTTTTAGAAAAAAGAGATGATCTTAAATGGCCGGCATCTATGTACTTAGAAGGATCGGATCAACATAGAGGTTGGTTTCATTCTTCTTTATTAGAATCATGTGGGACTAGAGGTAGAGCACCTTTTGAGGCAATACTTTCACATGGATTTGTAGTTGATGGCAAAGGTCTTAAGATGTCAAAATCTCTTGGAAATGTAATTGCTCCTGAGGAAATTTTAAAAAAATATGGAGCTGATATTTTAAGAATTTGGGTAGCCTCTTCCAATTATGCTGAAGATTTAAGGATTGACTATTCAATTTTAGATCAGCATTCAGAGTCATATAGAAAAATAAGAAATACTTTTAGGTATTTACTTGGAAATCTAAACGATAAATTTGATGACATTAATTTAAAGGATATTGATATTAAAAAACTTCCAGAGTTAGAGCAATTTATGTTGCACAAAATTTATAAACTAAATCTTAATTTTAAGGAATATTTCAAAAATTACGACTTTCATAATCTTTATAAAGAGTTACTAAATTTTTGTACTGTAGATTTATCTGCTTTCTATTTTGATATAAGAAAAGATACATTGTATTGTGATCATAAAAACTCTGAGAAAAGAAAATCATGTATAATCCTACTCAATGTTATCTTAAACATATTGATAAAATGGTTTGCGCCAATATTATCTTTTACAACAGAAGAGATATATCAATTAATTTCTAAAAAAAATAAAAGCATTCATTTGGAAAATTTTTTGATCGTTCCAGAAAATTTTCGAAATGATGAATTAAATAATAAGTGGATAGAATTGATCGATATAAGAAACAAATGCAATGTAAGTATAGAGGCAAAAAGAGCAAACAAAGAGATTGGTTCAAGTTTAGAAGCCGGACTTAAAATAAACTTAAATAGCAAGTTTAAAGATTTAACTCAAAAAATAGATTTTGCAGAACTGTGTATTACTTCTAAAGCAGAAATTTCTTACGGTGAATACAAAGAAATTGTTGTTAATACTTATAAAGCAGCTGGTGAGAAGTGCCCAGTCTGTTGGAAAATAGATACCAAGCCCTGCGGCAGACATTCTAAATGATTTTAAAATATTTCAATAAAATCACATTAGTTGTTTTATTTATTATATTTTTGATCGACAGAATAACAAAAGAGTATGTAATTTTTCTAAGTAATCAAAATTATAGCTCAGAAATATTTTCATCATCCTTTTTTAATATTATTTTAATATGGAATGACGGAATTGCATTTGGCCTATTATCATTTGAAGACAATACAATTTATAATCTGATAACTATTTTCATTTCATTAATTATAATAATTTTGTTATTTTTGATTTCAAAATCTGAAAAACTTAAAAAATATTCATATATAATTATTACTGGTGGAGCTTTGGGAAATTTATTTGACAGGATTATCTATAATTCAGTACCAGATTTCATAGATTTACATTACAATGGATTTCACTGGTTTATATTTAATGTAGCGGACATTTTCATAACAATAGGCATCATTTGCCTTATTTATGATGAAGTTTTTTTAGAGAAGGAAAGAAATGAAACTATTTATTAAATACTCAATATTTTTAATTTTAATTTTGTTCGGACTAAGTGCATGCCAGGCTTTGAAAGATGGCCTTGAAGGAAATAAAAAATCTAAAAGTGCTGAGGAGTTTTTAATTAAGAAAAAAAATCCCTTGGTTTTGCCTCCTGATTACTCAAAATTACCGTTACCAGGAAACTCTAAAGAGCAACAGGAATCTGAGCAGGATTTTAATTTAAAAAAAATATTAGGAAAAAATTCAAGTTCAGAAAATACAAACAAACAAATTCAAAACAATAGCAGTTTTAAAAAATCAATTATAGAAAAAATCAATAAGAATTGATGCTAACAAAAAATATTTCATTAAAAAGTTTTTTAAGAAAAGGAGGTGAGAAAAAAATTAAAAAAAGATTTAAGTCAATACTTTTTGAAAAAAACGAGTTATTTAATTCAATGTCAAAAAACTATAATGATTCTTTCAATTCCCGAAGGATTAAAAAAATATGCAGCAAAAAAGATATTAGAATAATCGGTATGGGTGGATCTATATTAGGGACTCAAGCGATTTATTTTTTTTTGAAAGATAAAATTAAGAAAAAATTTTATTTTATAAATAATCTTGAACCACAAAAAAAAAAAGATGATGGTAAAAAAAAAATTAATATCATTATTTCAAAGTCTGGAAATACATTAGAAACTATTTCAAATGCAAATATTTACCTTAAAAAAAAAGATAACAACATTTTTATTACTGAAAATAAGAAAAGTTATCTTTATGAGTTATCAAGTAAACTTAAAGCTGAAATGATTTATCATAATAATTTTATTGGAGGTAGATACTCAGTCTTATCTGAAGTGGGTATGTTACCCGCCGAATTAATGGGTTTAAATCCAAATAAATTTAGACAATTTAATAATTTAATTAAGAATAAAAATTATTTAAATTTATTAATTCAAAATACCAACTCAATTTTACATTTTTCTAAAGTTAAAAAGTTTAACTCTATCATCTTAAATTATGATCACAAATCCAATTATTTATTTCAGTGGTATCAACAACTAGTAGCAGAAAGTTTAGGAAAAAAAGGAAAGGGAATTTTGCCTATAATATCAAATATGCCAAAAGATAATCATAGCGTAATGCAACTTTATCTTGATGGGTTTAAAAATAATTTTTTCACTTTTTTTTACTGTGATCAAAAACAATCAGATAAACTTAACAAAAATAGGCTTCTAAGTAGCTATAAATACCTCGGTTCTGCAAAAATAAACGAAATTATGTTAAAACAAAAAAATGCAACTGAAAATGTTTTTAGATTAAGAAATATTCCATTTAGAAGTTTTACATTGAAAAAAAGAGATGAAAAAACTCTTGGTGAAATTTTTTGTTATTTCATCTTAGAAACTATATTATTAGGTCGAGCACTTAAAATAAATCCTTTTGATCAACCATCCGTTGAGTTAATTAAAAAAGAGACAAAAAAATTGTTTTACTCTTGAAAATTACCAAAGAAAATTTGTGATATTCCATAAGTTTTTTTATCTTTAATAATAATTTCTTTTGGAAAAATATGACTTTCTCTGCTTTTTCTGTGAATTATTATTATTCCTTTAGAGTTTAAAACTTTGGCTTTAAAGATTTCATATAAAAGTTTATTTACTTTTTCTTCTTTAAATGGTGGATCAATAAATACTAAATCATATTTTCGATTAAGATTATTGAAATTTAAATCCTTAAAGATATCCTTTTCGATAATTTCAGATTTTTTTGATTGATTTAAGTTACTTATATTTTTTTTAAGAATTTTTGTTACATTTGAGTAATTTTCAACAAAACTCACAAAACCAGCCTCCCTTGATAGTGCCTCTAAACCAAATGAACCAATACCTGAAAATAAATCAAGAATATTTGAATTCTTAAGTTCAAATGAAAATTTATTCGAGTGTTCTAAGACATTAAAAATAGACTCTTTTGCTAAGTCTTTTAAAGGTCTTGTATTTCTATCATTGGGTTGTAATAATTTTTTTCCTTTAAAATAACCAGAGATTATTCTCATTTATTTATTACTTTATATCCAATATCTTTTCTGTAAAAACCATCCTGCCAATTTAAAATTTCTATATTTTGTATTGCATTTTTTCTAGCCTCTAAAAAACTTTCAGCCATAGATACAAAATTTAAAACCCTGCCCCCAACTGATATTGTTTTACCTTCTTTTAATTTAGTGCCTGCATGGAAACATAAATTATTTTCATCAATTTTAATGTTCTTTATATTTTTAATTACTGAATTTTTTTTATAACTATCTGGGTAACCATTTGAGCATAATACAATACTCAAACTTTTTTTTTGATACCATTCTAAATTAATTTTACTTAATTTTTTATCGCAACAAGATAAAAGAATCTCTAACAAGTCTGTTTTAAGTTTGGGTAAAATAGTTTGACACTCAGGGTCACCCATTCTTACATTATATTCAATTAGATAAGGTTCACCATTCTTAATCATTAGACCTGCATAAAGAAAACCATTATATTCAATTTGCATTTCTTTTAATCCTTTAAGCGTTGGATTAATTATTTGATATAAAATTTTTTCCTCTAAATCTTTATTAATTAGCCGGGAAGGTGAATATGCTCCCATTCCTCCAGTATTTTTTCCTTTATCACCCTCATTCACTCTTTTATGATCTTGAGCTGTCTCAAAACATTTTATTGAAACTCCATCAGTCAAAACAAAAAAACTCATTTCTTCACCATCTAAAAATTCTTCAACTAAAATATTTTTTGCAAAACCAAATTTTCCTCTAAAAATCTCACTAACAGCATTACGTGCCTCATCTTTATTTTCGCAGATATAAACACCTTTGCCTGCAGCTAAACCATCTGCTTTGATAACAATTGGTAAATTAGTTTTATCGATAAATTTAATTGTTTCATCTGAGTTTTGAAATATACCAAATTTTGCAGTTGGTATTTTATATTTCTCACAAAGTTTTTTTGTAAAAATTTTTGAGCCTTCTAATTGTGAAGCTGCTTTATTAGGTCCAAATATTTTTACACCAGTATCATTTAAAAAATCAACTATACCATTAACAAGTGGTTTTTCCGGACCAACGATGAGTAGATCAATTTTGTTATTTTTTACAGCATCTTTAACTTCTTGAAAATTATCTATATTAATATCTAAATTTTTTGACATAAGTGCAGTCCCAGCGTTTCCTGGCATAGCAAAAATATTTTTTATTTTTTTTGATCTTTTTAAACTAAAACAAATAGAACTTTCCCTACCTCCGCTTCCTATTATTCCAACGTTCATGTATAGTTATTTATAAACCATAAATGTATAAAAAATTAGCTAAAATAAAATATCTACCGAATAACTTTCAGATATTGGAAGAGGGAGATTATGTGTTATGTGCAATATCGGGAAAACCAATAAAA
This sequence comes from uncultured Pelagibacteraceae bacterium, assembly GCA_902516345.1. Taxonomy (GTDB): domain Bacteria; phylum Pseudomonadota; class Alphaproteobacteria; order Pelagibacterales; family Pelagibacteraceae; genus Pelagibacter. The sequence continues at coordinate 60,511 of CABXYJ010000001.1, forward strand.
CTTGATGAATTGCGTTATTGGAATGTTGAGCTTCAAGAACCTTATTATTCATATGTTGAAGCCTCAAAAAAGAGAGAAAAAGGCTAGATTACTTCCATCTATTGTGTGACCAAATCCAATTTGATCTACTATTCTTAATCACATCCTCGAGCCAGATATTAAGTTCTTCGGTGATTTTTTCTAAACTGTCATCCTTATTAAACTTGAAAGGTTTAGATATAGTTATTTTAAAATTATTTGTATCTTCCCTCTCAATATGAAGAGGAACAATTTTACAATTAAATTTTCTCACAAATTGAGCTGGTATTGTTGTTGTATAAGCTTTTTCTCCAAAAAAATTTATTTTTAAACCTTCACTAACTCTTTGATCTATCATCAATGCAATTGAATAACCTCTTTTAAATAAATTCAAAAGATCTCTGGTGCTCGATCTTCCTTTTTTTATTTGATTTTTACAAATATATTTTTTCCTTAAAAATTCCATAATACCATTCATAAAGTAATTATTCAAAGGCCTGTAAATTGCCCCAAGTTTAATTTCATTTTTTTCAAGTATCATTGCCATTAATTCAAAATTATCGAAATGGCCTGAAATAAAAATTACATTTTCATTTGTTTTTCTTATTATATTTATTTCATCTTCTCCAATTATTTGAATTTTATGTTTAGATTTGTCATTTCTAAAGTTACTTAAAAAAGGATATTCAGCAAATATCTTTCCATAATATTCCCACATATTTTTACTTCTTCTTTTAATTTCAGACTCGGTTATTTCAGGATAAACTTTTCTTAAGTTTTTATTAATAGTTTCTTTTGATCTAAAAAGTGGCCCAAAAATTGAAAAAATTTTTCCTGATATGTAAGTTGAAAGTTTAATTCCTATTATTTTAAAAATAGTAAAAAAAAATATGATAAAAGTAAATTCGATTAAATATTTAAAAAATTTAATTATTTTCATCTGAAATTAAATTAATTAATTTTTTTTTTAAATTTTCTAGCTGAATTATTTCTATTTCAATTTCTACAAAATTAATTGGCGCATTAATCCTTTCGTCAAGTCTTAAATAATCTTTATGAGTGGTTATTATCTTAGAATTATTTTCTTCTGCAAATTTTTTTATTTTATTAATATCTACTTCATTGTAATTATAATGATCTGGAAATTCAAAATCTTTAAAAATTTTAAATTTATTTTTTTGTAACATTTCAACGAAAGTATAGTGATTACCAATACCTGAAAAAACAATAAATTGATCATTTAAATTAAATTTACTTAGATTTAAAATTTTATATTTTGAGTTGTAAAAATTTAAATTCATATCAAATTTTTTTAAATATTTTTCTAATTTCTCAGTATTTTCGTCGTTTCCAACAAAAAAAACGTTTTTATAATTTTTGATATTTCTTAAGGGTTCTCTCAATGGACCTGCAGGAATAGTTCTGCTATTTCCAATAAAATTTTTATTATTAAAACAAACAAAAGAAAGATCGTAGGCTACTTCACCATCTTGTAAACCATCATCAAAAATTGCTATTTCGTAATTCTCTTTATTAGCTTCAATCAATGCTTGAGATCGTGATTTATTGATAAATGTTTTGCCAGACTTATTCAATAATTTTTGTTCATCTAATTGATTAGAATATTGTTTTTTAATAAAACAAGCCTTAAAATTTAGATTATCTAGTATCTTTTTAATTTCTATTGACATGGACGTTTTACCTGTTCCTCCCAAGTATATATTTCCAATACACACTGTTTTTGTCGATCCAATTTTTTTTTTATTTCTTTTATTAAATTTTAATGCAAATTCTAACAATTTAGATAAAGGAAGTAATAGATTTGAAATATAATTCGGTCTTTTGTGATCCCAAAATTTAGGTTTTTTTAATTTCATTATTTAAAATTTTGTTAATTTCATATAAATTTTTTTTTAAAATAGATTTACCTATTTTTTTTAAATCAATTTTATTTTTTTTTTTATTTAATAAAAGCTTATCAGAAAGCTTTATCAGCTGTTTTAAGCCAGTAAATTCATATGCAATTCTTTGTTTATGAAAAAATTCATATACATCTTTGAAATTTCGAACATAAGGTCCGTGCAAAATATTTAGACCAAACCTAGCTGGCTCAATAGGATTTTGACCTCCATGATTAATCATAGAACCACCAATAAAGGTTATTTTTGAGACATTAAAAAATTTTTGAGTTTCTCCGTAAGTATCTACAAGATAAATATCTGTTTTGTAATCAATCTTTTTATTAGAAGTATGAACTATACCTTTAAGATTTAATTCTTTCATATTCTGAAAAATTGAACCAACTCTTTCCACATGTCTTGGGATGATAATAGTTAATAAATTTTTATATTTTTTTTTCAGGAAGAGATGATTTTTCATTATATTAAGTTCTTCACTTGGATGAGTGCTTGATGCACAAAAAATCAATCTTTTTTTTATTGATGCTAAAAAAGATTTATCTAAATTAATATTTTTCAAGTTTGGAGTTTGACAAAATTTAAGATTGCCACATTTGATTATTTTTTTTACATCAAGTTTTTTTAAATATTTTTTTGTTTCATTATTTTGTGGGAATGCAGCCTCTAGATTGTGAAAAATATTATTTGAAAATTTATTGAATAAATTCCATCTTTTAAAAGATTTTTTTGTAATTCTTGCATTTACTAATAATAAGGGAGTAGTATTTTTTTTAAGCGTCTTAAACATACTTGGCCAAATTTCTGAGTCTATAAATATAGCCAAAGACGGTTTCCAATAATTCAAAAATTTTTGTGAAAAATAAAAAAAATCAATAGGAAAAAATTGGTGTATGGTTTTTTTAAATTTGTAATTATAAAATATCCTAGATGAGCTCAAAGTAGAGGTTGTTATTAAAATAGTTTTAATCTTTTTATTTTTTTCTAATTTATCTATTATGGGTACAACACTTAAAAATTCTCCAACACTTGCAGCATGTATCCAAATAAGTTTACCTTCGCTTCTTTTTTTGGAAGGTAAGCAAAACTTTTCAAGAAATCTTCTTTTATGTTCTTTCTTTTTTATTAATCTTACTAATATTATAAAAGGTGAAAAAAAGAGGATTAATATAATCAAAATCTGGTAAATAAAAAACATTATTCTTTTCTAACTTGTTTTTCATAAAAACTTCTATACTGATCAGAATTTTTTATAAGCTCCTCATGTTTACCTGATGTTAAAATTTCTCCTTTTTCTACTACAAAAATTTTATCTGAATTGAGTATTGTCGAGAGTCTATGAGCAATAACAATTGTTGTTTTGTCTTTTATTAAAATATTAAGAGCGTTTTGTATTTTTTCCTCTGTTTCAGAGTCCAAAGAAGAAGTAGCCTCATCAAGCAGGATTATAGGTGTTTTTTTTAGCATTGCTCTTGCTATGGATATTCTTTGTTTTTCACCTCCAGATAGCCTTATGCCATTTTCACCAATGATCGTCTCAAATTTATTTGGAAGTTCTTTTATAAATTCTTCACAATGAGATAATCTAGCTGCTTCTTTTATGTCATTTTCACTTGCATCCATATTTGCATAAGCAATATTATTTCTAATAGTGTCATCAAATAAAGTTGTGTCTTGACTAACTAAAGAAATTTGATTTCTGAGAGATTTTATTTTTGTTTGATATATCGATTGATTATCAATTTTAATATCACCAGATTTAATATTATAAAATCTTGGAATTAAATTTAATATAGTTGATTTACCCGAACCACTATGACCTACTAAAGCTGACATTTTTCCACCTTTAATCTCAAGATTGATTTTATTTAAAACTAAATCATCGTTCTTATCATCATACTTAAAAGAAACATCTTCAAATTTTATATCTGAATTTTTTATAATTAGCTCGTTTGCATCTCCATTATCTTTTATTTCATTTTCATTATCGATAATTGGTAAAATTCTTCGTGCAGCTGATAAACCTTGGTTGACGGCCATGTTTATTGTAGCTAAAGATCTTACAGGCTGATAAGCAAGCATCATTGCGGCAAGAAATGAAAAAAAATTATTTATATCTATTTCTTCATTTATAATGAGTTTACCAGAGTAAAAAATTAATATTGCGATCATTATACCGGTAAATGTCTCCATTATGGGAGACACCCTGACATAAACAGTCCTAATTTTTGCATTTTTATCTTTAAGCATCTCCAAATGTTTATCCGAACGATTTATTTCATAATATTCTTTTTGAAATATCTTAATCAATTTGTGATTTTTAAATAATTCAATTAAATATGAATTTAAAAAACCAGATCTTTCTTGAGCTTCTGTTGCAACTTTGCTAATTCTTTTACCCAAAGTTTTCGCAGCTATACTAGCCAAAGGTATCATAACAATTGAAATAAGAGATAATTTCCAATTTTGATAAAACATCACAATTAAAAGTCCAACAAGAGTTAAACTGTCTTTAAATAACGCGAGAATAGCATCACTAAGCATATTTGTAATATGTGTTACATCGAAAGTAAGGTTAGATATAAATTTTCCAGAATGTTTCGTATCTATAAGTTTAGTATCTGCTTTAATTAAAGATGATACCATATCAAATTGAAGTATCTTTTTTATTTCTTCACCTACACTTATCATTGTCGATTTTGCCAGATAAAGAGATATTCCTTTTGTTGCAAAAGCGACAATGATAAAAGCTGGTATTAAAAAAATTAGTGTCTCATCTTTATCTATAAAAATTTTTTTTATTGCTGGGTCTAATAACCATGCTATTCCAGAAGTGCTACCTGCGACTAATATAGAAAAAAAAGCAGAAAATAATATTTTATTTAAAAATTTTTTTGAATAATCTTTATATAGTCTTTTAATTATAGAACTTGCTTTCATATATTTAATTTTCCAAGATAAATAGACAAGAAAACAATTAGACCAAAAAAATTGTTACTCTTAAAAATTTTTAGACAAAGATTAATATTTTTAGAGTCGAAATTTTTTAATTGATAGAAAAATAAATGTGCAATCATTAAGACTGCACCTAGATAATAAAAGTAATTAAATTTCATAATTATTCCTATTAATAGATAAGACAATATAGTAAGTGAGTAACATGCAAATATGAATTTTTTTGGGTTATTTTTAAATTTTATTGAGGTAGATTTTACTCCTATAATTTCGTCATCAACAATATCTTGATACCCATATATTGTGTCGTATCCAAGTGTCCAAAATATGGCTCCAAAATATAAAATAAACGGTAAAAGACTTATTTGATTTTCTACACAGGTCCATCCTAAAATCAAACCATAGTTAAATGTTATTCCTAAAAAAAGTTGTGGCCAATAAGTAAATCTCTTCATTAATGGATAGGTAAACGCAAGTGGCATAGAGCAGAAAGCCAAAATGATTGTAAGATAATTAAAGTTAATCAAAACTAATAAAGCCATTAAACATAGAATTATAGCGTAAATACATCCAAGAAAAATTGAGATTTGGCCTGAAGCTATAGGTCTAAGTTTAGTTCGGGAAACTTTTTTATCAAATTCTTTGTCAACAATATCGTTAATTATGCATCCAGCGGATCTCATTAAAACAGAACCTAGGAAGAATAAAAGTAAATAAAAAAAATAAATATTATAATTTTTTGTAAAATCGTATGCTAATGTTAAACCCCAAGAACAAGGCCAAAAAAGCAACATAAATCCAATTGGTTTTTTTAGTCTTGTTAAATCTACAAATAAATTGATTTGGTTCATAAAATTTACTTGTAAATAACAAAGGCAAGATTGATAATCAATCTGATTCGCATGAATATAGATTATACAGTAACTGCACTTATGTTTCCTGCTATCCCATTAATCATGGGTGTGTATTCTAACAGATTCCATACTTTAAGCTCTTTAATAAGAAAAATTCATGACGAGTATGTTTTTGAGAAACACACACCACCAGAGTGGAAAGATCAATTAATTAACTTAGATAGCAGAGTCGTTGTTTTGAAATATAGTATTTTGTTCGCTGCTTTTGGTTTCTTATTCAATATGCTCACAGTGTTTGGTCTTTATCTTCAAGAACTTTTTATTGCAAGAATTATTTTTGGATCGTGTTGTTTGTCGATGATGATATCAATAGTATTTTTTATAAGAGAGATTCAAATATCAACTAAAGCTCTTAAACTTCACTTATCTGACATGGATATTCAGTTTAAGGAATAATTACTGCTGGTCCAGTGAGCAATCTTGCCTCTAAATCTTTGTGAGCTTGTCCAGCGTTTTGAAGAGAGTATCTTTTTGAAATTTCAACGCTAAATTTTTTTGTTAAAATTGCTTCAAAAACTTTTTTTGCAGACTCTATAAGTTCATCACGCTCTACTGTATAATGAGCAATAGAGGGTCGAGTAAAAAATAAACCTTTGGCGTTGATATCTCTCTTAATGTCCAGTGTATCTACGTAACCGGAAGCATTTCCAAAAGCCACCATCATTCCTCTAATTTTCAATGTTTCTATTGATCCTTTAAATGTTTTTACACCAACTCCATCATAGACTACGTCAATACCATTCTTTCCATAAATTTTTTCTATCTCCTCAACAAAGTTTTTTTCAGAATAATTTATTACATGGTGACAGCCGTTTTTTTTTGCAATTTCCTCTTTAGTTTTTGATCCAACTGTTCCAATTATTTCAGCACCTAGAGCATTTGCCCATGGACATAAAATTTGACCAAGAGCACCTGCCGCCGCATGGTATAAAACTCTATCACCTTTTTTTAAAGGATAGGCTCTATGTAATAAATATTCTGCAGTAATTCCTTTTAATGTAATACACGATGCAACTTCATCAGAGATACCCTCAGGAACTGAAATGAGTTTATCCTCTGGCATAATTTGTTTTTCTGAATAAGCACCGATTGGCATTGATGCGTGTGTAACTCTATCTCCAATTTTGAATAAACTTACTTTAGATCCGATTTCCTCAATTACCCCACAAGCTTCAAGACCAATACCACTTGGAAGTGGAATTGGGTAAAGACCTGTTCTATGGTAAATATCTATAAAATTTAAACCAATTGATAAATTTTTAATTAAGACTTCTTTAGGCCCAGGCTTCCCAACTTCTATATCTTGAATTTGGAGGACTTCAGGTCCACCAAATTTTTCAATTTTAATTGATTTCATGTTTATTTTACAAATGTACCATTATGGTAATCTTGAACAGCTTGCAAAATCTCAGATTTAGTATTCATTACAAAAGGCCCGCCTCTAGCTATTTCCTCATTAATAGGTTTTCCAGAAATGACCAAGAACTTCGCATTAGTTTGTGCTCTAACTTTTAAAGTCTCACCTTTTGATAGTAAAATTAAAGTACTATCTTTAACCTTATCATGTTTTTTTTCACCAATTTTTATTTCACCATCAATCAAGTAGATAAATGTGTTGTGAGTAGAGGGTAGGCTGTAATTAAATTCTTTTTCTTTTTTTAACTCAACATCAAAATAAGTAGGATCAATATTATGTTTCTTGACCGGACCTTCAGCTTTTTCAAACTTACCGGCGATAACTTTTACCTGCTTGTCATCATCTTTGTGAACACTCATTTTATCAGCATCAATATAGATGTATTCTGGTTTACTCATTTTTAATTTAGCTGGCATATTTATCCACAATTGAAATCCGTGAAGTTTACCTTCTTTCATTGTAGGCATTTCAGAATGAATTATTCCACTTCCTGTTTTCATCCACTGCACATCACCAGCAGTCATTCTTCCTTCACCACCAGTACTATCTTTATGTTCAAAGTCACCTGCAAGCATATAAGTAACTGTTTCAATGCCCCTATGTGGATGAGGGGGAAATCCAGCAATATAATCCTCGCTATTTTCAGAACCAAATTCATCTAGCATTAAAAAAGGATCAAAATAATTTGGTTCAACACCAATACTTCTTTTTAACTTTACCCCAGCACCATCGGAGGCGGGAATTGGGTCTATAATTTTATCTACTTCAATTGTCATTTTTTATTAGATTAATCCTTAAATTTGAATTTTCAATGTTACTTTTTGTTATGTGAACCGTCGCAAAAAGGTTGACTGTTAGTCTGTTTACAAGCGCAAAAAAACATTTTTTTTGTTAACTCAGCTTTATATACCACAGGATTAAATTCTGTTCCTTTATGTGAGCCATCACAGAAGGGTTGTTTAGAGCTTTTACCACAACTACACCAATAATATGATTTATCGCGCTCAACGTTTACTGCAATCGCTCCCTCACCAGCTCTTTGTCCTTTATTCATGTTTCCTCTTGAATTAATTTTGTTAATTCGCTTAAATTTTTTATTTCGTTTCGCGGTTTGTAATCTAAATTGTCAAAAATACTATTATTTCTATTTACCCAAATTGAGTTAAAGCCATAATTTCCTCCACCTGAGACATCCCATGTATTTGCACTCAAGAAAACAACTTCATTTTTTTCAATTTTATATTTTTTAATAGGCATGTCGTAGACTTTTGAGTCTGGTTTATAAATCCCTACCTCCTCAATAGAAAATAAATCATTAAATAAATCATTTAAGTCATTACTCTTAACCAATTCATTTAAGAGAGAAGGAGTCCCATTTGAAAGTATAGCTAATTTAAAATTTCTTTCTTTTAATGTTTTTAGTGTTTTTGGAACTTCTTTGAAAGGTGAAAGAACCTTATATAAATTCAATAATTCTTTTTTCATTTTAGGATCAATATTAAAAGCTTTCATAGATTTATCTAAACTATCTTCTGTAATTTGCCAAAAATCTTTGTGTCTTTTCATTAAACTTCTAAGCCAGGTATATTCTAATTGCGTAGTTCTCCAAAAATTTGCAAAAGCTTCCCATTTATCTCCAATTTTATCTTTGCATTTTTCGGCAGCTGAATTGACATCAAACAATGTGCCATAAGCATCAAAAATTATTGCTTTAATATTTTTCATAAACTAACTTAACACAAATGAGTAATATTAGATTATTTTTTTCAGCGTCATTATCTACTGACATGACTGATAAATTGGATAAATCGCAATCACACTATTTAAGCAAAGTAATGAGAGTAAAAGAAAATGAAGTTTTTTCTTTATTTAATAATAATGGTGAATGGGAAGCAAAAGTTTTGAGTCAATCAAAAAGTATTATTGAATTTAAAATTACTAAGCAACTAAGGCAAAAAGAAAATATCAAAGAATTATGGTTAGCTTTTTCTCCTATTAAATCAAACTATCAAAATTTTATGATTCAAAAAGCAACAGAATTAGGCATTACAAAATTTTTACCAATTATTTTTGACCGAACAATAGTTAGAAAAATTAATAAAGAGCGACTAAAAAAAATTATTATTGAAGCAAGTGAACAATCAAACCGCATCAATGTGCCAATAATTGAGGAGACTCAAAGCTTAAATAACTTTTTGAAAGCAAATTCAGTAGATTTAATTTTTACAGATTTAAATTCAGTTAATAATAAAATTGATAAATCAAAACTTACCGATAGGCCAGTTTGTATCATTATTGGTCCTGAGGGTGATTTTTCTGAAGCTGAAAGAGAAGAGATTCTTGCTTTCAAAGGTGTGCAGCCAATAAAAATTAATGAAAATATTTTAAGATCAGAAACTGCTGTGATATCAGCAATTTCAATCATAAATTATGTGATTAATTGATAAATTGTCGCGAAAACTAAAGTGTAATTTTTATAAAAGAGCTTTATATAGCTAGTTAAATGAAAAAAATTTTATTAATAATTTTAAGTTTTTTTATTGTATCAAAGGTCTTAGCAAACCAACCAAAAGATTGGCAGTTGGGATTTCAAAATGCAGCATCAGACTCAATGAGAGATATTGTAAGCTTTCATAATAATCTTTTGCTTCCAATTATAATTGCTATTAGTGTTTTTGTATTGTTTTTAATGCTTTATGCATGTATCAGATTTAGAGCATCAGCAAATCCAAATCCTTCAAAAAGAACTCATAACGTAACTGTCGAAATCTTATGGACATTAATTCCTTGTTTGATTTTAATCGTAATGGCAGTTCCATCTTTTAAAATATTATACAAACAAGATACTATTCCGAAAGCAGATCTTACAATCAAAGCTGTAGGGTATCAGTGGTATTGGGGTTATGAATATCCTGATGAAAATATAATTTTTGATTCATATATGATTGAAGAAAAAGATTTAAGAGCAGATCAACCAAGACTTCTTGCAGTAGATAATGAAGTTGTTGTACCAGTAAATAAGGTTGTAAAAGTTTTAATTACGGCTAATGATGTGTTACATGCTTGGGCCTTACCGGCTTTTGGTGTAAAAAGAGATGCTGTACCTGGGAGAATTAATGAAACATGGTTTAAAGCTGAAAAGGAAGGAACTTATTATGGTCAATGCTCTGAACTTTGTGGAATAAAACATGCATTTATGCCAATTACTGTTAAAGTTGTAAGTGAGGAGGATTACCAAGAATGGTTATCAGAAGCGCGAGTAAAATTTGCAAAAGAAGAAATTGAAAATGATAAATTAAAAGTTGTGAGTAAATAAATATGTATACACAAACAGCATCACACAATGATCATCATACACCTACGGGTTGGAAACGTTGGGCATATTCAACTAACCACAAAGATATAGGCACAATGTACTTGATCTTTGCAATTGTTGCAGGGGTGATTGGAACAGCATTTTCAGTTTTAATGAGGATGGAATTGATGCATCCTGGTGATGGTATCTTAGGTGGAAATTATCATTTATACAATGTGTTAGTAACTGGTCATGGTCTGATCATGATTTTCTTTATGGTAATGCCAGCAATGATAGGTGGCTTTGGTAATTGGTTTGTTCCAATTATGATTGGTGCACCTGATATGGCATTTCCAAGAATGAATAATATTTCTTTTTGGTTGTTGCCAGTTTCATTAACACTATTAATTTTATCAATTTTTGTTGATGGTCCTCCAGGTCAAACAGGTGTGGGAGGTGGATGGACAATCTATCCTCCATTGTCATCTAAAGCAGGTCAACCAGGGCCAGCAATGGATTTAGCGATTTTAAGTTTACACTTAGCAGGAGCTTCATCAATTTTAGGAGCAGTAAACTTTATTACTACAATTTTAAACATGAGAACACCAGGAATGACATTACATAAAATGCCTTTATTTGCATGGTCTATTCTAGTCACAGCTTTTTTATTGTTGTTATCTTTACCAGTTCTTGCAGGTGCCATAACAATGTTATTAACAGATAGAAATTTTGGAACTGCTTTCTTTGAAGCTCAAACTGGAGGAGACCCAGTTTTATTTCAACATTTATTTTGGTTCTTTGGCCATCCAGAAGTTTATATTTTAATCCTACCAGGTTTTGGAATGATTAGTCATATTGTTTCAACGTTTTCTAGAAAACCAGTTTTTGGTTATTTAGGCATGGCATATGCAATGGTAGCAATTGGAATTGTAGGATTTGTCGTATGGGCTCACCACATGTATACTGTGGGTTTAAGCACTGATACAAAAGCCTATTTTCTTGCAGCAACTATGATTATAGCTGTTCCAACTGGTATTAAGATTTTTTCATGGATTGCAACGATGTGGGGTGGATCAATATCATTTAAGACACCTATGATGTGGGCACTTGGATTTATATTTATGTTCACAGTTGGTGGAGTAACAGGTGTAGTATTGGCAAACGCTGGTGTAGATACTGCAATGCATGATACTTATTATGTAGTAGCACATTTTCATTATGTTTTATCTTTAGGCGCAGTTTTTGCAATATTTGCAGGTTTTTATTATTGGTTTTCAAAAATGTCTGGCTATGAATACTCTGAATGGCTAGGACATCTACATTTTTGGCTAACATTTGTTGGAGTGAATTTAATCTTCTTTCCTCAACATTTCCTAGGATTAGCTGGAATGCCTAGAAGATATGCAGATTATCCTGATGCTTTTGCTGGATGGAATTATATATCTTCAATAGGCTCGTATGTTGCGGTAGCAGGTTTGGCAGTATTTTTTGTAAATCTAATTTATTCATTTGCAAAGAAAAAAGCAGCTGCTCAAAACCCTTGGGGGGTAGGAGCGACTACTTTAGAATGGACTGTACCATCTCCACCAAATTTTCATACATTTGATGAATTGCCAAAATTTGAGGATGACCAGGAAGTACAAAAATCACATAGCTAATATTATAGCTAAAAAAATTAATGAATAATTCAAAGGCTAAAAAAAGAAATTTAAGTCAGGAAGATTTATTTAATTTTTCTGAATTATTTAAGTTAATGAAGCCAAGAGTAATGTCATTGGTAATTTTTACTTGTGCTGTTGGTTTATTAACTTCACCAAATCTTGTTTCAACTAAAGATGCCATAATCGGCATTTTATTAGTTTCCTTAGGCGCAGGAGCAGCTGGGGCATTAAACATGTGGTATGAGTCAGACCTAGATGCTTTAATGTCAAGAACTTGTCTAAGACCAATACCGACTGGTAAGGTTAATAGAAACCAAGCGCTTATTTTAGGTGTTACTTTATCTATAATTTCTGTTGTAGCTCTAGATTATTTTACAAACAGAATCTCAGCTGCAATATTACTTTTAACAATTTTATTTTATGTTTTCGTTTATACAATTTGGTTAAAAAGAAGAACACCTCAGAATATTGTAATAGGTGGAGCAGCTGGAGCCTTCCCTCCAGTTATTGGATGGACTATTGCAACAGGTTCTTTGTCAATTGAACCATTAACTTTTTTCTTGATAATATTTTTTTGGACTCCATCTCATTTTTGGGCCTTAAGTTTATATAAATCTGATGATTATAAAAAAGCCAATATTCCAATGCTCCCACTGACAAATGGGGTGGAAAGTACAAAAATTAATATTTTTATTTATTCTTTGTTAATGCTCCCAGTAATTATTTTTCCTTATTTTATAGACTTTGTAGGATTAGCGTTCTTAATACCCTCAATATTATTAACTCTTTATTATAATTTTTTATGTTATGAACTTTATAATTTTAAGAAAAACAAATTTAACCCTAAAAAAGCAAAAGCAATATTTGGATATTCTATTTTATATTTATTTTTGGTTTTTGTTCTTTTTCTGATAGATAAGATTATATGATAACTCCAGATAAAAAAACTAAAAAAAAAAATATTTTAACAGCTTTAGGAATTATTGCTTTTATGATTTTTCTTTTCTTTTTTACATTATATAATACAGGAGTATTTAATAGAGCGATATGATACAAAAAAAAAACTTAACACCTTTAATATTAGCTGGGATTTTTGTTTTAATGTTGGGGTTGTCTTATGCAGCAGTGCCATTGTATGATTTGTTTTGTAGAGTAACAGGGTTTGGCGGAACAACTCAAGTATCTAAGAATGCTCCAAAAATAGTATTAGATAAGATCGTAAGTGTGCGATTTGACACTAATGTTAATAATTTACCTTGGGATTTTAAGGCTAAATCAAATGTTATTGATGTGAAAGTTGGTCAGGTCAACAAAATAGAATTTGAAGTAGAAAATTATGGCAACGAACCTTCAGCAGGAGTAGCAACCTTTAATGTATCACCATCTAGTTTTGGAAAGTATTACAGTAAATTAGGCTGTTTTTGTTTTGAGAAACAAGAATTAAAAGCTGGAGAAAAAGCAACATACATAATGACTTTTTATTTAGATCCTGAAATGGTAAACGATCCAACAACAAAAAATTTACAAGACGTAACTATGTCGTATACTTTTTTCTCGACAGATTACTATAAACAATCATAATTCGAAAAATGTCAGCTGAAAAAAAACATGATTATCACTTAGTAGACCCAAGTCCTTGGCCTATTTACGTTTCATTTTCATGTTTAGTATTGGCACTAGGATCTGTTTATTACCTTCATACAGATGTTTCATGGGGAATGTATCTTGGTTTTGCTCTTTTAATTTATGGTGCATACATGTGGTTTAGAGATGTAGTTATTGAAGCCGAACACCAAGGTCATCATACACCTGTAGTTCAAATTCATCACAGATACGGAATGACATTGTTTATTGCATCTGAAGTAATGTTCTTTGTTGCATGGTTTTGGGCATATTTTGATGTGAGTTTATTTCCAAATGAATTTGTTGGAAATGTTTGGCCACCAAAGGATATTGAAACTTTTGATCCTTGGGATATTCCATTAATCAATACATTAATTTTATTATTATCAGGAACTACAGTTACTTGGTCTCATCATGCTCTTCTTGAAGATGACAGAAAGAGTTTTATTCAAGGCTTATGGTTAACTGTTATTTTAGGTTTTTGTTTCACTCTTCTGCAAATATATGAATATCAGCATGCATCATTTTCTTTTTCAGATCACATATATGGATCAGTATTTTATATGGCAACAGGATTTCATGGTTTCCATGTACTTGTGGGGACTATATTCTTAGCCGTTTGTTTATTTAGGGGAAAAAGAGGACATTTTAATAAAGATCATCATTTTGGATTTGAAGCTGCAGCTTGGTATTGGCATTTTGTTGACGTGGTATGGTTATTTTTGTTTGCTGCAATCTATATTTGGGGAAGTTAATTTAAGTTTTTTGAAACACAAGTTTTTATTTTCAGTATTTATAATTTTTTTTATTTTAGTTTTCTTTGCCCTAGGTTCGTGGCAACTTGTTCGTTTAAATTGGAAGAACAATTTAATATTAGAAATTGAAAATTCTTTAAAAAACCCACCGGTTGAATTAACAAACTCTAACGTAGAAAATTATCTTAAAATAAAAACGTCGGGATCAATAGATTTAGAGAAACAAATTTATTTATACAATCTAAATGATACTGGAACACCAGGCTTTGAAGTTATAAATCCAATTTTGATTAACGATACTAATTATTTGATCAATAGAGGCTGGATACCCTTTGAAAAAAAAAACTCACAAGAGATAAATGTATTTGATGAAAATAATATAATTGGAACTTTAAAACTACAAGGCAGAAAAAATATTTTTAAACCAGATAATGATTTAGATGAAAATTATTGGTTTAGTTTAAATAGAGATGACATATTAAAATTTACAGGTAAAGAATTTTCTAAATATGTAATTTATTTAAATGGAAACTATCAAGTTCCTAAACCAAAAAAGATTACTGCCAATATTTCTAATAATCATCAAAAATATGCACTTACCTGGTTTTCATTAGCGATTTCAATTCTTTTGTTATATTTATATTTTAGAAAAAAAAATTATTAAATGAATTATATTAGTACAAGAAATAATCAGAAAAACTTTACTTTTAAAGATGTTTTCCTTAAAGGTTTGGCAGATGATGGAGGTCTTTTTGTTCCTAAATCAATTAAACAATTTAAAAAAGAGGAATTAGATAATCTAAAAAATCTTAGTTACAATAATTTAGCTGCTGAAATAATTTATCCATTTATAGGAGATTTTATGTCTAAAGATGACCTAATCTCGATGATTTCAAAATCGTACTCAAATTTCAGATCTAATGATGTTGTAAAAATCTCTGATCTAGGAGATCTAAAAATTTTAGAACTATTTCATGGTCCAACACTCGCTTTTAAAGATATCGCTATGCAATTAATAGGTAATTTTTATCAATATCATTTAGGACAAGATCAAAAAAAAATTAATATTATAGTGGCAACTTCAGGTGATACAGGTGCAGCTGCTATAGATGCTTTAAAAGGAAAAAGTAATTTAAATATTTTTGTATTGCACCCAAATAATAAAATTTCTCCAGTGCAAAGAAGACTGATGACAATACACGAGGAGAGTAACGTATTTAATATTGCAGTAGAAGGTAATTTTGATGATTGTCAAAATTTAGTAAAAGCAATGTTTAACGACAAAAAATTTTCTAAAGCAATTAATATGTCTGGTGTAAATTCAATTAATTGGGCAAGAATTATTGCTCAATCAGTGTATTATTTTTACGCTTATTTCAAAGTTGGAAATGGTCAACCTTTATCTTTTTCTGTTCCAACAGGTAACTTTGGTGATATTTATGCTGGTTACTTAGCAAAAAAACTAGGACTTCCTATTGATAAACTAATTGTGGCTACAAATAAAAATGACATACTTCATAGAGCAATATCTGGTGGCGACTACACTCAAAAGAAAGTGGAGGAAACAAATACTCCAAGTATGGATATACAAATAGCAAGTAATTTCGAAAGACTTTTATATGATATAAAGGATAGTAACTCCGAAATTACAAAAGATGTAATGACTGAAATAAGAAATAATACTTATAAAATTGATAAAACTGATTTAGATAAAATTAAAAAGAATTTTATATCTGAGATGCTTGATGAAAATGAAACTATAGAAATGATAAAGACAATTAATGATGAGCATCAGATGGTAGTTGATCCACATACTGCTGTGGGCGTTGGTGCAGTGAGAAAATTAAGATTGGAAAAAAATTGTGTTGTATTATCAACTGCGCACCCCTGCAAATTTCCAGATGCAATAAAATATGCAATCTCAAAAACTGAAAATTTACCAGATAGTCTTAAATATGTTAATGACAGAAAAGAAAAATTTGAATTTCTTCCAAACGATATTGAAAAAGTTAAAAAATATGTAATGAACTCAATATGAAACTCAAAATAAAAGATCAAATACCAGATACAGAAATTTTTCAACTTGTTGATGGAGAACCAAAAAAAAGCAAATTAAGAGAAATAATAGGTGATGGAAAAATTGTTTTATTTGGTTTGCCAGGGGCATTTACATCAACCTGTTCAAAACTTCACTTACCAGGTTTTGTTGCAAATGCAGATAAAATCAAAGCAAAAGGAATAAAAAACATATTTTGTTTATCAGTAAATGACCCTTATGTAATGAATGGTTGGGGAGAAATTAATAATACTGGAAATAACATAAAAATGTTGTCAGATCCGTATTTGTTGTTCACGAAAGCAATTGGTGCAGAAGTTGATCGGAATGCAAAAGGAATGGGAATTAGATCAAATCGTTATTTAATGGTTATTGAAAACTTCACAATTATTAATATTCATGTTGAAAAAGAAACTAAGGAATGTGGCTTAACTTCAGCAGAGAATTTAGTAAATAATTTAATATAGGTAGGGCATTTCTGTTGCCAGGTGCCCCAATTATAAGTTTGCAGCATTTCTTGCAAGTAAATCTACTTCATTATTTAATTTGTCAGTTGAATGTGCTTTTACCCAATTCCAACTAACTTTAAATTCATTATTTAGTAGATCTAATTCTGTCCAAAGTTCTTTATTACTTACTTCTTTTTTGTTTGCAGTTTTCCATCCATTTTTTTTCCAGTTATGTATCCATTCTGTTATTCCAGACTTTACATATTTAGAGTCTGTAAAAATTTCAACTTTGCTGCCTTTTGGAATTTTTTTAAGAGCTTGTATAGGTGCCAATAATTCCATTTGATTATTTGTAGTATTTTTTTCACTTCCTTTTATTTCAGTTTTTTTTCCATCACTTAATATAATTGCCGCCCAACCACCTTTACCAGGATTTCCAATACATGAACCGTCAGTGTATATCTTAATCATTACCTTAAATAATCTTTATAAGTTTTTAAATTATTGTGTATTAAGAGTTTTTGATAATACTCTCTTGGATCCTTTATTTTAATGAGCGCTGATTTAGGTGTATTTGAATAGTCAAAAAGTCTAGTTAGAAAATATCTCATCGCTGCACCACGACATAAAATATTTAATGATTTTTTTTCTGCAATTGAAACTTTTTTTACACTTTCATACCCTTTAATTAAATTTTTTACCTTTTTTTTATTTAAGAAAAATTTAGATGCTCTTTTGTCAAAACATAATGCATTAACACAAATAGCAATTTCATACATAAAGTAATCGTTCGCAGCAAAATAAAAATCAATTATTCCTGATAATTTATCTTTTTTAAAAAAAATATTATCTATAAATAAATCTCCATGAATTATCCCAGAAGGTAATTTTTTTGGCCATTTCATTTTTATATCTTTAAAATTTATCTTTAGAAACTTTTCTATATTAGTAAATTTTTTTGATTTAAATTTAATACTGTTAAGTAATGGATTTAAATATTTAATACCCATAGAGTTTTTCCTGGAAAGATTTATTTTTTTTGTTGATAAATGCATTCCAGCAATCATTTTCCCTATTTCGTGACAATTTTTTAAATTAAGTAATTTTTTATCTTTTCCTTCTAAAAATGAAACAATGCAAGCTGATTTTTTCCTTATTCTGACTAGGTATTTTCCATTTTTATTTTTTTGAGGTTTTGGACAATTTATTTTATAATTATTTAATTGATCCATTAACTTCATAAAAAAAGGTATTTCATTTTGAGAGACTCTTTTTTCAAAGATTGTAAGTATAAATTTTTTATTTTTTGATTTTAATAAATAGTTAGTATTTTCAATACCTTGTTTAATACCTTTAAAGCTTATAATTTTTTCTATTTCAAATTTTTTATTGATATAAGAAATATCTTTTTTATTTATTTTTGTATAAACAGCCATTTAATTTAATTTTTTTGGAGCTTTGAAAACAACATTTTCCTTAATGATTTCTACTTCATCTATACTGACTGTAAATCTATTTTTTAACTCATTGATAAAATTATCAACTAGAATCTCAGGAGCAGAAGCTCCAGAAGAAACACCAATCGTATTTGCATTTTTGATTAAATCAAATGGGATTTCACTTTGTGAATGAATTAATATTGAGTTAGGGCAGCCAGACTTTTTAGCTACCTCCACTAATCTAACTGAATTAGATGAATTTCTACTACCTATCACAAAAAATAAGTCACATTTTTTTGCAATATTTTTAACTGCCATCTGCCTGTTTGTAGTAGCGTAACAAATATCCTCTTTTAAAGGTTCTTTTATATTTGGAAATCTATCTTTTAATATTTGGATTATATCTTTTGTATCATCTACTGATAATGTTGTTTGAGTAACATAAGAAATTTTTTTGTTATTTTGAATTTTATAGTTTTTGGCTTCATCTTCATTTTGAATAAGATCAATTGATCCTTTGGGCAACTGCCCCATAGTACCAATTACTTCAGGGTGATTTTGATGTCCTATTAAAATTAAATGATATCCAGCTTTATTTAGATTTTCAGCCTCTCTGTGTACTTTTGACACCAATGGGCATGTAGCATCAACATAAGTCATATTGTAGTTTTTAGCTTCCTCTGGAATTTTTTTTGGAACACCATGAGCTGAAAAAATAACTGGTCTAGTTTTATCTTCTATCTCCTCTAGTTCTTCAACAAAGATAGCTCCTTTATTTCTTAAATCATCTACTACGTATTTATTGTGTACTATTTCATGACGAACATATACTGGAGCACCATATTTCTGAATTGATTTTTCAACAATCTCTATAGCTCTTTCTACACCAGCACAAAAGCCTCTAGGAGCTGACAATAATATTTTCAATTCTTTATTTTTCATTTTTTTCTATTAAATACTCAAGCAATATATGTGGAAAGGTTAAAGACGCCAAACCTATAAATATAACTTTTAGAATTGAACTATCGAAATTGTATGAATTATTTAATAAATAAAGCCCAAGTAAACAAAAAGTAGCAGTAAGAATGGTTAAGGGCAGAGCTTTTTTTATAAAAATTTTTAGCCCATTCTTTAAATCGTTCTCATCTAGCTCATGCATCAAAGTAATACCATGTCTAGTAGAATGTAAAAAACAAAAATAAATTGTAAATGCCATCAGAGGTGACAAATAATAATTTATAATTAAAATTGAAAAATAATCTAAAAAAATAGTAAACTTTTTTAATTCAAATTCTTTGGTAAATAATAAAATACTGGATAATGTGCTTAAAATAATACCAAAAAGTATAAGGTTATTCATTTCAATAAAATCTAAAGTTCTATAAAAAGACTCGTTATCAATAAGTAATAATTTGAATATAGATATTGTTTCTTCAAAATGAAAAAACATAGGTGCTAAAATTACGAGTGAACCTTTCAAGAAAAATAATAATTGGTTATAATATGAATTTTCAGTTATTAAAAACTGAGTATCTTCCTTGCCGAAATGAAATGAAGCAACTATTAGAAAAATTGTTAATGAAACTGACGGTATGATTGTCCATAAGGCTATAACAATTGAAGCAATAAAAATATATATCAAATAAAAAATATATTTATTTTTTATTTCAAAAATTTTCAGAAGTTTTTTTCCTTTTATATGATCAAGTGAACCATGAGAAACCCCAATACTTAAAATTAAAAGTAAACAGAATAATGGTGAAAATATTAAATCCTCAAATTTTAAAATTGTTAAAGAAAAAATATTACAAAATAAAAAAAAAATGAAAGAGTGATTAAAATTTATTTTTTTTAATTGGTTTTTCATTTTTTTATTAAATTAATAAAATAAAGCCTTAATAAAAGTCAACTTTGGCATTCTAAAAATAATAGATAAATCCTCAAAAAAATTACTTTTGTTAGACAAAAATTTTATAACAGTCTTTGGAGAGGCCTTAAACATTTTAAAAAAAATTTCAGGCATTTTTTCCGGGTGTTTTTCAAGAACTCTAAGAAATATCTCATCTAAAAATTGATACTTATTACCAATTTTATATTTTTTAGCATGAGTAATATTCTCGATATTCTCTCTTATATATCTACTGTGTTCTTGAATATTTAGAAAAGTGTAACCCGTACTTAATCTCGTCATACCTCCAGCAGTTCCAATATTTATTTGGTTTTTAGCTTTTTCATTTATTGGGTAAAAAAGAGGTATTGCACCTTCTTCTTTATAAATAATTTTGTAATCTTTTAAATTTAGGTGATTTTCAATATAATCTTTAATTTGTGTGTCATAGTCTCTTTGAGAGTCATCATTCATTTTTGATAACCATGTAGTTTCAATCAAAGCCGTAGTCTTTGAATAGGGTAGAGTGTAAAAAAAATGCACACTATCTCTTTGATCACAATCAAAATCCATAAGATTAAAAATTTCATCGTCAAAGAAATCATTTTTAGATTCAACTTCTACACCACAAAAATGCTGCCAAAGGTTACGATGATCCTTTTTAATTGATGGAACACTATTAAAAACAAAAGAATTTTTTGAATTAATTTCGCTTATATCTTTAAAGAAAGAAATATTATTATTATCTTTTAATTTACTGTTAATTTTTTCATAGAACAGCCCGCTATCAATACTTTGGTATGGATAAATGTTGCATTCTAAATAATTAGTTTTTTTTGGTATATTAACAGAAAAATTTTCCCAATTTTTTTTAACACAATCATCAAAATTATGTGCTGCTACTTTCCAAAAAGACCAGGTTTTGTCTTTTTTATACTCTGATCTTGGCTCAATAATAGCTAAAGTTTTATTTTTTAATTTTTCATTGACCTCAAGTTCATACGCAAGTGATAACCCTGCACAACCACCACCAACTATAATATAATCAAATTCTTTCATTTAAATTTATTTCCTCATTTATCAAATTATGATCGTGTTGTATTTCATCATCTAATTTATGACTGAACGATAGTTTAATTAAGTCAAAAATTGATAGAAAAGTCTCAAAGACTTTTTCAACATTTGATACATATATCTTTCCAGAATTTAGATAATTTTCTAAATTTTTTTTATTTTTTATCTTATGTCCTATTTTTCTATAAATTCTTCTAGCTACTAGAATAGAAAAACGGAAACTAATAGGTATATCCTTAATTGAATAAAATGAATTTTCATAAAAAGTATCAGCAAGATTGATAGTTGATAAAATTTCTTCAAAGCTTTCATTTATGTAAAAACGATTTTTTTCAGAATCTTCAATTACATCTCTCGATATATTAGTAAGTTGCATTGCAATTCCTAGATCGATTGCTGACTTGAGTGAACTTTTATTATTAACTTTTAAAATTTTTGCCATCATCAATCCAACAGTTCCAGCTACTCTGTATGAGTAAACCAAAAGATCTTTTTTTGTATCTAATTTAACCTTATCTTTAATGTCTGATTTTATTCCCATCAGTAAATCTTGAACAATTTTCAAGGATATATTGAATTCTTCAATAAGATCCCACATATTTTTGATAATAGGATCATCAAAGTTTTTTTGATTAAAATTATTTTCAAAATAATTAAATTTTTTTTCTTTACTTTCTATTTTTTCATTATCATCTGCAATGTTGTCAGCGACTCTACAAAAATCATACAAAGCAGAGCATTTTTC
Organism: uncultured Pelagibacteraceae bacterium; assembly: GCA_902516345.1. GTDB lineage: Bacteria > Pseudomonadota > Alphaproteobacteria > Pelagibacterales > Pelagibacteraceae > Pelagibacter. The sequence continues at coordinate 82,716 of CABXYJ010000001.1, forward strand.
TAACGTTTTTTTGGGTAAAAAAAAACCAGCCCAACTGAACGATTTAGCATAAACAGATAAGTAACTTTTATTAGACATTATAAAATTTTATCTAATACTTTCGCTGAAGAAAGCACCCCAGGTACGCCAGCTCCTGGATGAGTACCTGCTCCTACAAAATAAAGTCCATCATATATCTCTGACTTATTATGAAATCTAAAATAAGCTGATTGAGAAAATTTTGGCTGAATTGAAAAACCAGAACCATATTTTGTATTTAAATCTTTTTCAAAGTAATCAGGCGTTAAATAAAAATCCTCAATAATATTTTTTCTAAGATTTGGCATTAAATCCTTTTCCATTTTATCAATTACCAAATCTCTCATTTTCTCTCCTTCAATAGACCAATCAATTTTTGATTGATTATTTGGAACTGGAACTAAAACATAAAAACAATCTTGCCCTTCTGGAGCCATAGATTTATCAGTAGCAGATGGTCTATGAAGATAATAACTAATATCATTATTTAATTTTTTATTATTAAATATGTCATCAAGATGTTCTTTGTATTTATTTCCAAACTTAATAGTATGGTGTTCTACATTTTCATACTTTTTTTTTGTACCAAAATAATAAACAAATAAACCCATGGAATATTCCATCCTATTTTTTTTCCACTTAAACATAAGTGAATTATTTGAATTTCCATTTAACATTTTTTCATAAACAGCAGGCGGATCTGCGTTACAAATAACATTATTAGTTTCAATATGAGTTTGATTATCTAATTGAATACCAGTTATTTTATTACCATTAGAAATAATTTTTTTGACTTCATGACCTTTAATTATTTCTATGCCAACTTCATTCATCAACTTTTCAAAACCCTTTATAATATTTCCTGTTCCACCCATTGAATAATGGATGCCCCATTTTTTTTCTAAATATAAGATAAGTCCATAGATAGAGGTTGTGGTAAAAGGATTTCCTCCAACTAAAAGTGGATGCATACTTAACATTCTTCTTAATTTTTCATTTTTTATATAAGACGAAACCAATGAATAAACTGACTTATAACTTTTAAGCTTCAATAGAGCTGGTAGTTGTTGCATCATGACTAAAGGTTTATCAAATGGAACATCGGCTAGTTCTGTAAACCCTTTGTCAAAAATTTTTTTCGTAAAGTTAACTAATTTTTCATAACCTATAACATCATCTTTACTCATTTCTGCAATTTGACTTTTCATCTCGTTTTCATTACCTGAATAGTTAAATTTAGAATTATCCTCAAAAACAAATTGATACCAAACTTTGAGTGGAGATAATTTAATATAATTTTTTGGATCTTTTTCAAATAATTCAAATAATTCATTTATTAGGTATGGTGCTGTAATAACTGTTGGGCCACCATCATAGGTAAATCCATTTTTTTTAAATACCCTTGCTCTTCCTCCAAGATCAGGATGTTTTTCAATTAAAGTAACATTATGACCTTTAGCTTTTAGACGAAGTGCAGCAGCTATGCCTCCAAATCCGGAACCTATTACAACAGAATTCATTGTTATAATTTATAGTTTTTTTTAAAAATTGTAAGGTTATTATAAGTTAATTTTCTTTAGCTCTTCTTTAGTTTCATCTAAATTTTTTTGAAATAGTGCATCAAGTTTTGATTTATCAACAGAGGTAGTGATAATTTTTTTAACAGAGTCCAGAGCAATTTTAATTGAAGTATCTTTAATTTCTTTAATAGCAGACTCTTTCATTTGACTTATTTTATTTTCAGCAAGATTTTTTTTGATTTCAGAGGTTTTATGGAACTTATCATTTAGTTCGATTATCATTTTATCGCTATCTTTTTTAGCCTGTTTTAAAATCTCATCACTTACGGCTTGTGCTGTGTCTAATTTTTTTTGAGCATTATCCAGTAAGATTTTAGCCTCAGCTCTTAGTTTTTCGCTTTCATTAATTTCATTTTTTATATCTGAGATTAATTTATTAAGAACTTCATTTACTTTTTGAGGAATTTTTAAATATACAAGTGCTCCAATAAAAATAACGAAAGAAACCGCAACCCAAAAAGTGGAGTCAATTACCATAATACTTATTCCTATTTTTTTTTGACAAATCATCTACAATTGCAGAAATACTACTATTGTTTATTTCAGCTCCGATGATTTTTTTTACTAATTCTGAAGACGTTTCTATTGCAACCCTATTAATTTTTTCAGGGGCACTTTTCTTAACTACTTCTATCTCTTTCTCTACTTTTTTAATTTCCTCATTAATTTGCTTTTCTAAAGTTTCTTTTTTATTGTTTATATCTTTAATAATTTTTTCTCTTGAATCTTTAAAAATTTTTTTTGCCTCTAACTTACTTTTAAAAACAATATCTTCATATTCTTTAAGTTTAGACTCGCTGTCTTCTCTTTGTTTTTCTGCAGCCTCAATATTATCTTGTATTTGAGATTTTCTAGACTCTAAATTAGCACTTATCTTAGGTAATATAAGTTTTGACAAAACTATATAAAGAATTCCAAAAGTTAGTGTAAGCCAGAATATTTGTGAAATCCAAAATTCAGGGTTTAATTGAGGCATACCTCCACTTTCAGCAGCAAAAACTTCTTTTAAAAAAAAGAAATTGAAAAATATTAACTGAAAAAAAATTTTTTTAATCATCAATTTAAAATGCAAAAAGTATGATTAACGCAACTACTAATCCAAATAACCCTGTCGCTTCCGCTAAAGCAAAGCCTAAAAGTAAATTAGGAAATTGTTTTTGTGCAGCAGAAGGGTTTCTCATTGCACCAGATAAATAATTTCCAAAAATTATACCTATCCCTACCCCTGCGCCTGCTAAAGCAATCGCAGCCAATCCTGCTCCTATCATTTTTGCTGCTTCTAATTCCATTATTTCCTCCTTTGTTAATGGTGTAAATTTAATGCATCATTTAAATAAATGCATGTTAAAATTGCAAAAACATAAGCTTGAAGAAAAGCAACTAATATCTCCAAACCTGTTAAGGCAACTGAAAAACTCAGTGGTAGCCATCCACCGAGTATTCCGAGGCTCACTACAAAGCCACCGAAAACTTTCATCATAGTGTGGCCTGCCATCATATTAGCAAATAATCGAACTGATAAACTTACTGGCCTACTAAGATATGAAATAATTTCTATAATGACTATTAAAGGGAGCAGAACAATTGGAACTCCACTAGGTACAAATAGTTTTAAATAACCAAAACCGTGCTTGATAAATCCAATAATTGTTACTCCAATAAAGACAAATGCTGCAAGAACAAAAGTAACTATAATGTGGCTAGTTACTGTGAAAGTATAAGGGATCATTCCAAACATATTACAAAATAAAACAAACATAAATAACGAAAATATAAAAGCAAAATATGGTTTTGCTTTGGAACCCGCGGTATCACTTATCATTTTTGATACAAAAGAATAACTAATCTCTGCTAAAAGTTGTAACTTATTTGGTAGCATTAGATTTTTTTTAGCTCCTAAATTAAAAATAACTAAAATTGCTACAGAACTGATTACCATAAATAAACTTGCATTAGTGAATGAGATATCAAATGTTCCTATTCTAATTTCTGGACCAATTCTATAAACCTCGAATTGAGTCATTGGATTTGCTGCCATAAAATTTACTACTTTTGCATGTTTTTTGCAGATCTAATTACATTAGTTATACCAGCAACTACACCAACAAAAAAAAATATTAAAATTAACCAAGGTTTAGTACCAAAGGTCTTGTCTAAAATAAACCCAATAATTGTCCCTACTGCTACGGCTGATACTAATTCAGTGCTTAATTTAAAAGCTTTACCAATAGGTGATGGATTATACTTTTTATTAGCCAAATCTCCTTTCAGTGCCTTTTTTTTTGCAATCTCCAAGCGAGTTTTAAAAGGATCTTTAGTCATTTTTTAATTGGTTTATGCAACCATACTCTCAGCTTTTTGCAAATCAACAGCAACGAGTTGACTGATACCTTTTTCAGGCATTGTAACACCATAAAGTTTATTCATTTTTGACATTGTTAATGCATGATGAGTAACAATGATAAACTTTGTATTAGTAATTTTAATCAAATCCTCAAGCAAATTACAAAATCTTGTTACATTCGCGTCGTCTAGCGGCGCATCTACTTCGTCAAGTACACAGATCGGAGATGGATTGGTTAAAAAAACTGCAAAAACAAGAGATAGAGCTGTAAGTGCTTGTTCACCTCCAGATAACAAGGTAATTGATTGTAGTCTTTTACCTGGTGGACTCACCAACATCTCTAAACCTGCTTCAAGCGGATCCTCAGAATCTACCAATTCTAGTTTAGCATTTCCACCATTAAATAATTTTGTATAAACTTCATTAAATTTTCTGTTCACTTTTTCAAAAGCATCAATGAGTCTTTCTCTTCCTTTTTGATTTAATTCATTGATACTATCTTTTAATTTACTGATAGCTGTCACTAAGTCAGCGCGATCTTGCTCCATTTTTTGAATTTCAACTTTATATTTGTCGGTCTCTTCGTCTGCTTTTAAATTTACTGAACCTAATTTTTCTCTTTCTTGTTTTTTTTTATCTAATAGGTCTTCTTGATTAACTGCATCTGGAAGATCCTCTTTTCCAAATAAATTTGAATTTTCAAGAATATTTTCTTCATCAAGACTTAGCTCTGAATATATTCTATCAATCAGATCATTTTTACGTTTTTTAAGACCTTCAACAGTAGCTCCAGAGCTTGCTTTTCTTTCTCTGATTTGAATTGATTGTTCTTGTATTTGATTTAGTTGGGATCTTAGTGTTTCAATTTTTTCGTCAGTTGTATTAATAATTAATTCATTCTCATTTTTTTCCTTTTCTGCAATTCTAAGACCTTCTGAAATTTGACCTTTTTTTTCAGCTTGTATTTTTGGTTGATTATCCAATTTTTCAAGCTGTATATTTAATTTTTTTTGCCTATCAGTAAGTTCGGACACCATTTTTTCAGAATTGGATAATAAATTTCTCCAACTTTCAATTTCTTTATCAATAATATTAATTCTTTCATTTCTTTTTACCGAGTCTTGTTTGATATTTTGATTTGTACTAAAACTGCTTGCATATTTTTCTATTAAATTTTTAAAACTTTCTAGAACGACAATTGCTTCAGAGTTTTTATTTAAATTTATTAGTTCTTTAATCTTGTTTAATTCAATATTTAGTATATTCTTATTATAATTTAAATCTTCATTAGATTTTTTTTCTGTTTCATAATATTTTGAATCTACTTCTATTAACTCATTCTTTTCTTCTTTAAGCCTTTTTTCATTAGAGTTTGCGTCGATTATTATTCCTTTTTCTCTATCCATATCGTCGTTAAATGTTTGAATAGATCTTTTAATATTACCTATTTCATCTTGTACTCTATTATTTTCCTCGTCAAGGTTTTGAAGTTCTAGATTTAGTCTTTGTATTTTAGATAAATTTTCAATATTTTTTTCTCTTAAGGGTGAAATTTTTTCTGTTTCAGATTTAACTAAAGTTTCGAGCTCAGAGATTCTACTGCTGAAGCCACTAACTTCACCTTCTGCTTCTAGATTAATCTCATTCTCAATTTTAATTTCTTTATCAATCTCTAATAATTTTAAATAATATAATCCTGCTTCTATTTTTTTTATTTCTTCGGAAATATTCTTATATTTTGTCGCCTCCTCTGCTTGTTTTTCAAGGTTGGCCAATTGTTTCTCTTGTTGTCTCCTTAATTCATCGGCTCTTTTAAGATTATTTTCCGCAGCGCTCAATCTTAGTTCTGCCTCATGTCTTCTCACGTGTAAACCTGAAATACCAGCAGCTTCTTCTAAAATTGCCCTTCTGTCTTTTGGTTTTGCAGTTACCAGTGCACCAATACGCCCCTGACTTATCATTGATGGTGAATGCGCCCCGGTAGATAAGTCAGCAAAAAACATTTGAGTATCTCTAGCTCTTACCTCTTTTTCATTTATGTAAAATTTGGAACCTTTGTCTTTCTCAATTTTTCTTCTGATATTTATCTCATCAAGTTCTCTAAATTGAATTGGTCCCTCGTTATTTTTATTTTCAACTGTTACACAGACTTCAGCTATATTCTTTGAAGGCTTATTTGATGTGCCAGAAAATATAACATCCTCCATTCCCGATCCTCGCATACTTTTTGCTGAGGTCTCACCCATGACCCATCTTAAAGACTCAACAATATTTGATTTTCCACAACCATTGGGTCCAACAATACCTGTTAAACTATCATCAATTAAAAAATTGGTTTTATCTGCAAAAGATTTAAATCCATTAAGTTGGATTTTTTTAAACTCCATAAATAAACTTATATCAGTTTTTCAAGAGTTTTTTTTAAATTTTTATAATTCAGCGTTTTTTCAAACTTTTTATTGTTTATTATTATCGTAGGAGTAGCATTTACTTTAAAATTTTTAGTACCATCGATTCGATCGTTTAAAATAAAATCCTCAATTTTTTTATTTTTAATACATTCTTCAAAATTTATATCAAAACCCTCATTTTTCACAAAATTTTTAAGATTTTCATTAAGTTCATCTACTGTTTTTCCTTTTACCCAAACATTTTGATTGAAATATAAGCTCTCTAAAACTTCTAAATTTTTACTAAAAGCACATTGAGAAATTTTTGCGGCATTTAATGCAGCAATGTCCAAAGGAAAATGTCTAAATTCTATTTTTACTAAACCAGAGTCAATAAAATCTTTCTTTATTTTAGGATAAATATTTTTATGAAAATCTGCACAATGACTACATGTCAAAGACTCGTAAGCTATTATGGTAATTTTAGCATCTTCATTACCAGATGTAATTCTTTTTAACTCAGCAGATAGACTTGTATTAGATAATAAGGAGAAAAATAAAATTATTAAAATTTTTTTCATTTTCGACTTAATACCTTTGATAGTTGAATTAAAGATTTTTTTATTTTTTCATTTTTAATATGACTTACTTTATCTATGTAATTATTTTTTTCCACATTTTTTTGTATATCATATTTTTTCTTAAAAAGACTTTCATCTGTAAAGCTAATTAATTTTATTTTTTTTACGACTGAATTTTCAAAAAGACTATTTAATCTGTCCATTATTTCTTTTTTTGAGTATTCTAATTCAACTTCGTGACCCCTTTTTACCATAATCAATAAAGTGCTAACGCTAAGTTTATTTGAATTTTTGTAGGATTTTGGATAACAAACTTTAAATAATTCATCACCTACAATATATTTCCAATTATTAAGAGTTTTAGAATAAACGTGACCTCTTTTAATAATAAATTTTTGAATATTTTTTGGTAAAGTATCTTTAAGAGATCTTAGGCCTTGAATGCTACCATTTCTCTGCTTAGTATATTTTTTAAATTGCATATGAAAGAACAATTAATAACAAAAAAAATTCTTAATTGGTATTATTTAAATAAAAGGCCATTACCATGGCGAAAAAATGTTACTTCTCAAAAAAAGCAGTATTACACTTTAGTAAGTGAGTTTATGCTGCAACAAACACAAGTTGTGACTGTAATTCCATATTTTAATCGTTTTATTAAAAAAATTCCAAATTTAGAATCACTCTCAAAGATACGTGATAAAGAATTAATAAAGCTTTGGGAAGGTCTTGGTTATTATTCAAGGGCAAAAAATTTAAAAAAAACTGCACAACATATAATAAAAACTTTCAAAGGACAGTTACCAAGGAATTTTGAAGATTTATTATCACTGCCGGGTATTGGAAATTATACTGCAAGTGCAATATTAGCTATTGCTTTTAATAAACCATATATTCCATTAGATGGAAATATTGAAAGAGTTTTAAAAAGATATCTTTACTTAAAAAAAGATAGAGAAATTCAAAAAGATTATATTGCACGAAAAAAATCAATTTTTGGTTTTTCATCGAAATCAAGTGATTATGCCCAAGCTTTGATGGAGTTAGGAGCTTTAGTTTGTAAGCCTAATAATCCAATTTGTAATCAATGTCCGATTTCAAAAAATTGCAAATCTTACAAAAAGAAAGATTTCAATTTGAGAAAGATTCAGAGGCAAAACCAAGATAAATATTTTATTTTAAAAGTTTATAAAAAAAATCAAAGATACTTATTAATAAAAAACAGGAAGTTTAAATTTTTAAAAAATTTATCGATATTTCCTATGATAGAATTAAAAAATCCAGAAAATTTTAACGAAAATTTAAGTTTGAAAATGTCTAATATGAATATGAACATAAAAATTCAATTTTCAAAAGATGATCAAAAGTTTCCATCATCTTATTGGGTGGACAAAAAAAAATTGAGTAGTTATATGTTGCCATCGTTTACAAAAAAAATTGTTAAATATTTAGAAAATAATCAATGAAAAAAGTCGCTATTATTGGAGCAGGTATTTCAGGATTATTTATTGCTAACCTATTTAAAAAAAATTCAAATTACCGAGTTACAATTTACGAAAAGAATAATTCACTAGATTTAGATGAGGGTTACGGAATTCAGTTATCAGTAAATAGTGTAAAACTTTTAAATCAAATTGGATTTGACAAATTTAAAGATGATAAAAAATTCAATCCCACCAAAATAAATTTTTACTCTATTAAAAGCCTAGAAAAGATATGTGATTTAGATATTTCTGACTTCAACTCAGATGATATTAAGTACACTACTTTAAAAAGATCTGATTTAATAAATTTCTTAAAATCAGATATAGAAGACTTAATTAAAACAAGTCATAGTATCTCAAAGATAGATCAAGAAAACCAAGTAATCAAAATTAGTTTTGAAAATGATGAAACTTTTGAATGTGATCATCTGATTATTTCTGATGGAGTTTTTTCAAAAAGTAAGAGTCTTGTCTCAAAAAATAAAACGCAACCTAAATATAATGATACACTGGCTATTAGGGGAACAATTCCTTATTTTTTAGATTTTGTTGATAAAAAAAATATTTCATTACATTTAGGATCAAATTTTCATCACGTAATTTATCCAGTAACTCAAAAAGGTAATTTAAATTTTATAGCAATAATGAAATATAATCTTACTGAAAATGAGCAAAAAAATTATTCATTATTTACTGATCCTGACTTTATTAAAAAAATTTTAAGAAATGTTCCTCAAGAAAGTAAGAAATTTTTGAATGAAATTAAGGAATTAAAAATATTCCCTATATTTGTAAGTGATGATTTTTTCAAAATTGATAATAATAAAATTCATTTAATTGGTGATGCTTTCTTTGCTTTTCCTCCATCATTTGCTCAAGGTGCGTCTCAATCTATAGAAGGAGCTTTTGAACTATTCAAAAGTATAGAAAATAATACAGAAATTGATTTTTTTAAAAGTAGAGTATACAAAACAAAAATGGTTAATAACAGATCGAAATTTAATGAGTTTGTTTTTCATTTATCTAATCCTTTGACAAAGTTGTTTAGAAATATTTTCTTAAAAAAATTAGTAAAAAATAAAAAATTTTTAGAAAGTTATTTAGGAAAAATTTATAGATAAATTGGGTTAACTTTTATGAAAAAACTTTTGTCTTAAGTTGTCTATTGGTACAAAATTACCCTCTAATTTACAATGCCAATAAGTCCATCCATTACAGCTTTCCGCACCTAAAATTGTGGCTGCTACCTTATGAATTGAACCTTCAGTTTTTGCGTGTTTGATACTTCCATCAGCCATAATTTTCGCACTAATTCTCCTTTTATTGTCGAAAATGGTTGTACCAGGTTGAATTATTCCTAATTCTACTAATGAACCAAAAGGTATTCTGGGTTTTGATCTATTATTTTGTAGAGTATCTAAATAATCATCTTCAATAGGTTTAATTTTCTCTAATCTTTGTTTAGCTGCCTTAAAATAAGTTATTTCCTTTTCAATTCCAAAATAATTTCTCCCCAATTTTTTTGCTACTGCAGTTGTTGTTCCCGTACCTAAAAAGGGATCTAAAACTAAATCATTTTTATTAGTAGTTGCTAATAAAATTCTATGAAGTAAAGCCTCTGGTTTTTGAGTAGAATGTACTTTTTTTCCATTTTCTTTAAGTCTCTCAGATCCGTTGCAAATTGGTAATTCCCAATTTGATCTCATTTGTAAATCATCATTTAAACATTTGAGAGATTGATAATTAAAAGTGTATTTTGATTTTTCCGATTTAGATGCCCAAATTAAAGTTTCGTGAGCATTAGCAAAACGTGTTCCTCTAAAATTTGGCATTGGATTTTTTTTATTCCAAATAACATCATTTAAAATCCAAAAACCTAAATTTTGAATTACTGTTCCAACTCTAAAAATATTGTGATAACTTCCAATTACCCATATAGCTCCATTTTTTTTTAATATTCTTTTACACTCATTCAGCCAAGAATATGTAAAATCGTCGTATTTTTTAAAATTTTCAAATTTGTCCCACTTATCATTTACAGCACTTACTTTAGATCTATCAGGTCTTATAAGTTCATTTCTTAATTGTAAATTATATGGTGGGTCAGCAAAAATTAGATCAAAAGTCTCGTCAGGAATTTTTTTAAGTTCCTCTAGACTATCTCCATTAATCAATTTATTCTTAAGGTTAAAAATCATTTTAAAAAAATAAATTAGACTCTAAAAAGATTCTTGGGTCAACCTAGGATTGAATTATAAAGTGCTGATTTGTGTAATTATTTTAAGAGATTACAATATATAGTGTTTTACTTTGAGCAGATTTTATTAATTGGTGAAAAAGTTTTCCTATGATGAATAGTAATACCAAGTTTTTTTAAAGCTTCTAGGTGTTGTTTCGTTCCATAACCACAATTTTTTTTCCATCCATATCTTCTAAATTTTTTATCTAACTTTGCTACAAATCTATCACGAGTTACCTTTGCAATTATTGATGCTGCTGATATTGATGGTATTTTTTGATCACCTTTTATTATTTGTTTGAGACGATAGTTTCTTAATTTAGGTAGTTTATTTCCATCAATCAGAGTTAAAGAAGGTTTTTTTTTTAGTTTTTTAATGGCTCTTCTCATAGCTAATAAACTTGCATTTAAAATATTTACTTTTTCTATCTCTTTTACAGAAGCTTTACCGATTGCCCATATAGAATTTTTTTTAATATATTTTGCTAAAATTTCTCTTTTTTTTTTTGATAAACTTTTTGAATCTTTAAGTATTTTTGAATTTATCGATTTATTTAAAATAACAGCTGCTGCATAAACTGGTCCAATTAAACTACCTCTACCAACTTCGTCTACACCTGCAATAATTTTCATTATTTTAAATCTAAGTCTTTTATTTTCTGTCTTATTTTTTTAAGATCCTCCCATGAATATTTCTTATTTTCAGGAAATCTAATTAAATAAGAAGGGCTATAGGTAATGATAAGTGGAACAGTTTTATCTTTAATAATAATTTCTTTCCATTTGCCTCTTTCGTCAGAAATTTTTCCATAAAAGTTTGTTACAGCCTGAGTTGCAGTGGCTCCCATCAAAATTATAACTTTTGGATCGATTATTGAAATATGATCTTTTAAAAATGTTGAATATCTCTTGATTTCATTTGAGGTAGGTTTTCTATCGTTTGGAGGTCTAAAATTTATCGTATACGCTATGTAAACTTTATCGCGGTATAAATTAATTGCATTCAACATTTTATTTAATAAAGCTCCATGATCTCCTTGAAAAGTTAAACCAGATTTTTCCTCAATTTCACCAGGAGCCTCTCCAATGAACATTACTGGACTATTGATATCCCCATCTCCAAGTATTAGATCTTTTGATTTATTTTTTAAATTACAATCTTCAATTGAATCAATATCCCTCTTTAATTGTGATAATCGATCAATTTTAAACAAATTACTATTTAAATTATTGTTAACTGTTTTTAATCTATTTCTGGGTTTATTTAAAAATTTAAAATCAGGCTCAATTAAATCTATTAATTCTTGAACATATTTAGCATTTTGATTTAAAGTTCTTTTAGTCATATTGTGTAAAAATGTTTTTCAAAAGAATTATTTTTTTTTTAATACTTGGAGTATTCTATCAAAACCCATTACATTCTAAAAGTAATAGTTTAAATGATTTTGATGGTAATAATTTATCAAAATATTTTTCTGGAATTGTAGCATTAGAAAATAAAGATAATACTAAAGCTCTACAATTTTTAAGTTCATCTAAAATTTTACTAAATAAACATAATCCTTATTTAAAAAAATACGTATACTCTTTAGTATTAGAAGATAAAGTTTCACAAGCAATAAATGTTGTTAAAAGAAATCTATATAAAGAAAATTCTGACTTTTTAGAAGCACATCTATTGCTAATTTTAGATAGTTTAAAAAAAGGACAATTCAATAAAGCCTATGATTATTCTATTAAAGCCATTAATTCACCAATTAATGATAAATTTAATTTAGCTATAATCAAAATCTTGAAACAGTATATATATGTTTTTAAGGAAAAAAAATTCTTAAAAAATAAAGAGGATTTTGGTAAACTTTCTAATATCTCAGAAACTTTTCAAAAGTGTTATTTAGCTGATAAAAATACTGATTTATATTTTAACAATTTGATTAGTGACTCAGAGGGAGATTATTCGAGATATTATTTTTTTTATATTAGTTACTTAGTTCAAAATAATAGATTAGCCGAAGCACAAAAATTATTCGACAGTATAGAGTACATTAATAGCACTTTATTATTATCACAAGGCAAAAGTTGGCTAGACAATGGGAATGAAGAAAAATTTACTAAATTTTTTTCGTGTGAAAATCATGATGATATTATTAGTGAGTTTTTCTTTTTAATTTCAAATCTTTATTCATCCCAAGATGATTTTGATAAATCAAATTTTTTTCTCAATCTTTCAAATTTTTCAAATCCAAAGTTTATTTTTAATTTATCATTAGTTGTTGAAAACCAATACTTGAATGGAGAGTTCAAAAAAGCAAAAAAAAATTTAAAAAAATTTAAAAAAGATAATCTTTTTTACTACTGGTATAGAGTTAAGAAAGAAGCTTTAATTATTGATGATGAAGAGGGTTTAAAAAAATCTTTACAATATATTGAGTCTGAATTTAAAAAAATCGATGATCCAAATAATAAAATGTTATTTGATATTGCAAATTTTTTTAAAAATTCAAAAGAGTATCAACAGGCAATAGATTATTACACAATATTAATAAATAAATTTAATGATAATTTAGAAATCAAGGCAGATCTTCTTTACAGAAGGGGAGGAAGTTATGAAAGAATAGGTAAATATGAAACTGCTGATAAAGATTTTTTGTATTCATTAAAGTTAGATCCGAATGATGCATATGTTTTAAATTATTTAGCTTACTCTTGGTTGGAGAGGAATTATAAAATAGATAATGCAATTGAAATGCTTGAAAAGGCATACTCAATTGAAAATGATGATCCTTACATAATAGACTCTATTGGATGGGCTTATTATTTGACTAAGGATTACTCTAAAGCGGAAAAATTTTTAAAGAGGGCAGTTTTACTTATGCCAGATGACCCGATAGTAAATGATCATTATGGGGATATTTTGTGGAAATTAAATAGGAAAATTCAGGCAAGATATTTTTGGTCAAATGTTCTCAAAATGGAAGATGCAGAAAAAAAAATTATAAAAAGCATAAATAAAAAAATGATCGATGGACCTCAAAATTCATAGATGAATATTTATAAGATTAAATCGTATGCAAAAATAAATTTATCTTTAAATATTACTGGTAAGAAATCTAATTTACACCAGATTGAGACATTAGTAGCTTTTGTGAATTTATATGATGAGATTCAGATTAAAATTATAAACTCAAAAAAAAATAATATCCATTTTGTTGGTGAGTTTTCGAAAGAAATAAGTAAAAAAAATACAATTTATCGACTTCTTGAAATCTTGGAAAAATTAAAAATTCTAAACAATGTAAAATTTGAAATAAAAGTAAATAAAAAAATTCCTAACAAAGCTGGTTTAGGTGGTGGTTCAATGAATGCTGCAAGTATTTTAAAATTTTTGATAGAAAAAAGGTTTATTTTTTTGGATAAAAAACAAATTATGACTATTTCAAGAAAAATTGGCTCAGATGTTCCGCTTGGTTTAAATCTAGCAAATTCTATTTTAACATCAAATAATAACATTAAGTATTATAAAAAGTTGAAGACATTTTACACTTTAATTGTAAAACCTAACTTTGGATGCTCGACTAAAGAGATTTTTTCAAAAGTAACGAAGTTTCATAAACCAAAAATAAAAAAACCGAATAAAAAGATGTTTAATTTAGATTATCTAAAAAAATTAGATAATAATTTGGAGGAAATAGCACTATCAAAATATTCTGAATTAAGATCTATTAAATTATATTTAGAAGCTTTGAATGAACCAGTCTTTGTCAGGATGACAGGATCAGGATCAGCAATAGTTGCTTATTTTAAATCTATAAAAAGATGCTTAAGTGCGAAAAAAAAGTTCAATAAAAAATATAGAAATTACTGGTGTATAGCATCAAAAACTATATAAATTCTTTTTTTTTGTGTTATACGAGTTAATATTGGGGCGTAGCCAAGCGGTAAGGCACGGGTTTTTGGTACCTGCATCCTAGGTTCGAATCCTAGCGCCCCAGCCAATTATGATTAAATTTTTAGATAAATTTTTTTTACGATCAGATAATCTTAATTATTTATCCAAAAGTATAAGAGAGCTTACAAACAATACTGAGGCTTACAAAATCTTTGATGCAATAAATTCTTACTCTGAAAAAAGTGAAATACGGTACGTTGGTGGATGTATTAGAAAAATTATAAATAACGAAAAAGTTGACGATATTGATTTAGCGTCAAATTTAGAACCACAACAAGTATGTGAAGCTTTAAAAAAAAAAAATATTTCGTATTTTGAAACAGGTATAAAGCATGGAACAATAACTGCTGTCATTAATAAAAGAAAATTTGAAATTACCTCTCTAAGAAAAGATATTTCTACCGATGGAAGACATGCAATTGTGAAATTTACTGATAATTGGAAAGAAGATGCACTAAGAAGAGATTTTACTATAAATTCAATTTATTCTGATAGGGATGGTAATTTATTTGATCCGTTTAATGGTAAAAGAGATATTGAGAATGGGATCATTAATTTTGTTGGAGATGCCGATAAAAGAATAAAAGAGGATTATCTCAGAATTTTAAGATATGTTAGATTTTTTTTAAATTACTCCAAAAAACCACATAATTTAGAACTCATAAGAAAATTAAAAATAAATATTGATGGTGTATCAAAATTGTCAAAAGAAAGATTGTTAATGGAATTGAAGAAAATAATTCGATTAGAAACCTTAGAAAAACTTAATAAAGATAATATTTCTGCTGATTTGATTTTAATTATTTTTCCTGAGCTTAAAAATATTAAAGTGTTTTCAAAATTAAATCAAAGTAAAAAAGATTTATTAAAACAAAAAAATTTTATTTTTCTAATTTCCCTACTAATTATAGATAAAACCGACAATACTGAATATTTTTTTTATAGGTTTAATTTATCTAAAAAAGATCAAAAAAGAATTAGTATCATAGATAATTTTTATAAAGATATGAAAAAAAAATCCCTCTTTACAGAGATAAATTTAAATAGAATTTTTTATTATCATGGAAAACAGGCAATTAATGATATTTTACATTTTGAAATAATAATGTCTCAGAAATCAAATAAAAAAATAATTGATTTGAACAAAATGTTTTTAAACAAAACACATCCAGTTATACCAGTTAGTGCAGAAGTGCTAATGAAGAAGTATAAAATACCTGAAGGTAAACAGATTGGTAAAAAACTAAGAATGATTGAGGAAAAATGGATAGAAAACAATTTTCAAATTTCAGACATTCAGGTTGAAAATATTGTTAATAATTAAATATATTTTACATCTTTTATTTCAAAGTTTTTTAATCCTGATGGTGTATTTATTTCTACCAAATCATTTTTCTTTTTACCAATTAAACCTTTACCGATAGGAGATTGAAAGTAAATTAATTTATGTTTCAAATCTGCTTCATCTCTACCAACAATTTTATAATTAATTTTTTCCCCAGTATCTAAATTTTCAAGAAAAACAGTAGATCCAAAAATTACTTTTCCATCATTAATTAAATTAGTAACATCTACAACATTTGCATTTGAAATAATATTGTTTATTTCTGTAATGCGACTTTCATTGTGAGACTGTTCTTCTTTTGCAGCATGATACTCAGCATTTTCCTTCAAGTCCCCATGAGATCTAGCTTCAGATATAGCTGCTACAATTTCTGGTCTTTTTTTTTCTTTTAAAAAAATTAATTCTTCTTTAAGTTTATTTAACCCGTTTAATGTAATTGGTTCCTTATCCATTTTATTTCCATTTTGCTAATGGGGGTAAAGACATTAAAATACCTTCAATATTGCCACCAGTCTTTAAACCAAATTTTGTTCCTCTGTCATATAGTAGATTAAATTCAGCATACCTTCCTCTTTTGATATATTGTTCTTCCTTATCTTTAATAGTCCACTTTTTTTTTATTTTTCTTTGAATAATTTTATTAAAAATTTCTTGAAATGTTACCCCCACATCTCTGACAAATGAAAAGTTTTTTTCAAAATTTTTTTTTTTATAATCAAAAAAAATTCCCCCTATACCACGTGTCTCTTCTCTATGAGGTAAATAAAAGTATTCGTCACACCATTTTTTATATTTCTTGTAGTAATTTGGATTATGTCTACCACACATATTTTTTAAAATTTTATGAAAATATTTTTTTTCAGAGATATCGTTTTTAGAGGGCGTTACATCCATTCCGCCTCCAAACCAATCATATGTAGTACAAATATATCTAGTGTTAAAATGCATCGCTGGTATTAAAGGATTTTTCATATGCATCACAACAGATATTCCTGATGCCCAAAACCTCGGGTCATTTTTAGCTCCAGGAATATTTTTTTGAAATTTTTTTGGAAATCTCCCATATACTTTTGAAAAGTTTACTCCAACTTTATCAAAAACATTTCCATTTTGAAGTATTCTGTATTCACCTCCACCTTCATTCTTAAATTTATTTTTTCTCCAAGTATTTGAACTGAATTTAGTTTTGTTCTTTTCAATTTTTTTTATATCATCACAAAAAGCGTTCTGAAGTGTTTGAAACCAGTTACTTGTTAATTCCTTTTTAATCTCTAAGTCCATATTAAATTAATTTAATTTGTCTTAAACTTTCTGCCAAAATTATTGCCACAGATGATGATATATTTAATGAGCGTTTATTATTTTTCATAGGTATTTTTAACTTATTTTTTACTATTTTGTGAATAATTTCTGGCACTCCGGCACTTTCTCTTCCAAACAAAATTGTATCGTTTCTATTAAATTTAAATTTTGTGTAAGATTTTGAAGCTTTCGTAGTCATTAATATAATTCTTTGATTTTCTTTTGATTTAAAAAAGTGTTGCGAGCTTTGATAAAATTCTATTTTATCCCCACTGAGATAATCCATTACAACTCTCTTAAATCTTTTATCATTAAGCAAAAAACCACATGGTTTGATTATCTCTAATTTTGCACCCAAACAAGCACATGTTCTTATAATTGCTGCAGTATTTTGAGGTATATCTGGTTCAAATAATGCTATTTTAGGCCCCGAAATTCTTGAATTCTGTGTCATTCTTTCAGTAGTAAAATTACTATTTTATACTATATGAAACCATATATTTAGGTAGAAAAAAACTATATTGAGTATATTTACAAGTTATTAATGTCAGAAAAAAAAACTAAAAGAAGAGATTTTTTATTCACTGCTACATATGCTGTAGGAGCTGTGGGCGTTGGTGCAACTATATGGCCAATGATTGACCAAATGAACCCAGACGCCTCAGTTAAAGCATTAGCTAGCACAGAGGTAGATGTGAGTTCAGTGAACCCAGGTAAGACTATAACTGTATTGTGGAGAGGCAAACCAGTTTTTATTAGAAGAAGAACACAAGAGGAAATTGCTGAGGCGAAAGCAGTAAGCTTAAAAGATTTAAAACATCCTGAAAAAGATGAGGACCGAGCAAAAGATCCTGAATGGTTAGTAATGCTGGGTGTCTGTACACATCTAGGATGTGTTCCATTAGATCAAAAAGGAGATTACAACGGTTGGTTTTGCCCATGCCATGGATCACATTATGATACATCCGGTAGAATAAGAAAAGGTCCTGCCCCAACTAATATGGAAATACCAGAATATAAGTTTGTTAACTCTAATACAATTAAAATTGGATAAGTTATATGAGTGATCACGAATATACACCTAAATCAAAATTTGGAAAATGGTTTAACGATAGGTTACCCTTACTAACATTAGCAAGCCATTTGACTGATTATCCCACACCAAAAAATTTAAATTATTGGTGGACCTTTGGTGGGATACTCACTTTTTGTTTATTAACTCAAATTATAACAGGGTTGGTTTTAGCAATGCATTATATTGCGCATGCGGACATGGCTTTCGATAGCGTCGAGCATATAATGAGAGACGTGAATTATGGATGGTTAATAAGATATATTCACGCTAATGGAGCTTCAATGTTCTTTTTAGCAGTTTACATACATATATTCAGATCTTTATTTTATGGATCCTATAAATCTCCACGTGAGGTTATCTGG
Organism: uncultured Pelagibacteraceae bacterium; assembly: GCA_902516345.1. Lineage (GTDB taxonomy): Bacteria > Pseudomonadota > Alphaproteobacteria > Pelagibacterales > Pelagibacteraceae > Pelagibacter. The sequence continues at coordinate 101,385 of CABXYJ010000001.1, forward strand.
ATCATAGGGATAATAATATATTTATTAATGATGGCAGCAGCTTTTTTAGGATATGTGCTTCCTTGGGGGCAAATGAGTTTTTGGGGTGCAACTGTGATTACAAACTTATTTAGTGCTATTCCATTGGTAGGAGAGGGAATAGTAACATGGTTATGGGGAGGCTATTCAGTTGATAATCCAACCCTTACAAGGTTTTTTACATTACATTATTTAATTCCTTTCTTAATTCTTGGTTTAGTTGTTTTACACATTTGGGCTCTTCATGTACCAGGAAATAATAATCCGGTTGGTATTGATATTCAAAAACCATCTAAGGACACTGTTCCTTTTCATCCTTATATTGTCATAAAGGATGGTTTCGCTTTATTAATGTTTATGATTGTTTTTGCTTTTTTTGTTTTTTATACGCCAAATATTTTGGGCCATGCTGACAATTATATAGAAGCCAATCCACTTGTAACACCTGCTCATATAGTTCCTGAGTGGTATTTATTACCTTTTTATGCAATTTTGAGATCGGTCCCTGATAAACTTTTAGGTGTTATAGCCATGTTGTCAGCTATCTTAATTTTAGCTGCTTTGCCTTGGCTTGATACGTCAAAGATTAGATCAGCAGTTTTTAGACCTTTGTATAGACAATTTTATTGGATACTGGTAGCTGATGTTTTAATTCTTGGCTATGTTGGAGCGATGCCAGCTGAGGGATTATATCTTCTTATTGCAAGAGTAGCGACAGCATATTATTTTATTCATTTTCTAGTGATACTTCCCATTTTAGGGTTTAAGGAAAAAACCTTACCTGTACCCTTAAGTATTACAGAACCTGTTTTGGGAGGATCTCCTAATTTGGCAGGGGCAAGAATTAAAAATAAGGAAAATTTATAACTTTAGTGAAAAATTTTTTTAAGATAATAATACTCTCGCTTATTATTATGTGTGGACATATGAATGCGTATTCAGCTGAAAAAGTTGAGTATTTAAAAACACACTGGAGCTTTAAAGGTCTGTTTGGAAAATTTGACCGTGCTTCATTACAAAGAGGATATCAGGTTTATACTGAAGTTTGTTCTTCTTGTCACTCCATGAAATATTTAAGCTATAGAAATTTAGCTGAGGATGGTGGACCCGAATTTTCAATTGAACAAGCAAAGGCCATAGCTGCTTCTTTTGAGGTAAAGGATGGACCAAATTCAGATGGAGACATGTTCACAAGACCAGGGAAATTATCTGATAAATTTGTAATGCCATATGACAATGTGAAAGCAGCACAAGCAGCTAATGGTGGTGCGTATCCACCAGACATGTCAGTTTTAGTAAAAGCAAGAGGTGGTGGAGTGGATTATATTTACTCTCTTCTACAGGGTTACGAAGAACCTCCGGTAGGTATGAAATTAGACGATGGGGTTTATTACAATAAATACATGTACGGAAATAAAATAAAAATGTCCAATCAACTTTCTGATGGACTTGTTGAGTATGGCGATGGCACTACTGCAACTGTTGAGCAAATGTCTAAAGACGTAACAACATTTTTAATGTGGGCTGCAGAGCCTCATCTAGAGTCAAGACACAGGATGGGTTTTAAGGCAATAATTTATTTGATTATATTAACGGTTTTAGTTTATTTTAGTATGAAAAGAATCTGGTCAGGTATTGAAACGAAAATTTAGTATATCTCCATCTTTAACAATATAATCTTTACCCTCTAGTCTCATTTTACCCATAGCTTTACAATTTAGCCACCCCTTATTATCTATAAAATCACTATAAGAAATTGTTTCTGCTCTGATAAAACCTTTCTCAAAATCAGTATGAATTTCTCCAGCTGCATTTGGTGCAGTACAATTTTTTTCAATAGTCCAAGCTCTTGTTTCTTCAGGACCAGATGTGAAAAAAGTTTCTAATTCTAGGATTTCATAACCTTTTTTAATCAACATATTTAGGCCAGTTTCTTGAATCCCAATCATTTCCATATAATTTTTTTTTTCTTCTAAATTTAATCCATTAATTTGGTTTTCAATATCGGCAGAAATTATAAGCGTATTATTTTTTTCAAATTTCTTAATGAAATCGTTAGTGTAATTATTTCCACTTTTTATACTTTTTTCGTCAACATTACATACAAATATTTTAGGTTTTAAAGATAACAAGCCGCTTTGTTTTAATTGTTTTTTTGTAAATTCAGATTTTAAGAAAGAAACATCTTTATTCTCATTAATACAATTCAATGTAAATTGAAGTATTTGTAATTGATCTTCATCTAAATTTTTTTTATTACTTTTTTCTAATCTTTTTTGAATAGATTCTAAATCTGAGAGCATCATTTCAGTTTCAATAATTTCCAGGTCTCTTATTGGATCTATACTAGAATTTACGTTTTGGATGTCAGTTGAGTCAAAACATCTAATTAAATGTATTATTGCATCTACCTCTCTTATATGTGAAAGAAATTTATTTCCTAAACCTTCACCTTTAGATGCTCCTTTTACAAGTCCCGCTATATCTACAAAAGAAATAGTAGTATTAATAGTTTTATTTGAATTTGAAATCTTAGTTAAGTTGTCTAGTCTATTGTCCGGAACTGGTACGACTCCAACATTAGGATCAATAGTGCAAAAAGGAAAATTAGCTGCCTGTGCTTTACTTGAATTTGTTAAAGCATTAAATAAAGTTGATTTACCCACATTTGGTAAACCTACGATTCCACATTTCAATGCCATTATTTGTTATTAACTGTACTAGAAAATAAGTCTAATTTTTTTTCAACAAGAATTGATATTGATTCAGTAATATCTTTTGAAATCTTTTCTATTCCAGAAGTTTCGTCCTCATCGAAATTCTGTAAAACAAAGTCAGCAACATCTAATCCATTTTTAGGTTTTCCTATTCCTATTCTCACTCTAGAATAATCTTTTCCAATAAATTTATCAATTGACGCTATACCGTTGTGACCAGCATTTGATCCACCAAATTTAGCTTTAATTTTACCGAACTCTATGTCAAGATCATCATGAAAAACTATTACATCCTCTGCATTTATTTTAAAATATTCGATTAATTCTCTGATACAAACTCCAGAATTGTTCATGAAAGTTAAAGGTTTGATTGCGTAAACTTTTTGTGTTCCAATATTCCCAGTAGTTAATAAACCCTTAAATTTAGGTTTTTGTTTAGAGAGACCAAATTTTTTATTTATCGAGTCAATAATTTTGAAACCAACATTATGTCGATTATTTTCACTATCAGGAGTTGGATTTCCTAATCCTACGAATAAAAGCATATTTAATAGAGTTAAATTTTCAATTTTTTAAAGATTATTTTTTTTCTTCAGAAGGTTTTTTTTCAGTTGATTTTTTGTCATCACCATCTTTTTTATCATTTTTTGAACCATCAGCAGGTTGTTTTTCTCCATCAGCAGTAACTGTTGCTCCTTCAACTCCCTCAGCAGCTTCGCCCTCTAAAGCCTCAGCTTCAGCTGGTTTTTCTGGTTCTTTCATAACTGTTGGTGCTGCTAAAGTTGCAATCACAAAATCTCTTCCTTGAATAGTTGGAGTTACATCCGATTGTAAATTGATTGAGGAAATTTTGAAACTTTCACCAATGTCAACACCATCTAGATCAATTGTTAAGTTTTCAGGAATTTTTTCACTCGGGCACTTCAGTTCTACTTTTCTTCTTACAATATTTAATACACCACCTCTTTTTAATCCTGGAGATTTATCATGGTTTATAAAGTTTACTGGAACTTCAATTTTAATCTTTACACCAGGCAGCACTCTCAAAAAGTCTACATGAGTAGGTTCATCACTTAAGATATGATACTTTACCTCACGAGGTAAAACATTTTGAGATTTCCCATCAATTTTCAATGTAATTATATTTGATAAAAAATTTTCTTTATCAATTAATACTTTTAGTAATTTTTTTGAAATTGAAATTTTTTGATTTTTATCTTTTCCACCATAAATTATAGCTGGGACCTCCCCACTATGTCTTAAGGTATTTAATTGTCCTTTAGTGGAATTATTTCTAATATTAACATTAAGTGAATTCATAAAAAATAGCTTTTTAAACCATGGTAATAAATAATCAAGGTAATTATTTAAATAAATCAGACACAGAGGTAGAATTAGATATTCGCTTAATCGCCTCTCCCATAAGGCTTGAAATAGATAATACCTCTATGTTTTTAACATTTTTGGTTTTTTCAATATTATCAATAGTATCTGTAATAACTAAATTTTTTATCACGGAATTTTTAATTTTTTTTACTGCGTCTCCACTTAAAACTCCATGAGTAATATAAACATAAACTTCTTTTGCCCCTCTATTTTTTAAAGCTTTAGCAGCATTTACAATAGTCCCCCCTGAGTCGATGATATCATCAACAATTATACAAGTTTGACCTTTTACATCTCCGATAACATTCATAACTTGTGACTGACCTGGCTTTGGTCTTCTTTTATCAACTATTGCAAGACCAACATTTAAAAGTTTTCCAAGCGCTCTTGCTCTTTCAGTCCCCCCAACATCAGGGGCAACACAAATAATTTTTCGACTTTTAATTCTTTTTTTTGCATGTCTTGCAAATATCGGAGTTGAAAAAAGATTATCTACTGGTAGGTCAAAGAAACCTTGAATTTGACCGGCATGCAAATCAACTGTTACAATTCTATCTGCACCAGCTTTTGTAATCAAATTAGAGACCAGCTTTGCTGATATTGATGTTCTTGGAACAACTTTTCTATCTTGTCTCGCATAACCAAAATAGGGAATAACTGCTGTTATATTTTTTGCTGAAGATCTTTTTAAGGCATCGATACATAGTAGTAATTCCATTAGATTATCGTTAGCAGGTGATGATATTGATTGAATTATGAAAATACTATTGCCTCTAATATTTTCGTTAATTTCTACATAGATTTCCCCATCAGCAAATTTTCTTATACTTGAATTGACGAGTTTTGATTTTAAAAATTTTGCAATATTTTTACTCAGAACTTTATTGCTATTTCCAGTTAATAATTTCATTGAAAAGTTTAATTAATCATAATTATTGAAATATTTCTACCATAATCCTCATGTTTAAGTGATAAAGACCTTCTTGCGCTGAAAAAATTATTTTTTTTTTTGAATGTATCAGTATTTTTCATATCAATATTTGTTATTTTATTCAATTTTATTTGTGATTTTATATAATTTGATAAATTAAAAAAAATACTATTATTTCTCTGTTTAAAAAATATTTTACTTTTTTTGTCTTTTTTTAAAAATTTATTTTTAAAATCTTTTTTGACGTTATAATTATTAAAACTTATACAAGGACCAACGGCAGCAACAAAATTTTCTGTTTTACATCCTCTTTTTAACATGTACTGAATTACTTTATGTACAATGCCTTTGTAGGCGCCGCGCCAGCCAGCATGTATAGCTGCAATCATTTTTTTCTTATTTTCATATAATAAAATAGGAACGCAGTCTGCTGTCAAAACTGCTATCGGAAGTTTACTTTGATCGGTTATTATTGCATCTACCTTATATCGTTTGTTATGGGACTTTCTTTTTTTGCTAAAAAATACAAATTTATTACTGTGAATTTGATTAAGCAAAACTATATTTTTTGTTTTTTTTGCAATTTTTTTTTTTACGATGCTTAAATTTTTTTTTACTTTATATTTTTTATCATTTGAGCCCGTCCCACAGTTTAAACTTTTATATATGCCACTTGACACACCTCCCATTCTATCAAAGAATCCATGAGAAATTTCTTTATGTTTAAATAATTTTTTTGATCTGATCAATTTAGAATCCTAATTTGAACTTATTTTCTTTTTTTTTTATCAGCATAACTTTAAATAATTTTCCCATTTGCTTTTCATCTACAAGCCTTCTTAATCGGTAATAAATATCAGCTTTTTTATAAAAGTTTAGATTTCTAGACAATATCTCTGCTCTTTGCCTTATCCCCATTTTTATTAAAAAATTCTTTTGAGTTGTTAAATTATTTTTTAAACCACCAAGTTTTTTAACAAATCTTTTAAAAAGATTAAAATTAATATTATGAGATATATCTATATTTCCAAAATTACTTAATATATCTACAAATTTGTGGTTGGAAATACCTTTGAGGGTATTTTTCATTTTTTCATCGCTATATCCATAGTCTATTATTAATAACCCACCATTATGTCTTTTTATTATTTTTGAAATATCATTTATGTATTTTAAACCGAGTTCTGAATATTCAATAAAATTTTGATTATAAGAAATTTTAAAATTTATTTTATTCTCAAATTTTTTTACATCTACAATTTTTTCAAAATAAAAGGGTTTTATTTTACCATTTAAATTTATAAATTTTTCAAACCATGTTTTGCCTTTTTTTTCAAATTGTCTTATTGCTATGGCATCAAAGAATTCATTAGCTATGAATATGCTAGGAATTTTTCTAATCTTATTCAAATCAGAAATCCAAACCACATTATCTTTACCCAATTTTTTTTTTTGAATATCAACCAATGAGGGACTTTTTTCATGAATTACAAAATTACACGATTTAAATAAAATTGGAAAATTTTGAAAGCTTTCTATTATTACTTTCATCATTTCACCATTTCCAGCGCCTAATTCAATAAGATTAAATTTCCTAGGTGATCCTAAGCTTTCCCAAAAACTAATACTCCAGATTGCAATCATCTCAGAGAATAATCTTGATATATTTGGTGCTGTTATAAAGTCACCTTTCTTACCAAAGGATTTTTTTCTAGAATAATAACCAAATTTTTTATCGTAAAGAGATAAATTAATGTATTCCTCTAAAGAAAGATTATGTTTCTTTATTAATTTCATACTTAGTAATAATCAAATAAACTCCAATTAAAAAGAATAATGAACTAATCAATTGCCCCATTGTTATTTGAAAAAATAAATAACCTAATTGTTCATCGGGTACTCTATAAAATTCAATAACAAATCTGAAAATTGAGTAAAAAATTAAAAATAGTCCAGATACAAATCCTTTAAATTTCAAAAAACCTTTTTTTTTAAAAAAAAACAAAATAATGAATAATATTAAACCTTCGAAAAGAGCCTCATATAATTGTGTAGGATGTCTATAGATATTGTCAACTTTTAAAAATTTTACTGCCCAAGGTATATTTGTTTCTGTTCCATATAATTCTGAATTAATAAAATTTGAGATCCTGCCAAAAAATATTCCGATTGGAGAAACAATCGCAACTATATCTAGGTAACTAAAAGGATTATGGTTATTTTTTTTTGCAAATATATAACTTACAATTATTACACCAATTAAACCCCCATGAAACGACATTCCACCTTGCCAAATTTTAAAAATATCAATTAAATTATCTAAATAGTAATTTAAATTATAAAATAATACATAGCCTAATCTAGCTCCAATAATTATACCTAATATTATATATGTTACAAAATCATCAAATCTTTTTTTTAAATTATCATCTGATATTAAAATTCTTTTACTCACAATCCATCCTATCAATATTCCAAAGATATAAGCTAAGGAATACCACCTTATTTCTATTGAAAAAAATTCAATCGCAACTGGGTCAAAATTATTAATGAACATTTTTATAATATAACTATAAGTTAAATTATTTATTAATTAAATATATATATGAAAAATTCTAAATTTGTATTCGATAAGATTACTAAGTTGTTTGAGCAAGGCTTAATTTCCTCTAAAGATATTGCGAATGAATTAATGACAATTTTAAAATCTAAAAGAGATGAAATTGTTTTCAAAATGAAACTTACAAGTAAAGATGAATTTGAGGTCTTGAGTAAAAGAGTTGAAAATTTAGAAAAAAAAATTGGTCAAATTAAGCAAAAAAAAAAAACTAAATCGGCAAGAAAATCTTAACACCTAGACCTTTTAAAGAAGATTTTTCTAATTTTATATTTCCCCCATGTGATCTAATAATATCAGATGCGATAGACATACCTAGGCCAACACTTGATTTTGAGTCAGCTCTTCCCTTATCGATTTTGTAAAATGGTTTAAAAACATTGTTATACTCCTCCTCAGGTATTCCAGGTCCATTATCTTCAATCTTAATAAATAGATTATTATTATTTTTACTTAGCTCTAAATTTACTTTTTCCCCATATTTTATTGCATTATCGATAAGGTTATTAATACATCGTCGGATTAAATTTTTTCTTCCATTTATGTAGACTCTTGGCAAAATTTTTTTTGAAATATTTTCATTGTTGTATTTTTCAATAATTTTATCAATTAATTCACTTAAATTGAATTGTTCGTCTTTTTCTAAATAGGAAGAGCTTGTAAATTGGAGATACTCATTTAGCATTTTCTCCATTTCATTAATATCATCAGAAAGTTTATTTTTTAAATCCTGATCTTTTATAAAAGCGGTTTGTAGCTTCATTCTTGTTAAAGGTGTTCTCAAATCATGACTTATACCAGATAACATTTCAGATCTTTGATTAAGGTGACGGATAATCCTCTTTCTCATTTTATCAAACTCGTATCCTGCCTGTCTAATTTCTGCAGCACCAGATGGCTTAAATTCTTCGATTTCCTCGCCTCTACCAAATTTTTCTGCTGCTTTAGCCAAATTAGTAATTGGTCTAGTTTGGTTTTTTAAAAAAATTAATGAAATAAAAACCATTATTATCGCTGGGACTGTAATCCATAATGCAAATATTCGAGCTGAGGAGCTTGTGACCCTATCTTTTGGAACTAAAAATTTAAAATACCCTAATTGATTTGGAATTCTAATATCAATAAGTTCTTTGTAAGAGAGAGAGTCAAACCAGAAACCTCTTGTTCCAAACTTGGACTTTAATTCTCTTCTCAAAGTTCTATCAACGGGACTAAATCGTCTTTTTTGATATTTATAATCAAAATTTTTATCTGCAACATATTCAATATTTAAATCTTGGTAAACCGAAAAAAGATTTTTAATTTCATCTTTATTATAAATTTCATCATTATAAACTTCTATGAAAGTATTTATTTCATTTACCAATGCTTTGGTCATACCTTTGTTTGTTTTGATCCATAAACTATCAAAAAAGACAATCGTTATAATTAGTTGCAATACAATTACAGGAACAGCAACAATTAGTAGGGCCCTATAAAATAGTCTCTTAGGAAGGATATTTTTTATAAATTTATTCAATCCATAAAACATATCCAGCACCTCGTATAGTTTGAAGAAATTTTGGATTTTTAGGGTCAATTTCAATTTTTTTTCTTAGTCGAGTTATAATTACGTCTATTGACCTCTCTTTATCTAAGTTAATAATTACACCAATGTCCTCTCTAGAAAAAGTTTTTCCTGGATTATTTATCATTTTTTCAAGGATAGTTTTTTCTGTATTGTTTATTTTAAATGCCTCATTGTCTCTTAAAATCAATTGCTTATTTAAATCTATTTTAATATTTTTAAAATCAAAAATTCTTCTTTGATTATTGATTTGAGTTTTTTCAATAATATTTTTAATTCTTAAAAGTAATTCTTTAGGTTCAAAAGGTTTTGGTAAATAATCATCAGCGCCAATTTCAAGTCCAGTTATCCTATCGATAGCCTCACCTTTCGCAGTTAGTAAAATTATAGGTGTCTCCAATTTTTTTTTATTTTCCTTGATAAATTCTAAACCACTTTTTCCAGGCATCATAATATCTAAAATGATTAGGTCAAAATTTACAATATTTATTTTGTCAAACGCATCCTCTGCACTATTAGCAGTAGTAACTAAAAAATTATTTTCATTGAGATATTTTTTGACCAATGATCTAATTCCATAATCATCATCAACGACTAATATGTGAGCAATAAAATTATCCATTAATAATTTTTTTTAAGACTTTATCAAAATTAATTACTTCCTCAGAACTTGAATTTAAAAGTGCATTATAAATTCTTTTTTTTTGTATTTCAAAAATTTCATTAAATATTTTTTTACCTTTATCATTTAAAAAAACATGCTTTATTCTAGTGTCTCTCTCATTCTTTTTGAAAGTAATAATGTCTATTTTTATCAGATCTTTTAATACTCTATTCAAACTTTGTTTAGTCACTTTAAGTTTTTTTAATAACTCAGAAATTGACATTCCCTCATACATAGATAAAAGATGAATCACCTTTTGATGAGCTAAACCAATCGAATATTTAGTTAAGATTTTTTTTGAGTCTGAAAAAGTTTCTCTATAACCAATAAACAATTTTTCGATTAAATCTTTCAATTGATCATCTTTTAGATATAAAAGTTGTTTCATTATAGGTAAGTTATATTGACATATTATAGATACAAAGATATTTTTCAGTAAGAATATTTTTTATTTCATAATGATACCCTACGATAAAAGAACAGGTAAAATATGGTACAATGGCGAATTAGTTGATTGGTCAGATGTTAAGGTTCACGTTCTGAGCCACGGACTCCATTATGCAAGTTGTGTTTTCGAGGGAGAAAGAGTTTATGATGGATCAATTTTTAAATTAGAAGAACATACCTCAAGATTATTTTATTCTGCTAAAAGAATGGGAATTGAAATGCCCTATACTGAAGATGAGATTAATAAAGCAAGCAATAAAATCATTTCAACTCAGAAAGTAGAGAATGGCTATGTAAGACCTGTAGTTTGGAGAGGTACAGAGATGATGGCGATTTCTGCTCAGCAAACAAAAATACATGTTGCTATAGCAACTTGGGAATGGGGCTCATACTTCGATCCTAAACTTAAAGTTGAAGGTATTAAATTAAATATTTCAAATTGGCGAAGACCTGCACCAAATACTATTCCTTGGGACACAAAAGCATCTGGATTATATATGATATGCACCCTCTCTAAACATGAAGCTGAAAAACAGGGTTATACAGACTCACTAATGCTAGACCATGAAAATAATGTAGCAGAAGCTACTGGTGCAAATATTTTTTTCAAGGATAAAAATGGCGATCTTCACACCCCTATACCAGACTCTTTTTTAGATGGAATTACTAGAAGAACTGTAATTCAAATTGCAAAATCTAAAAATATAAAAGTTCATGAAAGAAAAATTAAACCTGACGAATTAAAAAATTTTGTTGGATGTTTTTTAACTGGAACTGCTGCTGAGGTTACCCCAGTTTCAACCATAGCAGATTATCAATTTAAAGTTTGTGAGACAATTATTGATTTAAATGAAAGTTATCTTTCTTTAGTAAAAAAGAAAAAAGCAGCTTAATTTTTATTATCCTCTGAAATGGCATGATCAATTCCTTTTCGCATATAATCGTAACCCGTAAAAAGTGTAAGTGCTGCTGAAAGCCATAAAAGAATTATTCCAATTGTTTGGGCATTATAATCTTGAAAGTTAATAATTTTATTTCCTGTTTCGCCTGACAATAAAAGTGCAATTGATACCATTTGTAATACTGTTTTTAATTTGGCAAGATTAGAAACCGGTAGTTTTATTTTTCCTTTTGCTAAAAATTCTCTTAATCCAGAAATTAAAATTTCTCTAGTCAAAATTATAATTGCAGCAATTACTTCATAATGTCGAATTGTACCATCCATTACTAAAAGTATTAGAGCAGTTGCAACAATAATTTTGTCTGCTATAGGATCAAGTAATTCACCAAGTTTTGACTCCTCGCCAAGAAATCTCGCTAACACGCCATCTAGAAAATCAGTGAATGAGGCTACAATAAATAAAATTAGTGCAGTTAAATCTCCATAAAAACCTGGGAGATAAAAAGCTAATACAAAAAATGGAACTATTAAAATTCTTCCTATAGTTAATATATTTGGAATTTTTTTTAGCATATTGTTTTTTTATTCATGAAAATAATTATATATTTTATTTGCAACTTTTTCTTCTACGCCATCAACTGATTTTATTTCATCTAAACTTGCAGATTCGACTGCCCTAGCGGAGCCAAAATGGTTTAGTAATGCTCTTTTTCTAATCGAACCTATGCCTTCAATTTGGTCAAGTAAAGACTTACTAATTCCCTTTTTTCGTTTAGCTCTGTGAGCACTTATAGCAAATCTGTGAGACTCATCTCTAATTCTTTGAAGAAAGAATAAAGTAGGGTCATTTTTTTCAAATTTGAAGTCTTTTCCATTATGAAAAAAAGTTTCATTGCCACTATTTCTAAATTTACCTTTGGCAATTGCAATAATAGGTATTTCGTGAAGTCCTAATTCATTCAGTGTTTCTCTTGCTACTGAATATTGTCCCTTACCACCATCAACCATTACTAAGTCTGGAAATGATAGATAGCCATCTCTTTCCTGAACTGCTTTTTTAAACCTTCTATTTAAGACTTCTCGCATCATTCCATAATCATCTTGCTCATTTTTTTTAATCTTTATATTAAATTTTCTATATCTTTTTTTTATAAAACCCTCATCACCATAGGCAATTAAGGCACCAACACTATTCGTCCCTTGAATGTGGCTATTGTCGTAAACTTCTATCAAACTTATATTAGTTTCAAGATTAAATTTATTAGCAACTGCATCAAATAATTCTTTATTATTTTGACTTTCGTAAAGTTTTCTATTTAAGCTGTCTTTAGCATTTTTAATTGCTTGATTAATAACTTTTAATTTTGAGCCTCTATTAGCAACAGAGATATTAACTTGTTTATGTTCTTTTTGTGAAAGAGTTTTTTCAATTAAAATTTTTTCTTTTATATCTTCAGATAATATTATTGAGGATGGCACACTTTTATTTTCATAAAATTGGGATACAAATGAGTTTAACACTTCACTTAATTTTTCATCTGGATCATGTTTAGGAAAGAATGCTTGATTCCCCCAATTTTGTTTAGATCTATAAAAAAAAACTTGAATACAAGTTTTTCCAGACTCTTTATAACCAGCAATAACATCAGCCTCTACTAAATTAGCTTCGTTTACTCTTTGTGAAGATTGAATAATGTTTAACGATTTAATTCTATCTCTTAAAATAGTAGCTTTCTCAAAATCTAGTTCATCACTAGCTTTTTGCATTTGATCAGATAAGCTTTTTTGTATTCTTCTTGATTTTCCAGAGACAAATTCAATAGCATCATCAACTGTCTGTTTATATTCCTCTTTTTCAATGAATCCAACGCACGGTCCCGAACACCTTTTTATTTGATATAATATGCAGGGTCTTTCTCTATTTTTAAAAACTGTATCATCACAAACTCTTAAATGAAAAATCTTTTGAATCATTTTAATTGTCCAATTAGCTGAACCAGCTGAAGCAAAAGGACCAAAATAAAATCCTTCTTTGGTTTTTTTACCTCTATGTCTTTTTATTTGTGGCCAATAATCTTTATTCCCGATAAAGATAAATGGAAAAGATTTGTCATCTCTAAGAAGAATATTAAATTTGGGTTTAAATTTTTTGATTAAATTTGCTTCAAGAAGCAATGCCTCACTTTCATTAGAAGTAGAGGTAATTTCTAATTTTGTAGTTTGAGAAAGCATCCTTTCAGTTCTTATGATGTGGTTCTTTTCTGATACGTAGCTTTTAAGTCTATTTGGAAGATTTTTAGCTTTGCCCACATAAAGAATTTCACCTTTAGTGTTAAGCATTCTATAAACACCTGGAAGCTTTGGGACCAATGGTAATTCTTTTTTTATGACTTCTTTGCCTTTATCTGAGCTGATCATGGCTTCTTCTTTTTGATATTTGTATACCTACTGAGCTACAATCTTTCATTATCTCTAATTTTTCGATTTGAAGAGTAATTTTATCTATTCTTTTGTCCTTAAATAACTCATCAAAAACATCTTCTGCTAAAGTTTCGAGAAAATTGTAATGTTTATTTTTTACTAATTTTTTAATTAATCTGACTATTTTAGCGTAATTAACAATCGATTTGATATCTTTGTCGTTTGATGGTTGTTTGTCCTGATAATTTACCTCTAAATTAAATTTTACTTTTTGAGGCTTTTCTTTTTCAAAATCAAAATAACCAAGTTTTAATCCCAGTATTAATTCATTTATTAAAACTTTTTTTTCGTAATTAAATAAGCTCTTTGATTTATTTATCTTAACAATCTTTAAATTATTTTTTTTCATATTATTCTAATCTTGAAGCGATATATTCTTTGATTAAAGGATGATAATGTAAAAAACAATCAGCCCAATCTATTGCATGAGCATTTTTTAATGGCTCTTCCCAATTGGATCCTGCCAATTTACAACTTTTTCCATTAATTTTTTTCTTTTCAGAAACTACTACTCTCTTAAAATTAGGAACATCATCCATCCAATCAGATGTTAACCCCTCATAAGGATCCATTGGATGAGTAAAGATTAAAATTGGTGCATTCCCTTTTTTTATTATATCAATTTGTTGCTGTCTCCATCCAGCCATACCAGGATTTTTTTTGTGAAATTTTTCTATCGCTTTTTCATAGCCAACTTTTTTTACTTTAAATTTTTTAGATAAATTCCAAAAACATGCTGGCATTAATGATATACCTCCACCCACTTCATTCATGTATTTAGCTGTTAACCTTAGTGTTGCCCATCCTCCGCAAGAGTGACCTGACATGAAAATTTGTTTCTTTGGTACACCCAAGTTAACAAATTTTTCAACTACCTTTAAATTACCCTCAACTCTTCGATCCATTTTTGAGGTGCCTGGATAAGGTCCTTCCCATTTTTTCATCCACATTCCTACTCTCCCTAACTGAGCACCCAAATCACCCTCTAATTGACCTTGACAATGTACGTAAACCATAATTTCTTTGTCATTTATTTTATCACCAGCCAACTGGGCCCAATTTCTAAGCTCTGATCTCCAGAAGCAATCTTTTAATTTAACATCGTTTCCGTTTGACCCATGGTTGTATATTATTATTATTTTACCTTTTGGATTATTCACTTTAAAATTTTCGTCAATTTTAATTTTATCTTTCCATTTGTTTGTTGGTATTAAAAAACCGTCTTTTTTTATACTTTCTTTTGAATTTGCGTAAACATTATTACTTAATGTTAAACTAAGTAAGATAAGTGCTAAAAACTTTTTCATTCTTTTCCTCCCATAATATCTGGTGTTTGCCAGTTTAAACTTTGTCCACTATCCACTGCTAATACTTGCCCAGTAATAGATCTATTTTTTATAAAAAAGTCAACTGCATTGCAAATTTGTTCAACATCAACTTTTCTCCTCAAAGGAGTTGCTAAATATTGTTTTTTAAAGTGTTTTTCTGACTGCCTTTTATTTTTAATAGTCGGACCTGGAGCTATTCCGTTTACTCTGACATTTGGCGCTAAACTCATAGCGCTTGTCTTCGTTAATGTGTAAAGACCAGTTTTGCTCAATGTGTATGAGAAAAAGTAGGGTGTTAATTTAAATACTCTTTGGTCAATAATATTGATTATATTATTATTCTTCCCTTTGATATTGTTAGCAAAACCCCTAGACAACAGTGCAGGTGCTTTTAGGTTAGCATTTAAATGAACGTCCCAGCTTTTGACTGTAAAATTTTCCAATTTATCGTTTTCAAATAAAGATGCATTGTTAATCAAACAATCAAAATATTTTAATTTTGATTTTGATAATTTAATAAGTTTCTGCACCTCTTTTTCTTTAGCTAAATCGGCTTTAATTAAGTAAACAACTGTCCCATCTTTATTCAATTCTTTTTTTAGTCTTTCTGCTTTAGATTTTGATTTATTATAATGAATTACGATTTCAATTTTTGGCCCTGATAGTTTCTTTGCTATAGCTGCACCTATCCTTGTTGCAGCACCTGTAATTATTATTTTTCGTGCTTCCATTTTTTGTCTCTCTTTTTGGTAACTTTTGTACCCGGCATACCCATTGTGGATCTACCCTTTGGATAAAGTTTATTTTTTACATCATATTGTCTAATTTTTGGATTTAACGTAATTTCTAATTCAGTGCTTTCAAGTTTCCTGATCTCATCTCGAATTTTTGCAGCTTCTTCAAATTCTAGATTTGATGCAGCTTCTTTCATTTTTCTATCAAGAGCTTTTAAATGTTTTTTTAAATTCCCACCAACATTGGATCCTTCACTTATCTTAACATAATCTTTTTCATAAACGCTCTGAAGGATATCATTTATTTCTTTTTTTACTGTTTTAGCATCAATCTTATATTTTTTATTATAGGCTAGTTGAATTTTTCTTCTTCGATCAGTTTCCTCTATGGCTTTTTTAATACTCTTTGTCTCTTTATCAGCATAAAGAATTACTTTACCATCAACATTTCTCGCAGCACGTCCTATGGTTTGAATTAATGATGTTTCAGATCTTAAAAAACCTTCTTTATCTGCATCCAAAATTCCAACCAAAGCACATTCTGGAATATCTAGACCTTCTCTTAGTAGATTGATCCCTACAAGAACATCAAACACTCCCATTCTTAAGTCTCTCATTATTTCAATTCTCTCTAAGGTATCAATGTCAGAATGGAGATATCTGACTTTTACTCCATTTTCGTGAAGATACTCAGTTAAATCTTCAGCCATTTTTTTTGTTAGAGTTGTTACTAGAACTCTGTGATTATTTTCAATTACTTGTTTACATTCATGCATTAAATCATCCACTTGATTTTTAGCTGGTCTAATCTCAACAGGAGGATCAATTAATCCAGTAGGTCTTATTACTTGGTCAATGAATTCACCTTTAGTTTGTTTTAATTCCCATGGACCAGGGGTTGCCGAGACAAAAACTGTTTGAGTTCTCATTAAATCCCATTCCTCAAACTTTAAAGGCCTATTATCCATGCATGACGGAAGTCTAAAACCATACTCTGCGAGGGTGCTTTTTCTCGATCTATCACCTTTGAACATTCCATTTAATTGTGGAACTGTAACATGAGATTCGTCAACAAAAATTAAAGTGTTATCCGGAAAATATTCAAAGAGGGTAGGTGGTGGCTCTCCTGGTTTACGGCCTGATAAAAATCTAGAATAATTCTCAATACCAGCACAAGACCCTGTTGCCTCAATCATTTCTAAATCGAATTTTGTTCGCTCCTCTAATCTTTGAGCTTCTAGTAACTTATTTTCAGACCTGTGTTTCTTTAAAGTTATTTCTAATTCTTTTTTTATATTGATAACAGCCTGTTCAACTGTTGGTTTGGGAGTAATATAATGGCTATTAGCGTAAACTTTGATTAAATTTAGATCTCTTATCTTATCACCGGTTAAAGGATCGAATTCTTCTATTTGTTCAAGTTTGTCACCAAATAAACTTAATCTCCAAGCTCTATCTTCTAAATGAGATGGAAATACTTCTAAATATTCTCCTCTTGCTCTAAAAGTTCCTCGATAAAAATTTTGATCATTACGCTTATATTGAAGTGCGACTAGTGATTTTATTATATGTTCTCTATTATAATCATAGTTCTTTTGAAGAGTTAAAGTCATTTTACTATATGCTTCAACTGATCCTAAACCATAAATACATGACACACTTGCAACTATTAAAACGTCGTCTCTCTCTAATAATGATCTTGTTGCTGAATGTCTCATACGATCAATTTGTTCATTGATAGATGCTTCTTTTTCGATATAGGTATCTGACCGTGGTACGTAGGCTTCTGGTGTATAATAATCGTAATAAGAGACAAAATATTCAACAGCATTTTCAGGAAAAAAAGTTTTCATCTCACCATAAAGTTGAGCTGCTAGAGTTTTGTTTGGAGCTAAAATCAATGCAGGTCTGTTAGTTGCCTCAATGACTTTTGCCATTGTAAATGTTTTACCTGATCCTGTTACGCCTAGTAAAACTTGATTAAATTCATTTTTTTTTGCACCTTTTACTAATTTTTTAATAGCTTCTGGTTGATCACCTGCAGGTTTAAAATCTGACTTAATTTTAAATTTTTTACCACCCTCAAGTTTTCCACTTATTTTTGGATTTTTACTCTGAATATCTGTAATTAAATCTTGATAAGTATTTTCCATATATTAAAGAAGGTAGTAGAATTAATTAATATTTCAATGAGCATTATATCAGACACTTTAAAGAGAGTTAAACCATCACCAACTATTGCAGTTACTCAAAAGGCAAGAGAATTAAGAGCTGCTGGGAAAGATGTAATAGGGCTTGGTGCGGGAGAGCCAGATTTCGATACTCCTGAAAATATTAAACGTGCTGCAATTAAAGCAATTAAAAATGGTGACACGAAGTACACAGCAGTTGATGGTACACCAGCTCTAAAAAAAGCAATTATCAAAAAATTCAAAAGAGAAAATAATCTTCATTATAAAATTGATCAAATAACTGTTGGTACGGGGGGAAAACAAGTTCTCTACAATACCTTTATGGCGACTTTAAATAGAGGGGATGAAGTTATCATTCCAGCACCTTTCTGGGTTTCTTATCCTGATATGGTTTTATTAGCTGGGGGAAAGCCAAAAATAGTAAAGTGCACTGAACAAGAGGGTTTTAAACTAACAGCAAAAAAACTCAAAAAAGCAATCTCCAAAAAAACTAAATGGGTTATTCTTAATTCGCCGTCTAATCCAACAGGCGCAGGTTACTCAAAAAAAGAAATTCAAGATTTAGCTAAAGTCCTAATAAGAAATAAAAAAGTTTATATTTTGAGTGATGATATTTATGAACATGTTAGATATGATAATTTCAACTTTTTTACAATTGCACAATTATCGAAACTAAAAGATAGAATACTAACTATGAATGGAGTTAGTAAATCTTATGCAATGACTGGATGGAGAATAGGTTATGCTGCAGGTCCAAAAGATATAATTAAAGCTATCGGCAAAATTCAATCACAATCTACTTCAAACCCTTCTTCTATAAGTCAAGCAGCTGCAGTTGAAGCCTTGAATGGGAAACAAGATTTTATCAAAAAGCGATCTGATGCGTTTAAACAGAGAAGAGATTTCGTAGTTAAAAGTTTAAATAGTATTAAAGGTATCAGCTGTTTAAAACCTAATGGTGCATTTTATGTCTTTCCAAGTTGCAAAGGACTTTTGAATAAAAAAACAAAATTAAAAACTGACACTGATTTTGTAAGAAATCTTCTCGAAAAATCTAATGTTGCAGTTGTTCAAGGATCGGCATTTGGTTTAGAGGGATATTTTAGAATTTCCTACGCTACATCAATGCAACAATTAAAAAAAGCCATGCAAAGAATAAAATCTTTTTGTGATGGTTTGGGTTAGAAAGTGAAAACAGCCTTAATATTTGGCTCATCAGGATTAGTTGGAGGACATCTTCTCAATAGATTAATTCTAGATAATAATTACACAAAGATTAAAGTATTTGTTCGTAATGAACCTCAAATTAATGATGACAAATTGGAAATTATTAAAACAGATTTTCAAAATTTAGAAAATTATAAAGAAGATATTAAAGGTGATGATTGTTTTTTTTGTATTGGTACAACAAAAAAGAATTCGCCAGATAAAGATGAATATAAGAGAGTAGAACTTGATATACCTAAAAAGATTGCACAAATAGCAAAATTAAATTTGGTAAAATCATTTTTTTTTGTTTCCTCTGGATATGCAGATTCTAAAAGTTCTGGAGATTATTTAAAATTTAAAGGATTGGTAGAGGAAGAATTAAAAAGACTTAATTTTTCAAAACTTGGAATAATGAGACCTTCATTTTTAATGGGAAATAGAAAAGAAAATAGAGTAGGTGAAAGATTGGGAATTTTTATTTTTAAATTAATTTCACCATTACTCTTAGGACCTTTTAAAAAGATAAGACCAATTCATTCAGATACGGTAGCTAAAGCGATGATAAAAATAGCAAACAATGATTTTCAACAAAATATTTTTGAGTCTAATGAAATTGAAGAATTAAATTATTCCTGAAATTAAAAATTATATTATCTCTGATTTAATATTTTTTCTGCTAGATCTGTTTTTTTTATCCATGAGTCTGGAATAGAACTAACTCCTTTCAAGGCTGCAAAATAGGCTCCTATAAAGTTTACTCTTGAACAATTACAGCCACCAGCTTTTATAGTTCTTAAAACAGCCTCCTTATAATTTATTGAGTTAATAATTGAATGAATTGAACTATTAAAAGTTCCAGGATAACTACATGCCATTCCTAATTTTTTCACTACTATCGGATGAGGTTTTGATTTCAACTTTTTAACTTTTTTAATATCTTCAACAATATTTTTAAAATATGAATTTTTCTTAAATTTTGTGATAAATTCATTTATGGGATCCTTCGCACCCTTTAAAGCTAAGTCTATTAAATGAAACTTGGCTAAAGCATACTTCATACTTATTTTTGAGACTGTGACTGTAGAAATGATTTTTTTTAAATTATTGAAGTCATAACCATATAAAAAGTAGGGTAGGGCAGCACAATAACCATCAGACTCGTTTACTTTAATCCCACCAGTTATTTTTTTTTTAGCCTTTATGTTTTTAACTGTTTCAATAACATTTTGGTGTATCCAAGGTCCTTTAATTATTCCTCTCCAATCTTTAACTTTTCTATATTTCGATCTTAATTTAAGATTTTTCCAATAGATACTTCCTGGACCAAAGTTTTTAGTAATATTTTTTTTAAATCTCTCATCTACATTACGATGACCTTCAATTAATGTTTTAAACATGACCTGACCAATTTCATTATAGCCAGAAACTTTTCCAGTTTTGATATTGTAAAAAGGGCTTTTATTTTTTTTTAAAAAAGAAAAATCTTTCTTTCCTTTTATATAAGAAAATAGTTTTTTTTGATTATAAACCCAATGCAAAGGTCTTGCTGCCGCATCAGCTACAGTTGCACCTAAGAAAACGTGTAAATTATTTTTCACTTAAATTAAAACTTATCAAACATTTATTTTGAGGATAAATGTTTTTCTGCTTCAAGGGCAGCCATACAGCCCATTCCAGCAGCAGTTACAGCTTGCCTAAAAGTTTTATCTTTTACGTCCCCCGCAGCATAAACTCCAGGTACATTGGTCTCGGTAGAGTCAGGTTTTGTAATTAAATACCCCTCATTATCCATTTTTAATTGATCTTTAAACAATTGAGTTGCAGGATCGTGTCCGATTGCAATAAAGAGACCATCTAACTTTAATTCCTCAATTTTATTTGTTTTTACATTTTTAATTTTAATACCTTTTAAATTTTTTGGATTTTGATCTCCTACAACGTCTTCAACCACACTGTCCCAAACTATTTCTATTTTTTTATTATCCATTAACTTTTTTTGAAGCAATTTTTCAGCTCTTAATTCATCTCTTCTGTGAATTAGTTTAACTTTTGAGGCAAATTTTGTTAAAAACATTGCTTCCTCAACAGCGGCATTACCTCCACCGACTACCGCGACTTCTTTATTTTTAAAAAAGAAACCGTCACAAGTTGCGCAAGCAGAGACACCAAATCCTCTAAATTCTTGTTCAGATTTTAAATTTAACCATCTTGCCTGAGCACCTGTTGAAATAATTATGCTATCCGCAGTATATTTTTGACCATTATCACCTGATGCTTCAAATGGTTTAGATTTTAAATTTACAGAGGATATATGATCTTCAATCATCTCAGTGCCAACAGCTTTAGCTTGATCTTTCATTTGATCCATTAACCACGGACCTTGGATTACATCTGCAAAACCTGGATAATTTTCAACATCGGTTGTTGTTGTTAATTGACCACCTGGCTGAGAGCCATGAACTAATATTGGTTTTAGCATTGCTCTTGCAGCATAAACTGCAGCTGTATATCCAGCTGGACCAGATCCAATTATCAACACTTTTGTGTGTTTAGTTGGATTTTGACTCATATGAAAGCTATATAGTGATAAATGACTAAATTAAAAGGTTTATTATTGACCGAGGGTATGCACGGTATGATCAGCCAAGTAGAGGGATTAGCCAAAGGACTTGATCTTGATTTTATACACGAAAAAATTGAACTTAATAATTTTTGGAGTTTGATTCCTCCACAACTCACTCCAATTAAAAGCTTTGTTTTTAAAAATAAAATTGATTTAAATTTTAATATTATTATTTCTTGTGGAAGAAAAAGCGTTATCCCGTCAATTTATCTAAAAAGAAAGTTTAAAGATAAAATTATGAATATTCATATTCAAGACCCTAAAGTTGCATTAAAAAATTTTGATTTAATTGTAGCACCTGAGCACGATGGATTGGTAGGTGAAAATGTAATCACCAGCAAAGGAGCAATTCATTATTTGAGAAATAGTGAGTTAAATGAAAGCGCTGATTATTTAAAACAAAGAGTAAACAAAGATAAGATAGTAACTTTAATTATTGGCGGTCCGAATAAATATTATGATTATAATGAGTCTGTCTTAGAACAAATATTTATTAAGGTAAAAAATGTTTTCATAAATAATGGTTTTCAATTGATTTTTATTCCATCGATGAGGACCCCGAAAAATATTATTGAAAAGGCAAAAAATTTTTTTGATGAAAATCAAATAATCATTATGGATATAGACAAAAAAGCTTACCTTTCCTCATTAAAATTAGCTAATCAAATTGTTGTTACTTGTGATTCTACTTCAATGATTTCCGAGGCTGCAATAACTGGAAAACCCATTTATGTTGCACAAATGCCTAATATAAAAAAAAATAATAGATTTAAGAAATTTTTTAAATTGTTTAGAGATTTGAATATTATTAAGAATTTAGAGGATTCGTTGGATGAGTGGACCTATGAGAAACTTAATGAAACTGATAGGATATCAGGTTATATAAAGAATAAATATAAAGAATATGACTTTTCTTAATTCCATCTTAAATCAGTCACAAAAACATGAATTTCCTTTTGACCATTGGGAATATAACAACGCTTTAAGTGACCAAGCCATTGAAGAGATAATTAATGCAGATATACCAGATGTCAGTAAACACAATCTTACATATGATGGCACTAGAGCGATAGATGATGGTGGTGCAGAATTTCGTTCAGGGATTGCTTCAGGTGGTAAAGCTCTAAAATTTAGATGTTTTATAAATAAAGAAAATTCATCGTCATTTCCACACTTAGTAAAATTTATAGAGGAACTACAATCTAAAGAGACATATTATGAAATTTCAAAAATGATTAATAAAGATTTGTCAAATTCTTATGTTCGAGTTGAAGTTATATGTGACCGTGAGGGTTTTTGGCTAAAACCTCATTGTGATATTAAAGAAAAATTAATGTCAGGTTTAATTTTTATTAATAAGGCAAATGAGTCTGAGGATCTAGGAACAGATTTTTATAATGACAAGTTAGAAAAAGTAAAAACAGTTCCTTACAAACATAATTACGGTTATTTATTCACTAGCGGCCCAAATACCTGGCACGGGATGGAAAAAAAAAAAATTGTCAAAGAGAGAAGATGTATTCAAGTTAATTATGTTACCTTTCCAACAGATTGGAAAGTAAAGGACTAATCAACCAAAGAAAGAATAACAACCCAAGGTGAAAAGAACGCCAATCATAAAACATATACCAAACACAGCTCTAATTTGGTCCCCATCTTCTTTGGGATCACTTTTGTCATAAAGTTTCCAATAGCCTAAACTTTTGTTTTCATTCGAAATATCTCGTAAGCGTTCCCCAATATATGAATTTATATTTGAGCTAGTAATTATTTCGTCGTATCTTTTTGATTTGATGTTCTCTGTACTCATTTATAAATTTAAAATTTATTAGAAAATTTTAAAAGTGTCTATCAATTTACTATTGATATTTTGCTCTAAAAACCAATTTGGTCTCTTACTATCTGAAGTTGTATTGTAATATTCCTTTAAAACTAATAATTTTATTTGAAAAATTTATGTATAATGAGTTTATTGAATTAAAATTTTAAATATAAAAAATACATAACGACGATGTTTGAAAAATTAGAAGAGTTAGCAAAAAATAATAAAAAAATTTCTGACTTCCATATTAGAACTGGATGGCCTTTAGCTTTTAGACAAACTGGTGAAATACACAAAATACCAGAGGTAGTGGTGAAAGCTCAAGACTTACAAGATTTAATTTCAACAAATTGTAATGAAGTTGAAATGAAAAAATTTAATGATACACACGAACTAGACTCTTCGGTTACTTTAAGTGGTTTAAGGTTTAGAGCAAATTTTTATAAAACAATTAACGGACCTGCAGCTGTATTAAGAAGGGTTGAAAGCGTCATACCTGAAATGGATCAATTTGATTTGCCACCAGTTCTTTATGATATTATAGACATGCATAAAGGTCTTGTTTTAGTTACAGGCCCAACAGGTTCAGGTAAGTCGACTACTCTTGCTGCTATTGTAAATGAAATTAATAAAACTCGTACAGCAAACATTATTACAGTTGAAGACCCTGTTGAGTTTATTCATAAAGATCAAAAAAGTATAGTTTCCCACAGAGAGGTTGGAAAGCAAACTCAGACTTTTGCAACTGCTTTAAAAGCGGCGCTTCGTGAGGATCCAGATGTTATTTTAGTCGGAGAAATGAGAGATTTAGAAACTGTTTCCTTAGCATTAACAGCTGCTGAAACAGGACATTTAGTTTTTGGTACATTACATACAAGTGGAGCTCCAAATACTATTAATAGAATAATTGATGTATTTCCTCCAGAGCAACAAGCTCAAATAAGAGCGCAAATTTCTACCTCTTTAAAGATGGTTGTGACACAAAGACTTCTTAAAACAAAAGATGGCCAAGGTCGTTGTGGAGCTTTTGAGGTTATGAAATGTACAGCTCCCATACAAAATTTAATTCGAGAGGCTAAGATACATCAAATACCAAGCATAATGCAAACAGCTGTAAAAGATGGTATGATTACTATGACTAAATCATTAGAGGAATTAGTTAAGGCTGGAAAAATTGATGCTGGAGCAGGAAAAGAATAATAACGGTTTTGCACTTCTTGAATTATTAATTGTTTTAGCAATTATTGGAATTATTTCAGCAGTTGCTTATCCAAATTTTTCAGAGTGGAATAATGAGAGAAAAGTTCGTCAAGATGTTGATCGAATATACGCCTTAATAAAAAATATACATGTCCAAACCGAAAGAGGCACATTTGCCTTTGTTCAAGTAAAATTTGAATTTGATAATGATGATTTAAAAGTCGAGTCTAGGGGTGTGACTATGGAAGAGTTAGCTACAAGAATTAATGATAACTCCGACTCGTGGAATGATCCAGCAGATGAAGCAGAAAAATGTACATTAACCGATGACGATTTTTGGACAGTAACACCTAGTAAGTCTCCTTCAGAAGAATTAGGAGCATTAGTTTATAATATCAAAGTTGAAAATGTTGATACCAACATAACAGGTGAGAGTGCAATTTGTTTTTCTAGAAATGGGAAATATTACAAAGCAAAAGGGGACCTTACCTCAGATACATCGACAGGTGAGCCTTATAATTTTATTTATTTTTGTGCAAAAGATAGAACAGATGATTGCAATGTTGAATCCCCCTATTCAGCTGGTAAGCAATACGAATTTCCAGATCCTGAGCCAAAGATGACTTCTGACGATGAACAATTATATTCATGGGTTATTAAATGGTCTCGATTTGGAAATTTATCAAAATATAAGTGGCAAGCTAAAAAAAAAAGTGGTGAAATAACGGGGAATTGGAAAAATTAAAATGAAAAAAAAAAACTCTAATATTAAAGGTGTTTCCTTGTTAGAGGCATTAGTTTCTACTGCAGTAATTGGCATTGGTTTTATAGCCATTCTGCAAATGACAAATTATTCTGTCCAATCGATTCATACCTCGGGTGAGAGAACTAAAGCAAATTTTTTGACTAACATGATTGCTGAGGATGCCTTGGCTAGTAAAGACCCAAGTTCAGGCTCTGCTGTTTTTGCTGATTTTCTATCAGGAGAATCAGGTGAATCAGAAACAGATTTAGCAACTGTTTGTAGCACTGGCGGGACATCGTCGACTAATTCAGGAAATATATATGGAACTACTGCAACTGCTACAGAGGCAAAAGGAGAATTTAGTATTTCTGATAGTAAAAAAATTGCACCCAATATGAAATTAAAAAAATGGAAAGCAATTCTTAATTCTAAAGACTATTTAAATTGTATTGGTAAAAAGGAAACAAGAAAGTTTCAAATGTTTAAAGTAACTAGCCCATGGGCCGGAGGAAAATATACTAGCGTTAATATTAAAGATGAAGCAATGTATATTGGCAGGGTAAGAATTTTAATTAATAATGGAAAAAAATCAAAGTATTTATATTTTCAATCTGATTATACATTACAAGGAGGACCGAAGATTGAAGATAATGATGATGAAGGTGACACGTTAAAAGCATTTGGGTCAGAGGGATGAGAATAATTAAAAAGAATATATCTGGTGTTACTTTAATTGAAATTTTAATTGGGATTGTTATCACCACAATTATTATGGGAGCAATGTATACTACTTACTCAGTTGTAAATAAAACTTACTCTCAAGTAAGTGAAAAAGCAGGAATAAGTGAGTCCAGTCGTGACTTGGTCTCTATGTTAATGAGAGATATCAGAATGGCTGGATTTAAATATTATGTTGGTTCGCAGACTAAACAAAAATATGCTCAGGATACATTAGATCAATGCCCTCCTGGTGGTTTGCTTCTTCCAAGTT
This sequence comes from uncultured Pelagibacteraceae bacterium, assembly GCA_902516345.1. Taxonomy (GTDB): domain Bacteria; phylum Pseudomonadota; class Alphaproteobacteria; order Pelagibacterales; family Pelagibacteraceae; genus Pelagibacter. The sequence goes on from CABXYJ010000001.1 coordinate 127,958, forward strand.
TAAGTTATTTTGGATTTAATAATGGTTACGATAACGCTGATGACAGTCATAACCCAATAGTTATTAGAAAAAAAACTATTGGTGATAGCGATAAAGTAAGTATTTCTGATACTTGCTGTGACTCAATTGAAATAGTTTACGAAGACTTTAACATAAATGACAAATTACAACCTTTTATAAAGTATAAAATTATTTATTTTGCTGAAAAGGCAGGCACAGATAAAGGGTATGCTGTTTTTAAAACTGTAAAGCAATGGTCACAAAAAAAAGCTGCATCTGCTTGCTCCTGGCCTTTGCCCGAGACTGGATCATGGGAAACTGTTATCGATAAGGAAATGATACGTGAGTATGTTGAAGACATGGAGTTTATTCCTTTCGATGAAAATGGATTAATTGTCAAAGATACTTCGGGCGATTATCCTGATCCTGGAAAATCTGGTCGTAAAGATAGCAGTGGCAATGACATACGTGACAGATTAATGGATATTAGGGGTGTGGACATAAGGATAACTTTTAGATCAAAAGAAAATTTTTTCGATCGTGTTCGAACCGATCGAAGAAAACCAAAACAACTTTTAAGTGGAAGAGTTGAAACCGACTCAGAAGATAAACCTGGAGATGAGGATAAACCTGGGGATACTGGAACTGAATTAAAATTAAGAGACTCTGTGCTTGTTACAGTCAACACTAGAAATATTGGAGGAGATTTATTTAAATGAGTAAAAATAAAAACGAAAAAGGTTTTACTCTAGTTTTATCTCTTGTTTTATTACTAGCAATGTCTTTAATGGGAGGAAGTCTAATTGTTATTGCTTCAAGCGATCATCAGAGCAATAATAGCAGTGATGAGTATCAGCAAACTTTCTATGTTGCTGAAACCGCTTTAATGCAGGCAGAAAAAAGTTTAATTGACACTATATTAGGACCGTTGAATATCGCCAATGGTAACAGAAATACAAATCCAGGTCCTAAACAATTACCAATTAATCAATTAACTTTAGATACTGATAATCTTACACCTTGTTATAAAAGTTTTAGAAATTTAAGTAGAGCCGATGATTTTAAATATGTTGAGCACGTTAAATCAAAAAAATTTGTTGATTTATTTGACCCTGATGAGGCAATTGTTACTGATGACAATGAGAGAAAAAAATTAAGTGAATTCACTTATGAATATTTTTCAGTCAACTCTGGAACCCAAATTTATAAAGCAGTTGGCAGCAGTTTGAAAAAAACTTCAAGCACTGTTCAAAGACAAGGAAGCACATTTAAAATATATGGCTGTGGTATGATGGGAGATACTTCTAAACCTGAAATTCTAATTCCGTTGGAGACTATTATTGTTTTATCCCACTAAAAAAAGTAAGTTTTTGACTTAAAATGCACAATAAGCTTATTGAAAAATATTCCAGAAAAATTAAGATTTATAAAATGAAAAAACTCATTCTATTTTTATTTCTTAACTTTTTATTATTAAACAAAAGTTTAGCTTGTGAACTTTTAAACGTGCCTATTGGAACACCAATAAGTAAAGCAGAGCAAACATTTAGCTTCTTAACAAGTTATGATCCTGCCTCCATTGAAGAAAAATCCTCAGTTAAATATTTAGATCATGCAGCAGACTATTGTGAGAATGATGGTTTTGACAATACCGAAATAGAAGTCATAGTTTACGACTCCAAGATTGCAGCGATTAATTTTATATCGTCTGATGCAAAAAAGAATGAAATATACAATTTTACTAAAAATAAAATTAGCGATCCAGGAATTGAAGCTCAAAAAAATAATTGGCAAGGAGTGGTTGATTTAAGTATTGGAAGTTTATTTATTACCTACGGAAAATACTTAAAAAGAGGGAAGATTTATGAGTCTCTTGAAATCACGAATGATCAGATGATAAATTACGTATATGGAGAACAAGTAACACAGGCGATATGGTAAAAAAGATTATTAAATTTTTTGTGTTCTCTTTAATATTTTTATTTTTAGGAAATAAATTATATGCGAAACCTATCCCACCAGGAGCTGGAAAAGGAGATGTTCCTGCAAATATTTTATTTTTAGTTGATAGCTCTGACAGCATGCACTCCTGGATCGGTGAAGATGGTTTAGAACCTATTCATAGGGCTGTTTACGACTCAAATGGTAATTTTTTAATATCTCAAGGAGATAGACAAAGAGGGATCCTAAGATATACAGCAGCAGGGGAGAGAGATAGTGACTTCAATATAGATTTCATTGGTGAAAATGGTTGCAATAATCTAATTGATACATCCTCTAACACTAAAGATAAATCTATTAGACGAAATGCAAGTATTAATTTTGTTGAAAATTTAACTTCTGAAAAAACTAATATTTCAGGTGAAAATATTATTTTTTTTAGAGCTTGGGAGAAAAATTTAAAGCATCTTGTTTTTGGTTATTCGGAGGATGGTCAAAATTGTAGAGTTGCAATCGGTACAACTTTAAAAAAAGCTCAAGTGAGAAGGGTAAAAACTAAAATAATTAACGGCACTCCATATTTATTTATTTTGGGATCTTGGAACAAGGGTGGTTTTTTAAAAATTGTAAATCTTAACACAATGGGATCTGAGACTACAACGGATTGTAAAACTTGTAGATTTAAAAATGTAAATAATTTTGATATTAACAATGAAGGAACCCTCATATACTATGCAAGATATGGAGGTGTATTTTCTGTACCTGTTACCCCCAAGGGCGATTCTTTTGAGGTGTCAAAAGGAGATGCGGTTACATATTGTTCGCATAACAATAGTCCTAATTTAGCTAATCAGATGATGAATGCTGTCGATGTGATGATTGACCCCGATGATAGCAATGTTGCTTACATAACTTCTAACGTCAGTCATTCTATTCAAAAAATAAATCCTAACACATGTGTAGTTGAAACATATATAGGCAAGGGCGCAAAATCTACTACATCAAATGATGGGGATTCTGGATCTTTGTTAGGTGATTTAGTCGGATTTAATAATCCAGCATATATTTTTGTAAATAGTGATAAAGTCTTGATTGGATCTCAATCTGGATATTTAGACGAGATAGATAAATCAAAATTTACTTTAACAGAAAGAGATACTGCATGGCTTCAACAAATGGGAGGACCACGAATTAAAAGATGGGATGGAGTTAAAGCAGCTATTGATGCTGTAGTTAATGACTCAACATTAACGACTGGAGCTTACTTTGGTTTTGGACATTGGAATTCTGGAGAGGTATCAACGAAAAAAAAAGGTCCTAGAGGGGGTTGGCATTGTCATCACAATGATGACTGTAATTATTATATTAATTGGGCTGGTGGTAAAACACATCCACAAGGAACTTCGCAAAGATGTAATAGTAATTCGTGTTTAAATGTAGCTGTGAGCCCTCAAGGTGCTAGCTTGATAATGAACACATTTGATCCTTTAGAGACTGCTTGGGGTACTGATGCTCAAGCATTTTCACAAATTGCACTTAAATACTTTAAAGATGAAAGAGCAGGAAAGCAATTACTTCCTCCAGAAAATGCAACAGACGATGAAAAAGAGTGTTCTCGAAATTTTGTAATTGTTATTGGTGATGGAGCAATGAAGAATACTGGAGTAAAAGGTCAGCCAGGAAGTGCGAATTCAGATATTGAAAGTTTAAGAGATGATTTTAATGTTCAAACATTATTTGTTGCCTACGGGGATGGTATAAAACCTGGGCCAATGGAATTATTTGAGGAGTTAGCAGTTACAGGAGGCTGTCCAGGTGGACAAGCAGGACACCCTGATTGTCATAGTTTAATGAAACCTGTAACTCCTGAAGCTTTAAAGCAAGAATTGAGTAGTAAAATCAGACAAATACTTGCAGATAAACTTGCCTTCACTGCACCCTCAATAACTGCATCAATTCAAGAAGGTGGATCTCTATATCAAGCGCAGTTCGAATATAAACCGCTTGGTGAATGGCAGGGAAGATTGCTTCGAAAGTCTATAGATAGATTTGGAAATGTAGTTCATGATGGTCCAGAAACTTCAAAAGGCTCAAAAGCGGGTAATTGGGATGCTTCAGAAAAAATTAAACTTCAATCTAGACCAGGTGACTCTGAAGATTTTAGAAAAATTTGGTCTGCTATAGATGGTGTTTCTTACGCGGGAAATTGGGATAATTTTAAAGCAGAGCATTCAGGCCCAATATTAAATCTTATGGAATTTACAGGTTATGCGGTGAGAGATTATCACCATTCCGCATCTGAAGGTTGTGCTGATGTTGGAGAAGATGGGATTGCTGATGATGTAATTGGTCTTATAAATTTTATGAAAGGCACTGACTATTTTAAATATCATTCTTGCACTATAGATGCTGTTAGAAATCATGTATTAGGTGATATTTATCATTCTCAATTAGTTGAAGTTGGTGTTCCTGATGCAAGTCTTGACTTCATTGGGGAAAATCAAGAGGCCTATTTTAGATTTAGAAATAATTATGCAAATTTTATTAATAAAAATGCCTCAAGAAAGAGTGTTCTTTATGCTGGTTCTAATAGTGGGATGCTGCATGCTATATGTGCTGGAACTCAAGTAACAGACTCTTGTCCTGAGGGAGCAGGTAGTGAAATGTGGGGATTCATTCCTCCTTTTGTTGCAACTAATCTACCTCAAATCATAAATAAAGACTACGACAAAGCAGGAAAATCAGGTGGGACTAATCCAATTTTTGGCGTTGATGGTTCGCCTGTAGTCCACGATGCTTTTATCAAGGGATATAAAATTTCAGGAAATGATGTTGTAGAAGATCCAGTAAAAAAATGGAGGACTATATTGTTCGTTCCTTATGGTCGAGGTGGAGCAGGATTTTCAGTTTTAGATGTTACTGATCCTGTACCTTCAGGTTCGACAGGGCCCATTCATATGTTTTCAATTTTAAACGATCAAGTTAACAATGAAGTTCTTGTTGCAGATGCTAATGGAGATATATCAACTTATGAATATAATGCTGGATCCGCATCTTCAAGTCAATCACTCGAGGGGCTTAAAGCTTATACTCAATACACTGAAGCGAGAACTGCGGACGAAGGTACAGATCCACCAACAACTGACTTACAAGATGAAAGAGCAGAATGTATAAAAGATAATACCAATTATGCTTTTGATAATTCGATTGAAAAATCTTGTTATGTTAATAAAGTTTTTCATTTTCCAAATATTGAAATGCCTTATGACGAGGGTGCTGTTATACCTTTAAGCACATTAACAGCTAGTAGACTTAATAATGATGGTAGCTCATCGCCATTAGGTATTCAAAGTGCAACAATGTTTAAGGGTATGCTTAAAGTAACTTTTAAAGAAAAATTGATTGTTAATCCTTATCAAAAAGATGATGCAAACCCAAACACTGCTGAAGGTAAGTTGACAGAGAGATTTAATGTTAAAACGTCTTGTACAGGAGGTTCTGGTTTCAATGAAACTAACATATACTATAATTATTCTCAGCTTGGAGAAACATGGGCAACGCCAAGAATAGCAAGGATACCATCATATACATCACCAGGCAATCCATCTGAGGATGTTTATGTTGCAATTTTACCAGGTGGCATGACTAGAAACAATACTTGTGCAGGTTCTGCAGTTTTCTTAGTTGCATTAGAGGAAATGGATGTTGACGGTGTCACTGTACCAGCTGGAGGAATTTATGGAGCAGAACCAAATTTAGGACCAATCACAATTGTGGACACATCACCTGATGGAGTGAAGGAAGAGGGGCAAGCAGACCCTTTAGCTACTCCCAATGGGAGCAATATAGTAAATGCAATTCCGGCTACACCAGTAATAATTACACCAGATACTGCACCTGGTATCCCTTGGAGAGGTGCAATGGTTTATATAAATGATCTTGAGGGTAAAATAACAAAAATAAATTTATCTAATCAAACAAAATTCGACGCCGGTTTATTTGATCAAACAACATTATTTAGACTAGATGCTACTGAAGAAAATTCGAGATATTCATATTTTGGTATGGAAGCTGGAATAGGAGCATCAAATGGTAAATTTTACTTATTTGGTGCAACTGGCAATTTTCAAAATCTTGGAGGTAAGGAGCCAGCAATGGATAATATCTTATATGGTTTTATAGATGTAGACTATCCGTTCTATAAAGATTTAAATGGTGGTAAGGTTCCGCTTGGTCAGGATGTTACAGCTTTTAACTCCAAAGCACATGAATTGGCGAATAAGGCAAGATCAATTGACAATCTGAGTGGTGCCTTACAAGTAGACCCAGGAGTATGTTTAGATGTTACAGGTAATGACGATGATAATTCTTGTCTAAAAGTTTTAAATAATCAAACTGCATGGGTAATTGGTCTTGATAGAGGCGTAGCAGTTCCCAAAAACAAAGTATCAAATAAAGCTGACGGTGTTTCGCCAAATTTATTTAGAAAATCATCCGCATCTCCCACTTTATTTAAAGGAAAAGTATATTTTCCTGTTTATCAACCACCACAAGGCTTAGGATGTGCACAAGGATCAGCTTTTATTTGTGTTGCTGATGATGAGTGTGGAACAAACGGTTCACAACAATTAGATTTAGAAAATCCGCCAGTAGAATTAAATGTAGCAAGAGCAAAGGGAAATGTTTGTGGTTATGTAAGACAAGGTGTCCTTTCAGAGCTGGTAGTCTTTGCTGACCAACTTTTTGCAAACGTCGCTGGACCATCTGAAAATAAAGAAACATTATTTCAGATTTTATCATTACCGGGAGATGTCCTAACTAACAAAGGTGGCTGGAGAGATAGCAGCTTCTAATTTAAAAAAAATAATCTTTTTTGTTTGTTTTAGTTATAAAAATTTTAGAATTTGTTCAGTCAATATAAGGTAAAGCAAACATCCTGAAATGATATATGGTCCAAAAGGAATTTGAGTTGACATAGTTTTGCTTTTGTTTAGTAAACTTGGAATAGATATTACTAATGCTAATACCGAGGAAAAAATAAGTATAAATGGAATTGATATCCAACCAAACCAAAAACCTATTGCGGATAATAATTTTGCATCACCAAGTCCCATACCTTCTTTATTCTTAAATCTTTTATAAAAATAATA
>CABXYJ010000002.1 GCA_902516345.1 uncultured Pelagibacteraceae bacterium
ATTTTCGTTTGTGAATTCAAAACTTTCTGGTTGGGTTTTAGATATTTTTCTTAAAGTCATCTGTCAACCTCCCCAAATACTATATCAAGAGATCCAAGAACTGCCGGCACATCAGCAAGCATATGTCCTTTAATTAAATAATCCATAGCTTGCAAATGAGAAAACCCTGGTGCTCTGATCTTACATTTATAAGGTTTACTTGAACCATCTGATATTAGATAAACTCCAAACTCACCTTTGGGTGCCTCTACAGCTGTGTAAATTTCGTCTCTCGGTACTCTATAACCTTCTGTGAATAATTTAAAATGATGTATTAATGCTTCCATAGATTGTTTTAACTCTTTTTTTGACGGTGGTGTTATTTTTCCATCTAAAGTTTTTACAGGACCTTTCTCCATTTTAGTTAGGCATTGTTTGATAATCGAAACACTTTCTTTCATCTCCTCAACACGACATAAATATCTGTCATAACAATCTCCATTCTTGCCAACTGGTATTTTAAATTGTAATTCATTATAACAATCATAAGGTTGTGATTTTCTTAAATCCCAAGGAATTCCTGAACCTCTTATCATCACTCCTGAAAAAGAATAATCAAGTGCGTCCTCTTTGGAAACTATGCCTATATCTACATTTCTTTGTTTAAATATTCTATTGTCAGTCAATAAATTTTCTAAATCATTAATTATTTTTGGAAAATTGTCACAAAATTTAGCTATATCAGACTCTAATCCCGCTGGTAAATCTTGGTGTACACCACCAGCTCTAAAATAATTTGCGTGTAATCTTGAACCTGAAGCTCTTTCATAAAAAGTCATTAAAGTTTCTCTTTCCTCAAAACCCCATAGCGAGGGGGTTAGTGCACCTACGTCTAAAGCCTGAGTCGTTACATTAAGAATATGACTTAAAATTCTACCGATTTCACAAAACATTACTCTTATAAATTGAGCTCTTATAGGCACATCAATCTTAAGAATCTTTTCAATAGCTAAAGCGAATGCATGTTCTTGATTCATAGGAGCAACATAATCAAGTCTGTCAAAATATGGAACTGCTTGCATATAAGTTTTATTTTCTATTAATTTTTCAGTCCCTCGATGTAACAAACCAATATGAGGGTCTGCTTTTTCAACAATCTCACCATCTAACTCTAAAATAAGCCTTAGAACTCCGTGAGCAGCTGGATGTTGAGGACCAAAATTTAAATTTAAATTTTTAATTTTTTTTGTCATTAATATTTTTTGATTGTTCATTGATATATTTTGTACCTTCCCAAGGGCTTTCATAATCAAAATTTCTATAATTTTGTTCTAATTTTACTGGTTCTTTGATAACTTTCTTTTCTTCCTCACTGTATCTTACTTCTGAATGGCCAGTTAAAGGGAAATCTTTTCTCAGAGGATGACCATCAAATCCATAATCTGTTAATATTCTTCTTAAATCCGGATGATCTTTAAAGCTTACACCATACATATCGAAAACTTCTCTTTCCATCCAATTTGCTGAGGGAAAAATTGTAGTTATAGATGGGATTATTTCATTCTCATTTATATCGTAGCTCAAAATCATCCTTTGATTAAATTCATGGCTCAAAAATAAATACACAATCTTAAATCTTTGAGTTCTTTCAGGATAATCAACGACAGTGATGTCTATTAATTGTCTAAACTTAGTATTTTTATTTGATTTAATAAATAAAACGACACTTATTAAATCTTCTTTGTCTATTTCTAAATAAATCTGATTATGTTTTATTTCTGATTTATTAATTTTTGTTGTTAACTCTGAATTAATTTTTTTTTCCAAATCTATTAAATTACTCATCGTTATCTAGCAATTGAACCTTTATTTCTAATTTTTTTTTGAAGTTGCATTATTCCATACAACAAAGCTTCTGCAGACGGTGGACAACCGGGCACATATACATCAACTGGCACTATACGGTCACAACCTCTAACAACTGAATATGAATAATGATAATATCCTCCTCCATTTGCGCAACTACCCATTGATATAACATACCTCGGTTCAGGCATTTGGTCATAAACTTTTCTTAGGGCTGGGGCCATCTTATTTGTTAATGTACCTGCAACTATCATTACATCTGATTGTCTTGGAGATCCTCTAGGAGCAGCTCCAAATCTTTCTAAATCATATCTTGGCATAGCAGTTTGCATCATTTCTACTGCACAACATGCTAATCCAAAAGTCATCCAGTGCAACGAACCTGCTCTAGACCAATTGATTAGATTATCTAAAGAGGTTGTAATAAAACCATTTTTACTAAAATCTTCAGCTAATTTTTTAAATTCTTCAGGTACTTGATCAAGCTTATTATTCATTTGAATTTTATATTATTCCCAGTCTAAAGCGCCTTTTTTCCATTCATAAATAAAACCTACGGTTAATATGAATAAAAAAATCATCATTGATGTAAAACCTAGAATACCAATATTCCCCAAAGAAATGGCCCAGGGAAACAAAAAAGCAATTTCAAGATCAAAAATAATAAATAATATTGCTACTAAATAAAATCTTACATCAAATTCCATTCTCGAGTCTTGAAATGGTTCAAAACCACACTCATAAGCTGAAAGCTTTTCAGGATCTGGATGTTTTGGAGATAATATAAAATTTATTAATACAAAAACACAACTTAAACCTAATGCAATTATTAGGAATAAAATTATTGGTAAATAATCTTGTAAAAATTCCGCTATCATTGAGGAATATATATCATTTTTTATGAGTAGATGAAGTGATGATAGGTCACATTATTCAAAATATCCACTAATATTGATAACTATTATCAGCATAAAAAGTAAAAAATAAGATTTATTTTTTTTAAGTGGCGGGAGTGAAGGGACTCGAACCCTCGACCTATCGCGTGACAGGCGATCGCTCTAACCAACTGAGCTACACCCCCACTTTTGATTCTTTTTGGTGGGCAGTAAAGGACTCGAACCTTTGACCCCCTCGGTGTAAACGAGATGCTCTACCAACTGAGCTAACCGCCCTTAACCAAAATAAAGATTTATATATCTTAGTCTATTAACGTCAAGATTTATTAGTTGTTATAAAATGTAGAAAATTTTTAAAAACCACCTCTCCAATTATTTTTGGAGTTAAAATTTTCTTCTTCTTTTTTAGATATTGGTCTGAATAAATAAAATATTACAAATATTAATGAAACTAAAATTAAAAAAAATTCTATCATTTTTTACAATTATTGGATACTCGCTTGAGATTTTTCATCTTTTTTAGAAATATCAACCTCTACCCATTCTGTTTTCTTTAACTCTTTGGTTAAAGAAATTTTTAATACCTCGTCTGCAGTTTCAACAGAGGTGATCTTAATTTCATCTAAAATTTTTTTTGGAATATCAATTAAATCTTTCTCATTTTCTTTTGGTATTAACACCTGTTTTATTCCCGCTCTATGTGCTGCTAAAAGTTTTTCCTTTAGTCCCCCTATTGGAAGAACTTGTCCGGTTAAAGTTACTTCTCCTGTCATTGCTACGTCTTTTTTAACAGGAATATTTGTTATAGATGAAACTATAGAAGTGACCATTCCTATACCCGCAGAAGGACCATCCTTAGGTGTTGCTCCCTCAGGAACATGTATGTGAAAATCTTTTTTTTCAAATAGTGGTGGTATAATTCCGTATTCAAGGCATTTAGATCTGACAAATGATTTTGCAGCTTTGACTGACTCCTGCATAACATCTCCTAGTTTACCTGTTATTTGCATTCGACCTTTACCTGGCATAGTAACTGTCTCTATTTTTAAAATTTCTCCTCCATATTCAGTCCATGCTAAGCCGGTTACTATACCAACTTTATTTTCACTCTCCAATTCTCCAAATTTAAATTTTGGTATGCCAAGAAAATCATTTAAATTTTTTTTATCTATAATTACTTCGGTCTCTTCACCTGAAACAACTTTTTTAACAACTTTCCTAGCAACTTTTGAGATTTCTCTTTCTAAATTTCTTACCCCTGACTCTTTAGTATAGCTTCGTATTATTTCCTTAATAATTTCATCATTTAATTTCATTTCTTTTTCTTTAACTCCGTTATCTTTTATTTGTTTTGGAAGTAGGAATTTAGTTGCTATATTAATCTTCTCATCCTCAGTGTAACCTGCCAACCTAATTACTTCCATTCTATCTAACAGTGGAGGCAAAATGTTTAAAGTGTTTGCTGTTGTTACAAACATTACATCAGATAAATCATAATCAACTTCTAGATAATGATCATTAAAAGTAGTGTTTTGCTCAGGATCTAATGCCTCTAATAAAGCTGAGGAGGGATCTCCTCTGTAGTCATTACCGATTTTATCTATCTCATCCAATAAAATAAGTGGATTTTTTGTTCCAGCTTTTTTCATCATCTGAATTATCTTTCCTGGCAAGGATCCAATATATGTTCTTCTATGACCTCTAATTTCAGCCTCGTCTCTCATTCCACCAACTGACATTCTCACAAATTCTCTGTTTGTAGCTTTAGCAATTGATTTACCTAAGGATGTTTTTCCAACTCCTGGTGGACCAACTAAACATAAAATAGGTCCTTTTATTTTTTCCATTCTTTTCTGGACTGCCAAAAATTCTATTATTCTCTCTTTTACTTTTTCTAATCCAAAATGATCTTTGTCTAAAATATTAAGTGCTTTATTTAAATCAATATCTACTTCACTCTTTTTATACCAAGGGAGGTCTGTCATCCAATCTAAGTAGTTTCTCACCACAGTCGCCTCTGCTGACATAGGACTCATATTTTTTAATTTTTTTAGTTCTTGTAAACATTTCTTTTCGACTTCTTTAGGCATTTTTGCTTTAATAATCGCTTTGTTTAAACTTGTACTTTCATCTTTACCGTCTTCTATTTCTCCTAATTCTTTTTGGATAGCTTTTAGCTGTTCATTTAAATAATATTCTCGCTGAGTTTTTTCCATTTGGTTTTTAACTCTACCTCTTATTCTCTTTTCAACCCCAATAATACTAGTTTCATTTTCCATTATTTTAACTATCAGGTTCAGTCTTTTCTTTACATCAGAGGTTTCAAAAATTTGCTGTTTTTCTGAAATTGTCGCCGTTATGTGAGAAGCTATATTATCGGCAATTTGAGACGGATCTTTTAATTGTTTAATTGTATTTATTGTTTCACTTGAGATTTTTTTATTTATTGATGTCAATTTTTCTAATCTTCTGATTGCAGTTGCAGCAAGTGGAAATAAATCCTCATCTTTGTTGATTATGTCGCTTAAAGTTGTGTATTCACAATTTATAAATTTATCATTATCTTTAAAATCTAATATTTTTACCCTTTTAATTCCTTCAACTAAAACTTTAACTGTGCCATCGGGTAGTTTAAGTAGTTGTAAGATGCTACCTTCACAACCATACATAAAAATATCTGTTTTTTTCGGATCGTCAATTTCTGAATTTTTTTGTGTAACCAAGATTATCTTCTTATCTTTTTTCATTACCTCATTTAATGCAGATATTGATTTGTCTCTGCCAACAAAAAGAGGGATAACCATACTTGGAAATACTACAATGTCTCTTAACGGTAACATTGGTAATGTGATTTTAACATCCATAAAACTATAATATGGATATTATATATTAGATTGCAATACCTTTTTATTAATTATCAAGGTTATTAAGCCGCTGATGTCTTATTTGGCTTAGATTTATTATCAATTTTTGAATGTACTAAAATTGGCTGAGTTTGACCTTTCGCAGAAGATGAATCAATTATAACTTCTTCAATATTATTCTGACTAGGCAAATCGTACATGGTTTTTAAAAGTATATTTTCTAGTATCGACCTAAGTCCTCTTGCTCCAGTTTTCTTTTTTATCGCTTTGATAGCTATTTCTTTTAGGGCACTTTCTTTAAAGGTCAATTTAGCTCCATCTAGTTTGAATAATTCCTGATATTGTTTTGTTAAAGAATTTTTTGGTTCAAGAAGTATTTTAATTAATGATTTCTCATCTAAATCTTCTAACGTCGCTATCATAGGTAATCTACCAATAAACTCTGGAATCAAACCATATTTTAATAAATCCTCTGGTTCTAATCCTTTCATCCACTCACCTGTCTTTTTATCTTGTGAATTTTTAACATCTGCACCAAATCCAATAGACGTTCCTTTATCTCTTTGGGAAATAATCTTATCTAAACCAGCAAATGCTCCTCCACAAATAAATAGAATATTTGTAGTATCAACCTGTAAAAACTCTTGTTGAGGATGTTTCCTTCCTCCTTGAGGTGGGACACTGGCTACAGTGCCTTCCATTATTTTTAAGAGTGCTTGCTGAACCCCCTCACCTGATACATCCCTAGTAATAGACGGGTTTTCTGATTTTCTAGAAATCTTATCTACTTCATCAATGTAAACGATTCCTCGTTGAGCTTTTTCAACATTATAGTCGGCTGCTTGTAATAATTTCAAAATTATATTTTCTACATCTTCTCCTACATACCCTGCCTCAGTGAGTGTAGTAGCGTCTGCCATTGTAAATGGAACATCTAATATTCTAGCTAAGGTTTGTGCTAGCAAGGTCTTTCCACAACCTGTAGGTCCCACTAACAAAATATTTGACTTAGCTAGTTCAACATTTTTACTAGTTTTATTTTCGTAATTTAATCTTTTGTAATGGTTATGAACTGCAACTGATAAAACTTTTTTCGCATGGTTTTGCCCTATTACATAATCATCTAAAACTGCACAAATTTCTTTCGGGGAAGGGAGACCGTCTTGATGTTTCACAAATGTATCCTTGCTCTCTTCTTTTATAATATCCATACACAATTCTACACATTCATCGCAGATAAATACTGTTGGACCAGCAATAAGTTTTCTTACCTCATGTTGACTTTTTCCACAAAAAGAACAGTAGAGAATATTTTTATTATTTGTGCTCATAAAATTTAAAACGAATCAATGATAAGATTGTAGTATAAGTAATACATTGTTATCAAGTTCTGAATGTCTGTTTTTCAATATGTTGTGTTTTAAGATCTTTTTTCCACAACTTCATCTATTAATCCAAATGATTTCGCTATTTCTGCGGTCATAAAATTATCTCTTTCCAAAGCAGATTTAATTTCTTCAACTGATTTACCTGTATGTTTTGAGTAAATTTCATTCAATCTTTTCTTAAGAGAAAGAACTTCATTAGCATGAATTTCAATATCAGTTGCTTGACCTTGAAAACCTGCAGAGGGTTGATGAACCATTATTCTAGAATTTGGTAAAGAAAAACGTTTACCTTTAGTGCCAGCGGCTAATAAAAAAGATCCCATTGATGCAGCTTGACCAATGCATAGTGTGGATATATCTGGCTTGACATATTGCATGGTATCATAAATGCCCAATCCAGATGTAACTAAACCTCCTGGACTATTTATGTATAAATTTATTTCTTTTTTTGGATCCTCGGCTTCGAGAAATAAAAGTTGAGCAGTAACAAGAGAGGCTACATTGTCATTAATCTGCCCAGTTAAAAAAATAATTCTTTCCTTTAATAATCTTGAATAAATATCATAAGCACGTTCACCTCTATTTGATTGCTCAACAACCATAGGAATAAGGTTGTTCATATGTTCAGATAATTTATTTGTCATAAGTTGATTCGTTAAACTTATACAACTTGTGATTACTTTTTGCTAACTTTTTTTGTTTTTTTTAATGAAGTCTCTATTTTTGCTTTTTTAATTGGTGGATTTTTTGCTCCTACTTTTTTTGTAGCTTTAATATCTTCTTTATTTTCAGTATTTGGTAAATTGTTTTGATTTTGGGATGCCTTTAATATTTTTTCTGCTTCAGATTTTGAAACTTGTTTTTTATTTGGTTTGGCTTTCTCTTTAATTAATTTGATAATCTTTTCTTCATAAACAGTTCCTCTTAGACTGGCTAAAGCAGAGGGATTCTTTTGATAAAAATCCATTACCATTTTTTCTTGACCGGGCATCATGCCTATTTGTTTTTGTATCTCACTTTGTAACTCTTGTTCAGTAACTTTAATTTGATTTTGAGATCCAAACTCATTTAATATCAGTCCCACTTTTATTCTTTTTTTTGCTACTTCTTCAAAATTTTTTCTGCTTTTCTTAATATCTTCCTCAGACATTCCTTGAGACAAGACTTTTATTTCCTCTTCAACTAGGTTTTGTGGTATTTCACTAACTTTAAATTTTTCTATTTCTTTTATAATTTCATTTTTCGATAAACGATCTAATGAATTTTTATACTCATCATTAATTTGTCTGGAAATTAAAGATTTAAGATCTTTCAAATCTTTAGCACCTAAATTTCTTGCAAAATTATCATCAATTTTTACATCTTCAGGATTTTTTACATTTATAACTTTGCAATCGAATTTTGCTTTCTTATTAACGAATTCTTTTTCTGGAAAATTTTCAGGCAAAACTGCTTCGACTATTTTTTGATCACCTTTTTTTATACCTACCAATTGTTTATCGAAACCTTTTAAAAATAAATCCTTTCCTAATGTTAATTGAGTATTTTTACCCTCACCTCCTTTAAATGATTTACCATCAACAGTTGCTGTATAATCGAATATTACTAAATCTTTTTCTTTAGCTTTAGTCCCGTCTGGAGAGTCTTTAAAATTTGGTTGATTTTTTGCAATTTCTTTAATTCTTTTCTCAGTTTCATCTTCATCAATTTTAACCTCATATTGATCAAATTTAATATTATCTAAAGCTTTGACCTCAACCTTTGGTAGTTCTGTTACTGATATAACATATTCTAAATCTTTATCTTCCCCGTAAGTTTTTAAATCTAATTTTGGTTGACCCGCAGGCTTTATCTTATTTTCTTCCAGTGCTTTTGTTGAGGTATCTTTAATTACTTTATCTAATACCTCATTAAATACTGCTTTACCAAATTGTCTTTTAAGTATTTCTCTTGGTACTTTACCTGGTCTAAAGCCTTTAAGATTTACATTTCCTTTAATTTCTTCATATTTTTCATCTAGATAAGAATTCATTGTTTTTTTATCAACGAAAACCTTTAAATCTTTATTTAATCCTTTTTTATTTTCAATTGTTACTTTCATAATATAATTTGGTAGGGCGAAAAGGACTCGAACCTTCACAGATTGCTCTATCGGTTCCTAAGACCGACGCGTCTACCAATTCCGCCATCGCCCCACAAATTAAATGGTTTTATATATGATTGAAACTAATTGTCCAACGACTATTATTGTAAAAAATTTCAATTTTACTCTATAATATTGTTATGATTATTTCGCCTTGCATAAGTATTTGTAAAACTAACCCATCTACAGGGTATTGTTATGGATGTGGAAGGACAAATGACGAAAAAAAAATCTGGAAACTTGAAAATACAACTGATCAATGGAAAAGAAAAAATATAGAAATGACCAAAAAAAGATTAACTGGCTGGCAACTAAAAAGTTTCGAAGAGTCGTATACATATAAAATTAATAATGGTATTTCTTTATTTAAAAAAAGTTTGAAAAATGAGTAAAACCTCAATTGTTATTATAATTTATATTTTAGGTCTTATTATAGGAGCTCTTTTTTTTGACTTATGGAGCGCGGATACAAGTGTATTTAAAGGACTTCTTGGATTAGGTTGGACTGCATTGTTATTAATAGGTTTATTTTTTGCAGAAAAACATGAGAAAAATTAATTTTTTTGTATCTCTACTTTTAATAATTTTACCCTTACAGAATCTTCACTCTGAGATAATAGTTATGAGTTCTTGTGATGATAGGCAAGATGAATTCTTAAAAAATGAGTATATTCTTAATCTTAACGAATTAGTTATGACGAGAAATTATGTTTATAAAGAAAAAACATATCAAAAATATAAAATAACTGATTTGAGTGTCAAAAAATCAAATTCATATGTTCAAAATATTTATGAGGAGGATGGAAAAATTTTAACTTACAAACATGGGTATCCACAATTCTATACACAAATCCTTTTTGAAAAAGGAAAACAAGAAATTTTCATTAAAACTGTTTTGAATAATGAAGTGGGTATTTCAAAAATTTCAACATGTAAAAAAGTTGAAAAATTTGAAGAAGAAAGCTAATTCTTTTTATTCTGTTTATTATTATTTTTTTTTCTAGAATTAACTCGGTTTTTAAAAACGTTACTTCTGTGTTTAGCGTAAGCCTGTTTTTGTGCTTGTTTCATAGCTCTCTTAGACGACATATTAGTAATTAATTTTTATAGTTCCTATTATTTTAAAATTTTTATCTGAAATAACTATTTCTCCAGAAGATGGAGCATAATCTAAAGCTTCAGATATTACTACATAATGAGTAACTAAAACTATATTTTTTTGAGTTTTAGATAACTCCAAATATTTTTTTAAGTCTTTCATTTGTTTATTTCTATTTTTTGCAAATTTTGAACTATAAAATGAATTTAGAAATGAATTAGTAGAAAATTTTCCAAATGCGATTTTTGCTGTATCTTTACATCTGCACCATTCGGATGACAACACTTCATAAACTGTAATCTTATTGTCTTTAAAAAATTTTCCAATTTTTTGTGCTTGAATTCTTCCCTCTTTACTTAAATTTCTTTGAGTTGAACAATCTCCCAAATTGAAATTTTCAGGATCTCCACCTCCTGGAGCATAAGCATGTCGTATGAATATTAATTTTTGACCATCTTTTAAACTATTTACTAAGTAATTATTTAAATCTGCTTTAATAGACGTTGTTAAAGATATAAATATGATTATTAAAAATTTAAAAAAATTCATTAATGAATATTAGAATAGAAAATCTGAATAAAACAGTAATTAACTGCAAAAAATGTCCCCGACTTGTAAAATTCATACATAAAATCAGAACTGAAAAAAGAAAACAAAATATCAATGAAACTTATTGGGGAAAACCAGTTCCAGGCTTTGGAAATATTAATTCAAAATTAGCAATTATTGGTTTAGCTCCTGCTGCACATGGCGGAATTAGAACTGGGAGAGCTTTTACCGGTGATAAATCCGGAGATTTTTTATTTAAATCACTATATGAGGCAGGAATATCAAATAATCCATATTCAAAAAATCTTAATGATAATCTGAAACTAAATTCTACTTACATAACTAATGTATTAAAGTGTGTGCCACCTGGAGATAAACCACTAAGACGAGAACTAATTAATTGTTCTAATTTTTTTGATACAGAGATCTTATACCTAAAAAAATTAAAAGTTATTGTAACACTTGGAAAAGTGGCTTTTGATAACTGTACTAGTTTATATAAAAAAAAATTTCTGATTAAACAAAAACTTACATTTACTCATGGAAAAGTACAAAATTTACCAAATGGTTTAATAATACTACCAAGTTATCATCCTAGTCCTAGAAACGTTAATACAAAACTTATCACTCTAACAATGATGATCAATTTGTTTAAAAAAGCTAAAAACTTAGCTAAATTTTAATAGTATCGCAAAAGTAAGGCTTAAATTTTTGATATATTTCATCAGGAATTTTAATTGGTTTGCCTTGATTATTTACAAATACTAAATGAATTTTAGACTCAACAATAACATCATTTTTTCTTGAAATAAACTGGTTCATAAAAAAGGATGTTTTTGTAATTGATTTAACAAATGATCGTATTTTTAAATCATCTTCTAAATAGGCAGATTTTTTATATTCTATATTACAAGACTTAACTATTATAATTGCATTAAATTGATCTAAAATTTTCTTATTACTATACCCTATTGAAAATAAAGCCTCAGTTCTCGCTCTCTCTAAATATTTAAGATAATTAGCATAATAAACTACTCCACCTGCATCAGTATCTTCATAATAAACTTTTATATTATGGTAAAAATTTTCATGCATAATTAATTATATCAAAAAATTAATAATTTTACAGAAACTAAGGTATAACTATTTTATGAATATTTTTGTAATTTGGTTAGTAATGGTAATTGCTTGGAATTTTGGTTATCCTCAGGCAACCCCATTAGAGGACGTTGTTGTCGCTGTGATATTATCTTTATTTAATATAGCTCTAAAAAAATACTTAAAATTTTGACTAATTTTTCGAGAAATAAATATTTTGATAATAAGCTATCGCTGTCATCTTAGAATTATCTGTATCTGACATTATAGCTAATCCATCTAGTTCATTAACATCTAAGTTATGAAATCTCTTAAAATCTTCCTTTACATTGGCCTTCACAGTAACCCATTTATTTAAAGAATTTTTTGTACTTGCAAGCACGTTATCAATAGATTTCTTAGTATAAGGACTAGGCGAATTAAATCCCACGTCATTATTGCTTGAGAAAACATAATTTATTGCTCTATTTGAAAGTGGTGTTGCCCCTGTTTTTTTTACCGCGAAAACCCTCGCTGAAAAATCATGTCCTTTTTTAGTATCTTCTTTAATACCAGCTAAATCTTTCTCGACCTTCCAGGTAATATTAATAAAAGGAGTTTTGTTTAGGTCTATCTTAACCTCTTTACCTAACCCTGACGCGGCATTTTCAGCTACTGCTTTTAAAAAATTACCACTTTCATTAGCTCCAGTGGTATAAATTGTCATATTATCTGCACCTCTTACTTTTCTCACATCAAGTTTATCAAGCTCTTCGATAGTAAAATCAAATACTTTAATTTCATCTGCAATAGCAAAATTGATCCCGTTTAAAAAAATGATTAAAAACTTTAATATAAATTTCATAATTTTAATTTTAAAAAATTCTTTAATACATTATTTGGACAAAATTTAAACATTCAAAAATCAACTTTTAATATTAAATAATAAATATGAAATCATTTTCAATTTTTATTTTATTGATTTATTGGTCTATTATACTTTTTGCACCTATTATATCAAAAGACCTTAAAATCAGTAGAGCTAAGACTGCTCAAATCAAAATAATTGAGCAAAAATTTTAATTTAGTAGGTAGATCGCCCACCGCTTATATCAAAGACTGCTGCTGTTGAAAATGTGTTTTCCTCAGATGAAAGCCAACATACTAATGAGGTAAACTCTTCAACCTCTAAAAATCTACCTCTTGGAACTTTAGATAACATTCTTTGAACATGCTCTTTAGTCATTTGATCTAAAATTCTTGTTTTAGCTCCAGCAGGGGTTACTGCATTTACTGCAATATTTTTGTCAGCAAGCTCTTTACCTAAGGATTTAGTCAATCCTATTGCTCCAGCTTTACCAACGCTATATGCGCTAGCATTAGCATTTCCATCTTTACCCGCAACTGAGGCAACATTTACAATTCTTCCATAATTATTTTTAATCATATTTGGTACAATTGCTCTACAACAATTGAATGTACCTATTATATTAATATCCACTACTTTTCTCCAAGACTCAATTTCATACTCCCATAATGAAGCTGTTGGACCCGTGATACCTGCATTGTTAATCAAGATGTCTATATTAGAATTCTTAATTATATCTAAAGTACAACTTTCAACTTGTTTATAATTAGTTATATCAATAACATTTGAGCTTAATGATGAATTATTTAAATCACTAACTGTTTTTTTTGTCATATCTGCGTCATTGTCCCAAATAATTACTTTAGCCCCTGACTTTAATAGTCTTTTAGTTATATCCAGACCAAACCCTTGAGCACCCCCTGTAACGATTGCAGTTCTATTTTTAAAATCAAAAGATATTTTTTCCATATATTTATTTTTTAGCTAATAGATAATATGAAATTGATGTTACAAATCCACCAATTATCCAAGCATA
This sequence comes from uncultured Pelagibacteraceae bacterium, assembly GCA_902516345.1. Taxonomy (GTDB): domain Bacteria; phylum Pseudomonadota; class Alphaproteobacteria; order Pelagibacterales; family Pelagibacteraceae; genus Pelagibacter. The sequence goes on from CABXYJ010000002.1 coordinate 13,766, forward strand.
CGATTGAAGAAAAGAAAAATTAGGATTCCAAATAGTGGAGGCTGAGAAAATGAATCCTAAAAATAAAGAATATACACCCTTAATATGCCAGCCATTTGAAAAATAATAATCACCACCACTATCTAACGAATAAATATTCTTATTAATTAAAATAGTTTTTTTAATTAAATAAAAATCAGTTATCATCAAACCAAATATTGGTCCAAAAAAAGCAGCTATCGTATCAATTAAAGATAAAATGCCAATTTGACTAATAATTGATATCCAAAAAATTCCAATTATAAAACCAAAAAAAGCGATTATATAACTTGAACTTTTAAAAGTTAGTGATGATGGAGCTAAGTTGATTAATGAGTATTGCGATGGAATAAAGTTAGCAATTAGATTTGTTGAGCCTGATGCAATAATTATAAAAATCAACACTAGATTCGTGACAAGTAAATTATCTAACTTACCAATGATGTCAGTCGGATTAGTTAGTATCTTTTCTAAATTACTAGAATTTGTATTTAAAAACGCATCTGTTCCAATAACTATAAATAGTGCGAAAAAAGAAAATATTATAAGATTTAGAAATAAACTTAAGTTTCCTTTTTTTAGTTCATTCTCATTTTTAACGTACCTAGAAAAATCTCCAAAACTTAAAATAATAATAGAGAAATATGCAAAGATCGTACCGGTCACAGTAATTAATGGAACAACATTATTTTTATCAAAAAAATTTTCAATATTAAACGCATTAATAAATACGCTTGAAGTCAACTTTACGTCATTTAATAAAACCGCAAAAAAGAAAATAGCCATTCCAATGTAAATACTTATTGCAGAAAATTTAATTAACTTTCTGTTAAAATTCATACCAACACTAAACAATATAATTTGAATTATCATTGCAAAAGATATTGAAAACCAATCGATGATATTTAAACCCATCAAAAAAGTTAGAAAAATTTCCTTGTTTAAAAAATCATTATCAAAAGAATATAATATTATCCTAATTAAGTAACCTAAAGCCTTTGACAAGAAATATGTTTGAATGCCAAACATAAATATTCCGACCAAACTTCTCAAAAAACCAAAATATTGTGCACCTCTTATTCCTAGCGAAGATCTCAATAATACTACAAAAGGAAGTCCAAATTTTTGTGAGGGTTTACCTATCAAATTAGAAAAAAAATAGACCAATAGTGATCCAAAAATAGTTCCAAACAAAACTACAAAAGTATTCAGATTATAAACAACATAAAGTGATGTGATTAAAGAAAATCCAATTACACTTTGAATATTTACTCCCCAGAAACAAAATAAATCTTTCCAATTCCAATTTTTATTGCTTGGATTTACAGTAACCAGATCCCAATTTATTAATGTTTTTTTTGGATTTTGAGGACTCACTTAAACAATATAAGACTTATATTATCTACTGTCCATACAAGAGAGATGGTAACCAAAGTGCAATTTTAGGAAAAATTATAATCAATACTAAACCAATTACCTGTAAGACCATAAATTGCATCATGCCAATATATATGTCTTTTAAATCCCATTCGGGCACTACACCTTTTAAGAAGTAAGCTGATAAGGCGACGGGGGGTGATAACCATGCGGTTTGAAGATTAACGGCAACTAGTATTGCAAACCAAGTTAAATTAAATCCTAAAGCCTCGACTAAAGGTAAAATGATTGGAATTATAATCATTACAATTGGTACCCATTCTAAAGGCCACCCAAGTAAAAAAATCATAACCATAATCATTGCTAAAATTAAGTATTTATTCATCTCCAAACTAAGTAAAAATTCTGTTAATAATGTTGGTGTTCCTAATCTTGCAAAGACAGCTCCGAAAAAGTTTGAGGCAGCAACCAAAACCATTATCAAGGCTGTAATTTCTAAAGTTTTAACTAAAGCTTCTTGCAATTTTAAAAGAGTTAGTTTTTTATAAGCTAATGATAGTAATAAAGCGCCCATAGCTCCACACCCCGCCGCCTCAGTAGGAGTTGCAAAACCAAAAAGGATGCTTCCTAAAGCAGCGAAAACTAATGCTGCTGGTGGAACTAATCCTAAAAAAAATTCAATCCAAACATCTTTCATACTTGTTGCTCTCATTTCTTCAGGTAATGGTGGTCCAAGTTTAGGATTAAGCATACATCTTATTGTTGTGTACGCTGCATAAAGTGAAGCAAGTAAAATACCTGGAATTATTGCTGCTGCAAATAAATCTATTACAGGTATTTCCATTATTGGACCCATAACTACTAACATAATGCTTGGAGGTATTAGAATCCCTAAAGTACCGCCTGCAGTGATTGTTCCAGCTGCTAACCTAACGTCATAGCCAGACCTATTCATCGATTTTGCAGCCATAATACCAAGAATTGTCACTGAAGCTCCTACTATTCCAGTCGCTGCAGCAAAAATTACTGATACAAACAAAACTGCGTAATAAAGAGAACCTCTAACTCTTGAAAGCATTAATTGAAATGCTGAAAATAGTCTCTCCATTAATCCTGCTTGTTCCATCATAATTCCCATGAAAACAAAGAGTGGTACGGCGGCCAGTGTTTGTTCGGTCATTACCATGGAAAATTGAAGTGTCATCAAATAAAATACAAGTTTTCCAAATCCCAAGTATCCAAAGACAAATCCTAAAAAAATAAGAGTAAATGAAATTGGAAAACCTACAAAAATTGCAAAAAGCATTACTCCTACTAAGATAAAACCTAGAACTGCTGGATCTATAAACTCGGCAATCATTTCTTTTCTCCAGGCCACACACCTTTTTTTGCTGCCCAGTAGCTTTTAAATAATTCTGAAATACCTTGAATTAGTAAAAATATAATCCCAATCAATAAACAAGTTTTAATAGGCCACATATAAGGCATCCACGTAGTATCCATACCTCTTTCACCTCTCTGAATAGACTCACCTACATACCCAATGGTCATGTAAAGAAAAACTATCAAACCTGGAAAGTAAAATATTAGATATAACCAAAAATCTATTGTGCCTTGTGTTTTGGTCTTAAAATTTCTATATAAAAAATCAGCTCTTATATGAACCCCTCTTGATAACGCATATCCAGCTCCTAACATAAATAAAGCGCCATACAAAAATCTACTTATGTCGTATGCCCAAATAGTAGGAGCTAAAAATAATTTTCTTGCGAGAACTTCATAAGTCATTGCAAAAATTAATGGCATGAGTATCCAACAAACTATACTTCCAACAATTCTGCTAAATTTATCTATTTTAATTATAGTTTTAGCCATCCAAGATGGCATTTCATCAGGCATTTTTTCAGAACCACCACGCCTTTCAGCTATCATTTCATCTGATATATCTAATTTTGATGGTTCGTTAGTCATAAAATTTCAGAAAAAATTAGAGCGAACCATAAAAGTTCGCTCTAATAAAATAGATTTATTACTGATTACTTTAATGTCGCCGCGTGAGCCATTCCTAGCTTCGCATTAGACATTTGAGCACCACTCCAGAAAGGAACAGCAACATCAGCAAAATTTTTCATTGATGTATAAACTTCGTTGAAAAATTTATTTTCTGCAGCGTTCTTATTTAAAGAAGCTTTTGCAGCAGCCATATATTCTGTAAAATAATCAGAAGGTGTATCTTCTAAGATTACTCCATGTTTAGTAGTTAACTCTCTTAAAGCTTTACCGTTCTCATAGATTCTGTAACTTAAAGATTTAGCTAATGAAGCATTAGCAGCAACTTCAAGTGACTTTTTTTCATGAGCACTCATAGCATTATAAGTTTTTCCAGTAATGTAAAAGTCGGCATTTACAACAACTTGGTGTAAACCTTGTAAATAGTAATGCTTTAATACTTTTTGAAAACCAAAAGTTAAATCTGGTTTTGGACAACACCACTCAGCAGCATCAATTGTACCTGCCTCTAAAGCTGGAAGAATATCTCCACCACCCATAGCAACAGATGCTATACCAATGTCTTTATAAGTTTGTCCCGGAATTCCTGGAGGAGTTCTGAACTTATATTTTCTAAAGTCAGCCATATCTTTAATTGGTTTTGGAAACCATCCTAAAGCCTCAGGTCCAACTGGTTGAATCATAAATCCTTTAATATCTCTTCCCATTTCTTTCCAAAGTTGATCGTATAACTCTTTACCACCACCATATTGAAACCATGATAAGAAAGCAATATTATCAATACCTACACCACCACCAGCTACTGGCGAACCAAATAACATAGCTGCAGGGTGATCTCCTGACCAATAGTGAGTCCATGCGAAGCCACAATCAATCAGACCTTTGTCAACAGCGTCTAAAGTTTCTTTAACACCAACAACTGCTCCAGCTGGTAGAATTTCAAACTTAAGAGACCCACTTGTTAAAGTTGTTACAGTGTCAGTAAAATCTTTTAACATTTTAACTTCATCAGCTTTAGTGTTAAGAACTGTTTGACATTTAAGTGTTTTTGCAGCGTTAGCGTTAGAAATAAAACCTAGCACTAAAACAGTTGCAAATAACGTTGAAATGATTTTTTTCATTATTATTCCTCTTGTTAGTTAATTATAACAACTTAATTCAATCAGAAAAATAAAGTGGACACAAGTGACAATTGTGCAATTTAAGTATAAATAATAATATTAAATTATCTATTCAACTATAAATGGAAAACTTTGACTATATTATAATCGGTGCTGGTTCTGCTGGATGTGTTCTAGCCAATAGACTTTCTGAAAATCCTAAAAATAAAATTCTATTAATTGAAGCTGGAGGCAAAGATACTAATCCATGGATACATATTCCCGTTGGATATTATAAAACAATGCACAACCCAAAAGTAGACTGGTGTTATAATACAGAACCAGATGTGACTATGGCAAATAGATCAATACCCTACCCTAGGGGTAAAACATTAGGTGGTAGCTCTTCAATCAATGGGCTTTTATACATAAGAGGTCAGGAACAAGATTATGATATTTGGAGGCAATTAGGTAATAAAGGATGGGGTTGGAAAGATATATTACCTTATTTCATTAAATCTGAAAACCAAGAGAGAGGTAAAGATGAGTTTCATGGTGTTGGTGGACCATTATCTGTATCAGACACAAGAATAAAATTAGAATTATTAGAAAAATTTATGGATGCTTCTGAGGAGAAAGGAATTCCAAGAGTAGAGGATTTTAATAAGGGAAATAATTTCGGTTGTGGTTATTTTCAAGTGACTGAAAAAAATGGTTTAAGATGTAGCGCAGCAGTTGGATATCTAAACCCTGTAAAAAATAGAAAAAATTTAAAAATTGAAACTAATTGTCACGTAAAGAAAATAAATTTTGATGGAATAAAAGCTAAGAGTGTATCGTTTTGGAAAGATAATAATTTAATAGAAGTAAAAGCAAATAAAGAAATTTTATTAAGTGCTGGTTCAATTGGGTCTACTCAAATTTTACAAACTTCTGGTATTGGTAATGGTGATAAATTGTCTAATCTTGGTATTAAAATAGTTAAAGAATTAAAAGGTGTAGGTCAAAATTTGCAAGATCATTTAATGTTTAGACCTGTGTATAAGATTAAGAATATAAAATCGTTAAATAAAAAAATTAATAGTTTATTTGGAAATTTATTAATTGGTTTAGAATTTGTTTTTAATAGATCAGGACCAATGACAATGGGAGCAAGCCAACTTTGTTTATTTGCTAAAAGTGATGGTTCAAGAGAAACTCCTAATTTACAGTTTCATGTTCAACCAATAAGCACTGATAAGTTGGGGGGTGCTGCATTACATAATTTTCATGCCTTTACACCTACTGTTGCAAATATAAGACCAACTAGTCGTGGTGAAATTAATATAGTCAGTGCTGATAGTAGAGAAAAACCGAAAATAAAAATGAACTATTTATCAACTGATGAAGATAGAAAAGTTGCGGCTGATGGTCTTAGATTGGTCAGAAGTATAGTTTTTGAAAGTGAAACATTTAAGAAATATCACCCAGAAGAACTAAGACCAGGTCCAAAATTTCAATCTGATGAAGAACTTGTTCAAGAAGGTAGTAAATTTACTCAAACTATTTTTCACCCAGTGGGTACTTGTAAAATGGGTAATGATGAAAATGCAGTTGTTAATGATGAATTAAAAGTTCATGGACTACAAAATTTAAGAATTATTGACGCCTCAATAATGCCAAATATAACTTCAGGTAACACTAATGCACCGACAATAATGATTGCCGAAAAAGGTGCAGATATGGTACTTAGGAGTTAATGTTTGTTGATATATTTTCCCCAGAACAAATAGCAATATTAACACAAATTATTTTTATCGATCTAGTATTGGCTGGTGATAATGCAATAATCATTGGGATGGTAGCCTCAAAGTTTCCATTAGAGCAAAGAAAAAAAATTATTTTCTGGGGAATTGGTGGCGCTGTAATTTTAAGAATAATTTTAACTTTATTTACTGCTTATCTTTTACAAATTACGGGCTTAAGATTAATTGGAGGTATTCTACTTCTCTATATTGTGTACAAATTATACAAAGATGTTATTTCTGACCTAAATAATGAAAAGGATATTAAAGTTGATAATTCAAGTTTTTTGAGAGCAATTTGGACAATTTTGCTTGCAGATTTTACAATGAGTTTAGATAACGTATTAGGTGTCGCTGGAGCTGCAGGTGATCATTATACCTTATTAGTTTTTGGTCTAGTTTTATCAATTATTTTAATGGCTACTGCAGCTACTTTAATATCTGGTTGGATAAAGAAATATAAATGGATAGCTTGGGCTGGTTTAATAGCAATTTTAATTGTTGCTATTGAGTTAATTTACACTGATATTAAAATACTAATTTTATAATGTTTTTAAAAAAATATAATCTTAAAAATAAGACTGCAATTGTTACAGGTGCAGGCAAAGGAATTGGTCGAGCCTGCGCGATAGCCTTAGCTGAGGCAGGATCAAATCTAGTTATAATAAGCAGAACTAAAAAGGATCTGGATGAAGTTTCTAGAGTTATTAAAAAACTAAAAGTAAAATGTAAATCCTATGTTTGTGACATTACAAATTATAATCAAATAAAAGATATTATCAATAAACAAAGCAAGATTGATATATTAGTGAACAACGCTGGCAACAATATTCCTGAACACTTTACAAAAGTAAAAACTAAAAATATGGAGTATTTGGTAAAAATTAATACTATTGCAACTTTTAATCTTGCACAATTATGTGCACTAAAAATGCTTAAATATAAAAATAGAAAAAAAATTGGTGGTGCAATAGTTAATATGTCATCTCAAATGGGGCATGTAGGAGGTCCAATTAGAAGTGTTTACAACATGACCAAATTTGGTCTAGAGGGCTTAACTAAAGGTATGTCAATAGACCTTGCGAAATATAATATTAGAGTTAACACAATATGTCCAACTTTTGTTGTAACTCCAATGACAAAAAAATTTTTTAAAGATAAAAAATTTATAAAAGAGGTTTTGGGTAATATTCCTTTAGGAAGATTTGCTGAACTTTCTGATGTGGCAACGGCTGTTGTATACCTCGCCTCAGACGCTGCATCTATGATTACTGGAACTTCGTTATTGGTTGATGGTGGATGGACAGCAAGATAGTATTTAAGTTATTTTTTTTAATTTTTTTTTTCCAAACATTAAATTTAGAGGCAGTTGAATTTAAGGGAAAATTTCTACAAGGTCATTACATAATTGGAATTACAGATCCATCAGCTAAAATAATTATAGATAAAAAAAAAGTAAAAGTTTCAAAAGATGGTTTTTTTGTTTTTGGATTGGATAGAGATAGAAAATTTGATGTTACTATTACAAAAAATCTAAATGGAAAAAAAGAAATAATAATCAAAAAGATTTTAAAAAGAAAATATAATATTCAAAGAATAGATGGATTACCTGAAAGTAAGGTAACACCTCCTGAATCAGTTTATAAAAGAATAAGAGAAGAAAATAACATGATTGGAGAGGCACGTGCAATCAACTCAAATTTACCTTTTTTTAAAAATCAATTTATTATGCCAGTTGAGGGAATTATTAGTGGAGTTTATGGGAGTCAAAGAATTTTGAATGGAAAACCTAAGTGGCCCCATTATGGAATTGATATTGCTGCTAAAAAAGGAACGATGATTAAATCTTCTGGATCCGGTACAGTCACAATGGCAGAGGATGATCTATATTATACTGGAGGTACAATTATAATGGATCATGGTCATGGTATATCCACTATTTATTCTCATCTTGAAAATGTACTTGTTTCAGTTGGAGATAAAATAAATCAAGGAGATATAATTGGTACAGTTGGGTCAACTGGAAGGTCTACTGGACCTCATTTAGATTTTAGAATTAATTGGTTTCAGACTAGACTCGATCCGATGTCAGTATTAAACTAGATTTATGAAATCTTTAATAGATAGAACTTCTGATAAACTAGTTAAAGCTTTTTTAAAAAATAAAATCATTGCTCCAATACCATCAAAATTTTGCAAAAAAATAGAAGAGGCCCAAAAATTAAGAAAATTATGTGAAAGTAAAATTAAACTACCTATAATAGGTTTTAAAGCTGCTGGCACTGGCATTTCACTTATAAAAAAATTAAAAGAGAAAGAACCTTTCTATGCAACAGTTTATAAAAAGAATGTATTAAAGAATGGTAAAAAAGTAAAAGTTAACAAGTCCACTTTAGGCATTGAACTAGAAGTGTGTTACTTAATTAAAAAGACTTTTTTTTCATCAAAGGGACCGATAACAAGACAAAATATATCAAAATTTATATCTCACATGGCTCCATGTATTGAAGTTGTTGGTTATAGGCAAAGAAAAAAAGGTATCAGTTCTTTTGGAGATTTATGTAGTGATTTTGGTGCAAATGTAAAATTTTTAATTGGAAAGAAGAAAAAATTTAAAAAAATTAACATAGGAAACCTTAAAACAAATATTTCTAATAAAAAAATTGATCAAAGCGTTAATGGTAATACAGGCACCGTTTATATTAACCCCCTAAATTCTCTAAAATTTGTTCTTAAAAAAGTTAAAAAAGACAAAATAACTTTAAATAATGATTTTTATGTTTTTACAGGTTCAACTGTTGGTGTTGTACCTATTAAAAGTAAAGGTGTTTATTTAGGTAAAATTGACAAATTGGGATCTGTTAAATCTCAAATTGTTTAATGAACTTTCTTGAAAAGTATAATCATGAAAAAAATATAAGATTTGAGTCTTTTAAATTTGCTCTAACTGAAGCAAATACTAGAGGTTTAAAGACTATTGTCGAAACTGGTTGTGCAAGAGGAAAAAAGAAATTCTTTTTTTTTTCAAAGAAAAATTGGAAAGACGGAATGAGTACAATGATCTTTTCTGATTATGCAAAATTTGTAAATGGATCTTTAATAACATGTGATATTGATAATCATAATATTAAGAATGCAAAAAAATTTGTTGGTTTAAATAAAAGATATGTGGAATTTGTTGTTGATGATAGCTTAAATTTTTTGAATAAAATTGATAAAACTATAGATTTTTTATATTTAGACTCCTTAGATGGACAATTTAAAGAGGCTTCAAATCATCAACTAAGTGAAATTAAGATTGCAATTAACAAATTACAAAATAATTCTTTAGTTCTACTTGATGATAAAGGTTCAAAGACTAATTTATCAATTGATTACATGTTAAAAAATAACTTTAAAATATTGAATGAAACAAATGAACAAGTTCTTTTATCTCTAATTTAATATTTTAATTAACTTCTTTTCTTATCTGCTCTAAATTGATCTTTTTTTGTAGACTTCTATTCTGATCATATAAAAGATTAAATTTAATCTTTTTATTCGTTTTAACACTGATAATTTTTGCATTTCTTACTTCAGAGTTATCTGCAACAGCACTTATAGGTCTTTTAATAGAGTTCAAATTTTTTATTAAAATTCTATTTGTGTCTTTTGTGATTTTACCTTTCCATCTTCTAGGTCGAAAAGGACTTATGGGTGCTATAGACAATTTTTTAGAATTTAAGCTCAATATAGGACCGTGAACAGATAAATTATAAGCCGTACTCCCAGCCGGTGTAGATACGAGAACTCCATCTGAAACAAGTTCTTTTATAATGATTTTACTTCCACATTTTATAGATAGCGATGCTGCTTGCCTACTCTGTCTTAAAATTGAAACTTCATTAATAGCTAAATATTTTCTATTTTTACCTTTATTACTTTTAACAGTCATTTCTAATGGAGAAATAGATATCGATTTAGCTTTAGATAAATTTCTTAAAAAATTTTTTGATGAAAATTTGTTCATTAAAAAACCGTAATTTCCCGAATTTATTCCGTAAAAGCTCTTATTAGATTTTTTGTTATTTTTTAAAGTTTTTAGCATAAAACCGTCTCCACCTATCACAATAGTTCTTTGAAAATTTAGAAATTTAATTTTGTTTAGTTCTTTTAAAACTTTTTTTTTTATCTCTTGAGATTTTTTATTCTTATCAGAAATAATTTGGATTTTTTTCATTAGTTTTGGTGCCCTCGGCCAGACTCGAACTGGCACTCCGCAAGCGGCAAGGATTTTAAGTCCTTTGTGTCTACCAATTTCACCACGAGGGCATTAATGAATTTCATGAGTGTTTATGCCATTATTTATAATTGAACAAGATGAATAAGTAAATTTTTTTTATTTTATCTCTCTAGATCCGAGAATGATCCGAGAGTTGTCCTATAAAATCCTATAAGAATATATAAATTTAAATACTATCTCCTTGCGTCATCCAACCTTAATGTATCACTGAAATCTTCAGGACCTGGACTGAAACTTGAATACAATACAATAATCAAAAAGATAATTGCTACTCCCCAATAAATTGGCCTTAATGGTTTGTGAAATTCTTCTGAGTCTTTCTCACGAGCTTCCCGAGCCTTATAAAATTCTTGTCTTTTTTGATTATAAATTCTCTCTAATTCCTCAGTTTGTTCTTTAGTTAAAATCGCTTTTTTATCAAATGGAAAAAGGCCATCTCTTAAATTATATGGATGAAATTGTGTGAATTCTTTAACATCATCTTCACCATATATCTTGGAATTTTTAGCCTTACTTAATATTTTTTTAAATTTTTCTTTATTCATTTAAAAATTTTCTACAATTATATTTGATAATTCTGTTTTAGAAACTTGAAATTTTTTTTCAAAATGATTTGATAAATTTAATCTTTCTTCCCAATTACTAGCCCTTATTTTTTTTATAAGTTTGATTGTTTTGTCATCATATTCAAATAAGTAATATGTCTCATTCCAAGGCATTCCAAAAGCATAGCCGACATCGATAAATAACTCATCTTTTCCATTTTTATTAAGATCTTTATCTATATAAAAATTAATATTTAAATATATTCTTCTATCTTTAAGATGTTTTCTGCCTTTAAAAAAATCAGTTCTAGAGTCGTATTTTTCCTCATTTTTATAAAACACTTTAAAATAAGTATCATTCATACCTCGGCATCCATTATTTTCGTAAAAAACCAATTTAACACTGTTGTTTATAGACTGAGTTAGAATAATTTTTTTAAACCCATCAGAATCATATTTAGTATAGTTTATAGAAGTAAATTTTTTTTTATTAAAATAAAAACAATCCCCAGACCAACTTATACGCTTATTACTAGAAGGATTTTCATCCATAAATTTAGCAGCTTCTTTGTAATTTTTATAACCATCATCAGCAAAGTCATATTCTTTAGCGAGACTTATATTTATTGAAAGTAAGGATAATAGTAAAATAATAAAAAATTTTTTCATAGTTTAAACATCATTTCATCTAATAAAATTTACACAATTCATCAACATATTCGTAACTAGGTGCAATACCAACTTTATTACCTTTTAAATCAAAAATTGTTAATCTAGTTGGCTCAGCCCAACCTCCTGCAAAAAAATATTCTTTAACACTAGCAAAAAAAATTGGTTGTTCTTTAATCATTGTGCACTCCTTTGCAAATTTGCCAAAACTAAAAACTCTTTTAATTGAAGTCCTTGAATTTGTTTTGGGATCAACTAGCCATAGTTCCTGATAAGTAACTTCTTGAGTGATTACATATTTTTCATTTTCTATCTCATATTTTTCAATTATATCTCCATATTTCTCAGCGTTAAAAGATTTATAACTTGCGGCCCAAGCTTTATCTTCACCTATCAGTAAGCTTATTGTTAATATAAAAATGAATAAAATAGAAAATGGATACAAAAACCATTGTTTCATTAATAAACTCTAAACTTAAATATTGTCTTTATTGTGTTAATTTTTTGTAACCAGTACTTCATCTAATTGCTTTCCCAGTGTTTACTCATTTTTTTGAAAGGACAACAAATTCATTTTTTTCATATAATTTTTAAATCATTGTCAAAAATTGATTTAATATTTGCAACAATCTCCTCAGGGAAATTGAATACTTCTTTATATCCATCTAATTGTTCAGGATTAATTTCTCTATCTCTATATTTTGAAAATTTATTTAATAATTTTTTTTCAATCAAATAACATTGATATAAATTTGTTTTAAAATGTTTAACTAATTTAAAGCTTGAAAATTCTTTAGATAATCTATCTCTAATTGTTTTAGTGGTTATTCCAATTTTATACCTATTATTATTATTAATTAAAACAGAGGCGAAATATAATTTACCTGAAGTATTAGCTAATTCTGGATTTTTTTTAAAAATTTTCATGTTATACCTGCCCTCATTGCCAATATTATTGTTACCTAAATCTAAAGCTTCTCTAATGGTTAATCCTCTATTTAATCTATTGCGCAAAAGAGAGACTGAAAAATTAAAAACACTACAAAGATGATTTCTATCTCTATAAAATTTTCCTTCAAATTCAAATGAGTGTTCAGTTGGTTTCAGCTCTAATTTAAATGCCTGATTAATGTTTGCTCCCTTTTCCAATGCTGCTACAACTGTTTCGGGTGTTAATCTATAATGTCTGGCTGCTTCAGATATTGATTTATATGTTTTATTTTCAATAGTAATTTGTCTTGATCTAAATCCTCCTTGACCACCATTAGTTAATCCTGAAGGAATTGATAAAGCTCTTTCTAAAGACCAACCATATTCTTCATATCTTTTTCTAAATGTACAATAATTTACATTATTTTTTCTACACGCATCTTGTTTTGATTTGTATCCTACTCCATTGACAATTAGGCTAAATTTAATTTTTTTTTCAGGAGGTTGGTAATTTTTACGTTTTTTTTCTGGAACCAAATCATCGCCTTTAGCTCCACGCGAGTATCTTTTGTATACACAATTTTTTGTTATACCGTATGCTTCAGCTATCGAGGGAAGGTTTGGATATTCCACTCCCTCGACAACATGACTTCCTAATCTAGAAATTATTTTTCTCATATTTCTTAAGTAGGTTTTTTATTTCCCCTTTCTTTTATGATTTCCATAAAGTCGATTACTTCACCTTCATCTTTTGCATCGTGAGTACTCTCTGCAATACACTCAACATCTTTAGGTATTTTTTTACTTTTACGATCTTCTGCAAAACCTTTAATACCTTCAGAATAAACTTTATGAGGTTGTTCAGTTGCAATTTTGACCATACCCCTTGCAATTCCTGAGCATAATTCATAATTTTCTGAGGACATTTCAGAGGACGACGACATCATAACTCCACATGTAAATCCACGTTCCCACGGAGCAACTAGCACCTGCACTGAGTTTTTGATATTTAGTTTGTTTTCCTTTTTCATATTTCAACACATTCGCCCTCAATGATTGCTTCGTCTTCCAAAACATCTTCATTAAGTACTAAATTTTCCTCATTTAAGAGTATTTTGGCATATTTCGAAGCAATCTTGGCTTCAATGAGAGCCGATAAGCATCCAAATGAAATATTAGTTTTTTCTCCTTTCGTTATTGTGATTTCAATTTGGGGATATAGGGTATTATTAATTTTAGTTATATCGCTCATCGTTGAGTTAGATATAATTTGTATGATAAAAAAATAAAGCTAAGCTTAACTGCTGGAAGTTTCCGAAAGTAAATTATCTTACCTTTAAAAAAAGACCCCAGTTATCTTCCCAATGATGTTTGAAATCTGGTTCATATGCTTGAAAATAATTTAAATCATATTGGGGTTCTTTAATTTTCATTATGCAATCATTAAATTCTTCAATTTCTTTTCTAAAAATCGATTTATTATTTTTTTCTTCAAAACTTTTGTTTAATAAGGACTCTCTTTGTTTCCAATAATTATCGGTATCAAGTATCTTTTTAACTGTATCTTTTTTATTTGGAAATTTAATATTTGTTATAAATTTATTTTTTCCTAAATTAGATAATTCTTTTCTCTCCTCATTTTTCATTTTATATAAAGCTTTATAAGAAGCATTTCTTTGTTCTTTGGGCATATCTTCGACTTCACTATAAAGGTGCTCTAAAAAATCTATATCTCCCAGATTAGCACTATATGAGGCTTTTCTACCCTTTTGGATACCCAATCCGCTTGAGAAAGCATATGAAGTATGTAACATTAAATATAATTTCTCATTTACAAGTTTATTAATTTTTTTGTTAGGTTTTTTTGTATACTTTTTATAAAGTTGATGAAATTCATCTATATGTTTTTTAATATATTTCCTAAGTATGACGTTACATTCTACCAATCTATACTTTCCATAAAGATAAATTCTATAATTTTTCCAAATTGATTGTGTTCTAGGTTTTCTTTTTTTCAAATTAAATTTGGTTTTCCATTCTGAAGGAAAAATAATATTACTTTTATGTAGAAAATTTTCCAATTCTTCGAAAGTTTCAATTTTTCTTTTATTTGAACTCATAAATTTAAAATAGCATAAATAATCGTACTCCGCTATGTACTACTCATTTGTGATTATTAATTATAAAGAGCAAAGTTTGGTGGGAGTAAGTAGATTCTTATAAATTTATCTCTCTAGATCCGAGAATGATCCGAGAATCTGAAAACTAATTGTTAAGATTTTCCAATAAAAATAACCCAATGATTTTAAAAGTTATGGGATTATAAGGGATTTAGATCATTAGAGACCATTAGAGACTCTAAAATTCCTCAACTCAAACTATTTTAAGTCCTTTGTGTCTACCAATTTCACCACGAGGGCATTCCAATTTGTCATTCTTATAACTCACTTTATTTATAACTCAACCTAGTAAACAAAAGCAAATTAATATGGTGTATGACTGGTGTATGACCCAAGTCATCCGAGGGGTCCCAAATGGAAGTCAAAAAAGCTTAGGTTTTTAAAGGTCAATACCCTTAAATATATAAAGGGGTCCCACTACTTTCCCCTGTGTTGAAATATTTATATTTTAAAGTTATTCTTATTAATATAATTTATAAAAATTAACTATAAAACAAATCTCTTTAACTAATCAAATGTATATAAAAAAATATTATCTACTAGCAAAACATACGCTTTTTCCAATATGCAGAAGTTTAACTGGCGATGGTTTTAGAAAATCCTTAAAAATTATAAAAAAAGAATTTCCTAAATTAAATATATACAAAGTGGCATCTGGAACTCGAGTCTTTGATTGGCATGTACCTCCTGAATGGAATATTAAAGATGCGTATATTTTAGATAAAAACAATAAAAGAATTATTGATTTTAAAAATAATAATCTCCATTTAGTAGGATACTCCATTCCTGTTAATAAATATTTTTCAAAAAAAGAACTTTTTAATCATATTCATTCCTTACCCGAGCAACCAAAAGCAATTCCATATATTACTTCATATTATAAAAAAATTTGGGGATTTTGTGCAAACCACAATGAAAAAATAAAATTAGAAAAAAACTATAAAAATTCAGACAAATTTAAAGTTGTTATAAAATCTAATTTAGATTCAAAGGGCCATTTAAATTATGGAGAATTAATTTTAAAAGGAAAATCAAAACAAGAAATCTTAATTTCTACTTATTTATGTCATCCTTCAATGGCAAATAACGAATTGTCTGGTCCAATAGTTTCTATGTCTTTAATTAAACATTTTAGTAGGATAAAAAATCTAGAAAAAACTATAAGATTTATTTTTATACCTGAAACCATCGGTGCAATTACTTACCTTAGTAAAAATTTAAATTATCTAAAACAAAATACCATAGGAGGATACCTCCTAAGTTGTATTGGAGATGACAGGCAATATGGTTGTATGCTCTCAAAATATGGAAATACTCCGTCTGATAAAGCTATTATTATGGCATTTAAAAGTTTAAAAATTAAATTTAAAAAATATTCTTTTTTAAGAAGAACTGCCGATGAAAGACAATATAACTCTCCAGGGATAGATTTACCAATAGCATGTATATATAGATCAAGAGATGGTGCATACCCTGAATACCATACATCATTAGATAATTTTAGTTTAGTAACTGAAAGTGGTGTTAAAGGTGGTTTTAAAGTTGCTAAAACAGCAATTAATATACTCCTTAAAAAAATCATACCCCAAAATAAAATTTTGTGTGAACCAAAAATGGATAAAAGAAATCTTTACCATTCATTATCAACAAAAAAAATAAAGAAAATTTATCAACATTATTTGAATTTTTTACAATATGCTGATGGAAAAAATGATTTAGAGAGTATTTCTATTTTATTAAATATTAAGATAAGTTTAGCATATAAAATATATAATGTTTTAAAAAAGAAAAAATTGGTCCTTTAAAATGAAAATTCTATCTCATAAATTTTTTAATTCTAAAAAAGAAACTAGTTATTATTCTCAATTATATAAAAAAATTAATTTTAAAGAATCTTATCCAGCAGATGTAAAAAGACTGGAAATCTTTAAGTCACTTATAAAGAAACATAAACCAAAAACTATAGTTGATGCCGGATGTGGAGCAGGTATGCCATTAATTCAAATAAAAAAAATGGGATTTAATATTACTGGTTATGATAAAGCAAAAAATATGGTTAATGAAGCAAAGGCAAATTTAATTAAATATAAACTCCCAGAAAAATTAATTGATATTGGGAATTTTGAAAATCCAAAGCATATAAAAGATAATTCAATAGATTGTATTTTGGGTATGGGAACTTTCTATTACTCAAAAAATTTTATCCAAACATTAAAAAACCAAAGAAAAAAACTAAAAAAAAATGGAAGATTAATTTTTTCATTGAGAAATCAATTATTTGATATTGCTACTTTAAATGATTATTCAATTAAATTTTTTTCAAATTTATATGAAATAAGCAAAACTAAAAATACATTAAAAAAAAAATATTTAAGATTATTTCAAGGATATTCTGATAGAAAAAAATTTAAATTAAAAAACATTGATGACAGCCAAGTTTACTCTAAAACATATAATCCTCTCACAATTGAAAATCTAATTTTGAGTAAAGTAGGACTAAAATGTAATGGAATATATTTTTATCACTTTCACGCCTTGCCTCCAATATTTGAAAATATTGATAAAATTAATTTTAGAAAGCAATCTTTCAAGATTGAAAAACCAAATGACTGGAGGGGTTTTTTTATTGCCTCTGGTTTTGTCATTGACTGTCAAAAAAAATAACTCGCTTTATTTATAACTTAACTTGTTAAATTAATACAAATTAATTCGGTGTATGACTGGTGTATGACTTTTGTCTTATTATCTTTTGCTTCCATAACTATGAATATAATTATGACAAACTAGATAACTAGGAATTACAATGGTTCTGGGTCGCCAGGGGTCAGTGAGGTTTTCTTAAATTCTCTTGATAGAATATTTTAAGTCCTTTGTGTCTAGGTAGGACAAAATTAATGATGAATAAATATCTGTAATAATTATTATTTATCCTGATGAAAAAAAATATTCTTAAATCTCACTTAAAAAAAAAATCACAATCTAAGCTCGCTTTATCAATTAGCCTATTTATTGTACTTTTAACATCAACCGGATACATCTTTAATTCTAAAGGAATAATTTTTCTATTCTATATTTTTTGTTTTGTATTTCTCTACAATTTAATAATCAACTTCTTACTAGAAAAGTTTGATATTTAATCATGATTAAAACACTTATTAAATTAAAGATATTAAAATTTATACTAATTGGTGGTGTATCAGCAGCTTATGCTTTTAAGAGATATTGTGATCAAAAAAATGAGGTAAAAAGTAAAAAAAACAAAAAAACTTTGCTTCTTACTAAATAAAAATATTATTATTTCTTCTTATCTCTATCATAAGCTTTTTTTTCTCTCCAAATAGATCTTTTTTCCTCGAGGTGTATATTCTCATCTTTTTTTTTTGTATGCCTTATATTATTTTCAAATGATAAAGAGGAAGGAGGAGTGTCATAATTTTTACCTATGAAATTTAATATTGATGAATAAGATGGATAAAAATCCTCTTGTTCATTGAAATTGTTATCTTTTTTGTAATTTCTTGAAAATAAACCATTGCCGTCATCATAAAATCTCTCAGTGGTTAAACCGTATTTTTCATAAGGATAATAATTTAAATCGTCTTTGTTTACATGATTTACCCAACTAGCATATGTCCAATATTCACCAAAAGAGCCATGAATATTTGCAGCTTTTATTACTAATTCAATCCAATTTTTATCAGATTTGAAATGATCGTTAAATTTTGATTTGAGACTTTTCAAATACTTTTTTTTAAAAACCATATGATGTGATGTAAATGTGCCTCTAATATCTTCAACAGGATTAATATCTAATACATTTGTAATCAAATTTTTCCACGAATTTAAAACATCTTGGTTTCCAAATGATTTATCCTGTAGTAAAGCAAACTTTTCCTTATTTTCATCAACTATTGGCCAAGATTTTACTGGCAATAGATCAGAGTCCCATACTATAAAAACTTCCTCTAATTCATCTATAACATCGTTAGCTCCTAATTTTATAATCTGTTGATACAACCATCCAGGAGTATAATTGGGTTTATTTTGGCTAATTTGTGAAATGATATCATTTTTCGTTAAACCATATTTATCTAAAAAAAAGTTATCCTCATCCAACAAAGTTAAATTTTCGATACTCCAAGATTTGGATTTATCTTTAAAAATTTTAATCTCATAATTAGATGTTACAACGTAAATTTTTTTTGGTTTATATTTTTGAGAAATTCCCTCAAGTACTGATCTTGTACTCCAATTCACATGGTGAATTGGTATTACAAATTGGTACATTTAATTAATTTAATTTTGCTTCTTTTTCAATATTTTCATCTGCTTTAAAAACAGTGACTGGATCTTCAAGACCTGCATCTGAACAAAGAGGTTCTACACCCAATCCTTTTCTAGGGTATTTTGAAACTACTAGTTTAAATTCTTGAATAATTTCTTTTAACTCAGATTTAGTTAAATCATTAATGTATTTACATTTGCCAATAGCGATTGGAACTGGAATAGCTAAGTTGCCTCCTCTTTTTTGAAGAATTTTATCAAACCCCTCATTCATACATTTCTCATCTAATAATATGTCATTCCATAAACTTAATTCGTATTCACTAAAAAGCTTTAAAATTCTGTGCAAATCTTTTTCACTTAACCAACCTCTTTTGTAGGACATAAAAGAACTTAAAGTCATTTCAACACTTATGGCATGACCATGCAATAATCCTGCTTTAAGTTCAAAGTTAGCACTTAATCCATGGCCAAATGCATGATCTCTGATGCTGTGGACCTCATGTAAATTATCATATTCACTTTCAACATAACTTTTTAAAGATAATCCAATAATTTTTTTTGATTTGGATACGATCTCATCTTGAGAATTACAACTAATTGTACCAAAGTGAGTCTTCATCAAGTTTAGCCCTGTGTCTTCAAGTAAACTAAATAATTCTTTATCTCTAATTACTGCCATTTTATGAATTTCGGCAATTCCATGCCTAACCCAAGAAGTTTTTAAACTTTTGAAGAATGACCGATCAGATATATTCAAAACAGGAGCGTGAAAAGAGCCCAAGAGATTTTTAAATCCACCAGCATCACAACACGATCTGGGACTTGGCCCACTATCTATTGCGCTCACAACTGATGTTGATAACATTATATACGGAGTGCTTCGATGATAGATAGATGCTGCAAAAGCTCCTATATCTCCTATAACCCCTCCTCCAATTATCAAAATAGGTTCATTTCTATTTACACCTAATTTTCTAAAATCCTCAACTATCTTTTCAACATTTTTTATATGTTTATCAACCTCCATAGCTCTATAAATTAGTTTCTCTAAAATAATTGAATGATGATTAAAATAATTTTCAATTTCTAAACCATAATTGTCTTCAATATTTTGGTCCACTAAACAAACACATCTTCCAAATGATTTATAGTTATCTCTTAAAAGAGGATTGTTGATATTTAAAGTGTCCTCCTCTACTTTAATTGATGTAAAGGTATTTAAGTTCATCATTGCTTCTATTTGTTGGTAATCATTTGAGCTAACAACATGCCCATTCGAATTTCTATAACTGGAAGTTGGGTATAAAGCTAAAGGATTTTTCTTCTCATAATCTAAAATAAGTTGTTTATAAAAATCATGTTTGGAGCTGTTAAGTAAATTCGAGATTAATTTAGAATTTCCAAATTCTGTTTCACTTACACTTGAAGATAAAAATTTTAGATTTTTAGATAAATCTTTATTAAAAGGCAAAACTAAATGTGAGAGTTCAAGTAAGAATCTTTCAGTTGTTAAATTAAGAGAAGTTTTTAAAATTCTTAAATGAGGCAATGAGGAAATAGCATTTAATTTTGAAAATTCGTTTGATATTTCTACATCGTAAGGATTTATTTCTGTAAGATTTATTAATAAATTTTCAAAATGACTACTATTTACAAAATTTTCTATTAAATTTTTATCAACAATAAAGTTTTTTTTATTTAAGATAAAATTTTGTGAAAATTTATCTATAAAATCTAAAATCATTAACTTTATCTAAAATAAATTAAATATTAATCAAACTGCACTATGTCTCATATTTATGTGTCTCAACTCTCAAATTCATCTTCTACTAGAAATTATTTACAGGTAATTATATTTTGTTGAGCAAGATTACTCTTTTACACTTCCAGCAGTCAAACCACTGACCAAGTACTTTTCAAAATAAATAAATACAAATAGAACTGGTAAAGTGACTATTACTGATCCAGCCATCAAATATTGCCGTGGAGTTTCTGCATCTCCACTTAGATATTGGATAGCTCTTGATAAAGTAAATGACTTAGGACTATCTAAAAACATTAAAGAAAAAAGGAATTCATTCCATGCTATCATAAAGACATAAAGTGCAACAGATGCGATAGCTGGTAAACTTAAAGGAATTATAATCTTTAAAATTATACCAAACCAATTCTGACCATCCATGATTCCTGCATCTTCAATTTCTTTTGGAATACTTTTGAAATATCCTTGCAGCATATAAATAGCGACTGGCAAGGTTGTGGCTGTATAAACTATCAATAGACCAAAGATTGAATTTCTTAATCCAAGTTGACTGAAAACAGTGTATAATGGGATCACTAAAACTATAGCTGGAAACATATAGATAATCAAAATTGAAGTTGATAAAAAGTTTTTACCAAAGAAGTTTAACCTAGCAACAGCGTAAGCTGCTGGGATTGCAAATAATAGTGTTACAATAACGGTTCCAATAGAAACAACTGAACTAATTAAAATGTATCTTCCAAAATTATAAGTTTCAAAAATTACAAAATAAGATTTAAATAACTCATTTAAACTTTTTGTGAAATCTAGACTAAAGTCTAAAGGGTTAACTAATAAAGCGATCTGAGTTTTAAAACTTGTAACCAGCATAATGTAAAATGGAAATAAAATTACAAATGCAAAGAAAACAATGCCAAATAAAGTGATAAAATCAAAAATAATCTTTTCAGATATAAAATCCTCTTTCAAAGACTGCATACTATATTTTTTGAGATTGATCGTAAAAAATAAAGTAATTAAGAAAACTCCAAAAATATACCAATATGGTGATGCTTCATTTAAGTAAAAATATAAAATTGAAAATATAAATGATAATAAGAAAATCTTAATTAAGTGATTAATCTTATTACCAATTAAAACAAACGTTAAAGATAACAGGATACCAATTAAAAAAACAGTTGCGACATTTAAATTAGTAAAATTTAGACCCTGTAAGGTCGACATGATTTTCCAAATTGACAAAATACATGTCAGAAAAAAAGATGATATGATTAAAAATATTGAAAGAGACTTAAACTTCATTGGCCCTCTTTCCAATTAACCTAAAATAAATAACCATGAAACTTAGAAGTAACATGACAATGACTATTGAAACAGCAGAGCCCATCCCAATATCTGATATTGCAAACCCTTGTTGATAAACATTAATAGGTAAAGTTCTTGTTCCTGATGCGCCACCCGTTAATAAAAAGATATCTTCAAATTTATTAAAGTTCCAAATAAACCTAATCATAAATAAAATTGAAATAATTGCTGTAATTTGAGGCAGAGTAATGTGTATAAATTTTTGGATTGGGCTTGCTCCATCTACTTCAGCTGCTTCATACAATGTTTGTGGAATTGCCTGTAATCTTGCTAAAATAAAAAGAAAAGCGAGTGGAAAATAACGCCAAATCTCAAAAAATATTACCGTAGTTAAAGCCAGTCTTAATTTAAATTCAAAACCTAAAATACTCATTGTTATATATTTTTGGCCTAATAAATTTATTGGTGTCTCTATAATACTAAAATTAACTAACAATGCATTGAGCGTTCCACTATTCGGATCTAATAATAGTGTCCATGTATAAGCCAATGCAACTACTGGTCCTACGTATGGAAAAAGCAAAATACCCCTCATGTATGTTCGTCCGCGGAAATTTTGATTTACTAATTGTGCGGCTAAAATACCAAATATTATTGCACCTACGGTACCAAAAAAAGTAAAATAAAATGTGGTTAAAAGCAACTCAATAAAATTATTTTCATAAAAAACTTTTTTGAAATTTTTAAATGTAAAATTTGTCGTTAAAAGAGGATTTTCTGCTTTTCCATCTAAAATTGGTTTTTGCGATTTAATTATTGTTTTTTCTATTTTTTCACCATTAATATTTCTAATTTTGATTTCAAAATTTTCTTTGTATTTTGGGTCCCAATCTCCAAAATCACAAATAATTTTTTTTGATTTAAAAATACATCTAGAGTCAAGATTAGTTGGAAGAACATTTTTTGGAAATTTATCCTTGAATTCAACATCTTTTATTCCATTAATTAACGAGCTGTTTCTTAATTTATAAATTATTTCTAATTGTGACTCATCTCCTGAAATTGATCTAACAATTTTTTTTGCTCTTGGTTCCGGAATTCTAATATCTTTAAGTTGAATCTCTTTAAAACTAATCCAAATATTTGCAAAAATTGGAAATAATACAATTGCAAAGACTAATAAAACAGCTGGTAAAACTAAAGTATAAGCAGTTCTTTTTTCAATTTTTGAAAGTGTATCACTCATAAAAAAAGCGGATAATAAAACATTATCCGCTTTTATTTAATTTAGATATTTAAAATTTAGCTAATTCAGCGTTAATTTTCTTAACTGCTTCATCAACTGAAATTTGATCATCGATATATTCCCTTGTGATTCTATTTAAGAATTGAGAATTGATGATTTTAGATGCTCGAGAAAGTTCACCCTCTTTAACACCCCATCTATTTGCAGTATCTAGACCCGCAACAATGTTATCGATAACATCTGCAGAATAAAGTGCTGTCAAAGGTTTCTTTCTATCAACACCAACTGGAAGTTTACTCCATGCTTTAGTGTAAGCACTAGGATCACTTTTATTCCCTCTTCTTACCGGAAATTTTCCTTCAGGAGCAATTCCCAATGTTGCTGTATAACCTTCACTCATCGAATACTCTATGAATTTTTTAGCCTCATCAGTATCTGCATCTGCAGTTATCCCAAAGTATCTTACGTCAGCCCAAGCAGCACCTTTTTTATTGTTAGGACCACTAAAATTAGTAATGAAACCAGTTTTTGAGGCTAACTCTGGTGATGTTGGATCACTATTTATTGTTGGAGGAGCAGAATCTCTTAGGCCTGCTAATTCATCCATAATAAATGGAGACCAAATAATCATAGGTGTTTTTCCAGCAAAGTATAAAGCTCGAGATTGTTTCCAGAATAATTCTCCTGGAGGGCTTGCTTTAGCTATAACTTTGTAAAACTCTAAAGAATTTTTTAAAGCTTTACCTTGTTTCTTTGTACCACCTCTTTTAACAAAATTAACTCCATTAGCCAAAAGCACATGTTCAAGTACTTGGCTCATAAAGTTTTCATCTGTTTTTGTGGCAGCGACAAAGCCAAACATATCATTGCTTGATAGTGTATTTACCGCTTTAACTATGTTAGCATATGAAGTTGGGGGTTCTAGACCAGCTTTTGCAAATAAGTCTTTTCTATAAACGACCATTTGTGTCCATCCATCAACTGGTACCGCTGCAATTTTTCCACCTTTCTTTGCCATGTTGAGTGCCCCTGGTGCAAAAGTTTTTTTTCCTAATGATTTGATTACGTCATTATTGGCATCAACATCTAAAATACCTGCTTCAGCCCATGGTAAAACATATTGTAAAGTGTGATATATCACGTCAGGAAGATCTCCTGCTGCAGCAGCTGCGGTAGCTCTAGTTCCAAGATCTTTCTCTTCAATCGGTATGACTTCAACTTTAATTCCTGTCTTAGCTTCAAAAGCTTTGGCCATATCCTCTTGTTTCGCCATTCTTGCTGGCTGGACCTCTGTAGTCCAAAATTTAATATCGGCAAAACTAGTATTTGAAATTAAAAATACTATTACAGATATATTTATTATGATTTTCTTAATCATATTGTTCCCCCCTATTAGTTTTTATTTCTCTCTGTAATCACGATTTTTTCATTGCATAAATCTAGCAGTGTAATAAATTTTTAACAACATTTAATGATTACTTAGAATCATTTTAAACTTTGCCAATGTCAAAAATAGTTATTAAAAATCTGGAAAAATCCTATGGAAATAACAAAGTAATAACAGATTTTAACATCGATATAAATAATGGAGAATTTATTGTTTTAGTTGGTCCTTCAGGGTGTGGAAAATCAACTTTATTAAGAATGATTTCAGGATTAGAAAAAATCGATCAGGGTGAAATTTTTTTAGATGAAAAATTAATAAACAACTTAATACCTTCAAAGCGCGAAATTGCGATGGTGTTTCAGTCTTATGCTTTGTATCCACATATGACTGTTTACGAAAATATGTCATTTGGATTAAAAATGGAGAAAATTCAGAAAGATGAAATCCAAGAAAAAGTAACAGAGGCTGCTAATACACTTCAAATTCAAGATTTACTCCAGAGAAAACCAAAACAACTTTCTGGAGGTCAGAAACAAAGAGTTGCAATAGGTAGAGCAATTACAAGAAACCCAAAGCTTTTTTTATTTGATGAACCACTATCTAATCTTGACGCTGCGCTAAGATCAGAAATGAGAGTAGAGATATCAAAGCTTCATAAAAAAATTAATTCAAATATTATTTATGTGACTCATGATCAAATCGAGGCAATGACCTTAGCTGATAGAATCGTAATTCTAAATAAGGGAAATATTGAACAATTTGGAACACCAAATGAAATTTATTCAGACCCAAATAATATTTTTGTTGCAGAATTTATAGGATCACCAAAAATGAATATCATTAAAATAAATAGAGAAAATATTCTTAATAAAAATACGTTAAAACTATTTGAAAATGAAATCAAATTTGAGAACATAGAATTTAGTGATGAAATTTACTTAGGTATAAGACCTGAAGATATAAGTTTACAAAATAATTGCGATATTAAATTAACAGTAAAAGTTGATCTTATTGAAAATCTAGGATTTGAAAAAATTATTTACACTTCATACTTAAATAACAAAATTAATATAAAATCATCAGATGATACAAAAGAACAATCACTTAATATATCATTCCCAAAAGAAAAGGTGTTCTTTTTTGACAAAGATAAAAATAGGATAAGATAAACTAAAGAAATAGATATATTTAGATTTTAATGAAAAAAAAATTTGTTATTTTAATTTTTACTGATCTTGATGGATCGCTTTTAAACAGAGATACTTTTAAATTTGATGAAATTAAAAATTTTTTAAAAGATCTTATATCAAAAAGAATTTTTATTATTCCAAATTCAAGTAAAACTGAAAATGAAATAATTGATTTTAATCAAGAATTGGATGAAAATTTAACTTATATTTCGGAAAATGGCTCAGTGATTAACGGTTTAGATTTATTAAATGCAAATTTTCCAGATAAAATTGTTCTTAGTAGGGAAAAAAATGAAATACAAGAAATTTTTGATTCTAAGATATCTAAAAACTTAAAAGATAAATGTAAATTTATAACAAAAATGAAAAAAAAAAACAAATAGAAATATTAGGTCTTTCAAACGATAAATTAAAAAATGCACTAAATAGAAAATATTCAATCCCTTTTTTATTTGATGGAAACAAAAATGAAAGAGATAGATTGAATAAAAGTATTGCGAAGAATGGTCTTTCTTTACAAGAAGGAGGAAGAGTTATCAATCTTTGCGATAAAGTAAATAAAGTAAAATCTATGAAAAGAGTTGTTAAGATATTTAAAAAAATTGAGAAAAATATTAAAGTTATAGCTGTTGGAGATAATTATAATGATCTTGAAATGTTAAAGAATAGCGATGTTCCTTGTTTAGTGTTTAACGATAGATTTAAATTAGATGAAATTTTCATAGATAATCTAATTATCTCAAATCAGCCATCACCTTTAGGTTGGGCAGATGTGATAAAAAAAGCGCTGGTTAAATTAGATTATAATAGCTAAAATTTAAAATGGGTGATTTTTCTCAAAATGGAATAATTTCAACTTTGCATGACTTTGGTACAAAGTCTACTTCAACGATTGAAAAAGAATTACTTAAACATTCAGCAGAGAGAAAAATGGAATTAATTTTACCTTCACTTTATTCAGAATTAGAAGGTTCAGCTCTACCAAAGATTGTTGAAGAAATAAGTAAAACTAAATATTTAGATCACGTAATCATTGGGCTTGATAAAGCTAATGAAACACAGGCAAAAAAAGCGTGGAAATTTTTTAAAAAATTAAAAACTCCATTTACAATTCTTTGGAATGATGGACCTAATTTAAAAAAACTTCATCAAGAATTAAAAAAAAAAGATCTTGCGCCAAGTGAATTGGGTAAAGGTAGAAATGTTTGGTATTGTATTGGGATGTCTATAGCAAGAGACAGTGCTCGGTCAGTGGCACTTCATGACTGTGATATAAAAACTTATGATAGAAGAATGTTAGCTAAATTGTTTTATCCAGTTGTAAATCCACTTTTTAACTTTGAATTTTGTAAAGGATATTACCCAAGAATTGCTAATGAAAAAATGAATGGGAGAGTTGCGAGACTTTTAGTTTTTCCCTTATTAACTGCTTTAGAAAAAACTATTGGAAAAAGTGATTATATTAAGTTTATGAAATCTTTTAAATACCCATTAGCAGGTGAATTTTCATTTAGAAGAAACGTTTTACCAGAGTTAAGAATATCATCTGATTGGGGTATAGAAGTTGGAATTTTATCAGAAATGCAAAGAAGTTTCTCGCCACAAAATATTTGCCAAGTCGATTTGGCTGACAGTTACGATCATAAACATCAAAGCCTATCGTTAGATGACGAGACTAAAGGTTTATCAAGAATGTCAATTGATATCATAAAAACTTTTATTAAAAAATTAGCTACTCAAGGTAATTCTTTTAGCAGAGAAAAATTTAGGTCTTTAAAAGCCACTTATTATAGATCAGCTTTAGATTTAATTGATATTTATAGGAGTGATGCAGATATGAATGGTCTTAAGTTTGACTCTCATACTGAAGAAAAAGCAGTTGAATTATTTGCTATGAACATAATGAAAGCTGGAGAGGCGTTTATTTTAAACCCTATGGATACTCCTTTCATACCAACATGGAGCAGAGTAAAGAGTGCAATTCCAG
This sequence comes from uncultured Pelagibacteraceae bacterium, assembly GCA_902516345.1. Taxonomy (GTDB): domain Bacteria; phylum Pseudomonadota; class Alphaproteobacteria; order Pelagibacterales; family Pelagibacteraceae; genus Pelagibacter. The sequence goes on from CABXYJ010000002.1 coordinate 41,825, forward strand.
ATTTTCTTAAAAGATTAAAGGAAAAAGTGAATGAAGAAAACAAAAAGTATAGTTAATGTTATCTCACTCAGAAAAAAAAAAAATTGAGTTAAGACTTAAGAATATTTATAAAAAATCAAGTTTTAAAAAAAAAATTAAAACTTATCAAAAAGAAATAACTGATATAATTGAAAAATTTAATAAAAAAAAAATTAAGCAAAAAATATTGATTTCAGAGAAAACTTCATTGGTGATTTGTTACGGTGATAGTATACTTTCAAATAATCAAAAATATTCAATAAGAAATTTTAAGTCCTTTTATAACAAAAAATTAATTAAATATTTTGACTGTATTCATTTTTTGCCTTTTTATCCATCAAGTAGTGATAGTGGATTCGCTGTAAAGGATCATTATAAAATTGATAAAAAATTAGGTAATTGGTCAGATATATTAAAATTTTCAAAACAGAATAATATTATGGCTGATATTGTAATTAATCATTCTTCGGCACGAGGTTTGTGGTTTAAAAATTTTTTAAGAGAGCGAAGACCTGGTAAAGATTATTTCCTTAAAATAGATAATAAATTTGATACTTCGAAAGTTGTAAGACCAAGAGACCATAAATTACTTAAGAAAATTGATATTTTTAAAAATACGACTTTTATTTGGAGAACTTTTAGTAATGATCAGATTGATCTAAACTTTCAAAATCCTGCAGTTTTATTAAGATTTATCAAAATAATGATAAATCTTTTAAATCACGGTGTGAAGATTTTTAGATTAGATGCTATTGCATACCTATGGAAAGAAAGTGGGTCAAAATGTATAAATTTAAAACAAACTCATGAAATTATAAAACTATTTAGACTCATATCCTATCTCCTGAAAGTACAATCAATAATAGTTACAGAGACCAATTTACCAGAAAAAGAAAACATTAGTTATTTCGGTAAAAAAAGCGACGAGGCTAATTGGATATATAATTTTACTTTACCACCTTTATTGATACATGCTTTATTATTTGAAAAAAGTACTTTCCTTAGCAAATGGAGTAAAAAACTTCCCAATAATAAGCCTGGAAATAGCTATTTAAACTTTATTGCTTCTCATGATGGTATTGGTATGAGACCAATAGAAGGCATACTTAATGAAAGTGATCTGAAAAGTTTTTTAAAGAGATTAAAAAAAAATGGATCAAAATTTTCTTACAGAAAAATTCAAAATAAGTTTAAGAAGGTTTACGAAGCAAATATTACTATTTTTAATGCACTAAAAAAATCTGATTTTGACCAAAATGGTAATTTTTTTTTGGAAAGGTATATAACTGCCCATTCAATTATGATTTCTTTTGAAGGAGTGCCTGCTCTATATTTTAATTCTTTATTCGGCACATCAAACGATGAAGCAAAATTTGTCATTACCGGGAATAAAAGAGATGTCAATAGATATAAATGGAACAAGCACAATCTTTTATCTAAATTAAAAAACAAAAAATCCAAACAAAGTATCTTTTTTATGGAAATTACAAAATTACTTGGAATAAAAAATAAACAAAAAGCATTTCATCCAAATGCAAAAAGAGAACAACTTGATCTTGGGTCAAAAATATTCGGTTTTAAGAGAATTAGTATTGATAATAAACAAACAATAATCTGTATCTCTAATTTGACCTCTGTCAAACAAAATCTTAAAATTGGAAAAAAATTCTCTAATTGGAAAGATTTAATAGAATCAAATAGATTATCACTAAGTGGAGTTGAATTAGAACTTAGACCTTTTCAGACAGTATGGTTAACTAATAAACCTAATAAATAAATTAATGATTAATAAATAACTTTAAAAAAATAGACTTCTTTATAATTTTTATTAGCTAAATTCTGATTTCCAATAGGAGCCTTGCCATACCAGCCAATATAATATTCTAAATCACCTAAAAATTTTTTTTGTGGTTTAGTAATCTTATGACTGATAGCCTCATAAGAATTATTTCTAAAATCATTAGCATAAATTCTATTAAAATTTTTTGTGATATTGAACATTATTGCAAGAATCAATATATATTTAGCTAAAAATTTAAATCTTATAAATTTTTTTTTTGATTTGTAAAATAGTAAAAATAGTATCATTAAAGATATAAATATATGGTGGTTCATTCTTAGAACTGGATTCTTAATAAAATAAATTAGTAAAGAAAACACAACAATTAATACGAATGAAATTTTTAAAATATCAAATTTCACGTTTATTTTTTCACCTCCTTTAAATATAAAGTAGGAGATAAAAGTAATAAATGTTAATGTAAAAAAATACTCTAAGATTTCAATTTTTCCTCTTTCTAACCATGTCATAAACCAATTAAAATTTTTAATATATTCAACTTCACTAAGATCTCCTTTGTATGATGTCCAAGATTTGTTAAATACCTCGTTATAAAAAGTAAATTCAACTGAACCTGCATAGTTTGACCATGGTAAAAATTCTAAACATGTGAATTCGAATGGAAATATCAAACATCCAGAGCTAGATAAATTTTTAATTAAAAAAATTGATATTGGTATAAATATAAAAATGTAATTTTGTCTGAGATTAATTTTTTCTTGTTGTTTAAAAAAGATTAAAATCGGTAAAATTAAAATTGGAACATAAATAATTTTAATAGAAATTATCGTTATCGATATTAAAAACAAAATTATAAAATTATTTGATATTTCATTACTTTTTTTATTGATAAAAAAAAATTTCAAATAACAATAAATTAAGAAACAGAATAATAAGATGGCTGGTTTATCTATTCCGAATTCTTTTATTCTGGAATATTTAATTACTATAAACAATATTATTGAAAATAAAAATTTCTTAAAAAAATTGTTTATTTTGTTATCAAAAAATAATTCATTTATAAAAGTTGATAATATTAAAAGTAACAACAAACCATTTAAAATATGAATATCTGTTAATCGTGAATGATCAAAATTGAAAAAAGAATGTCCAGTTAACCAGATTGGTGAAGTACCATATAGTGGGTGGAGGAAACTATTACCCAATATGGTATTAAGTTCGTCAGAATTAGTTATAAATCCGTAATGATAATGATCTATATCGTCTGAAAAACCACTTCCATATATATTTAACAAAACTAAAGAAAATAAAGGTATGAACAATTTATAATTAAATTTAATATTTTCAAAAAAAATATCTTTATTATAAATAAAAAAAAGGATTAGAAATGATAAATTTAACAAAATAAACAAATTATTTAATGGAATAAATAAATTTATAAATGGAGATATGATTAGAGTTACAATTAAACCAATCAGACAAATTTCAAAGAAATTATAATTGGTCTTAGTTTTAAGTAGTTTCTTTAAAAAAATTAATCCATGAGAGTAAAAAATTAATAAAAATAAAAAACTATGTAAAAAGATGTTAGTCATTAATTAATCTTTTATTAATAAAAAAAATTAAGATCAAATTACCTTGCCAAACAAAAGTAAATTTGATTTAAAAAATAAAAAATCTATTTTTTTTACTTCAAAATTAGAGTGATTTAATTTTTCCATAATTCTTTGTAAATCATTATTGGATAATAAATTAAGATTTTCTTCTTTTGATAAAAAATGCATTCCTAAAATTGACAAAATTTTTCTATGAATTTTTTTTGGTAACCAATGAAAGAAAGGTAATTTTGTATGAAAATCTAAAGGGTGATATCTGTTAGGAGTTATTATTATGAAATATTTTTTACTTAATTTTAAAATATTTTTACACATTTTAGTCTGATTTTCTAAATTGCCTACATGCTCAATAGTGGCATTTGAAATAACTAAATCAGATTTGTAATCTTCTATTTCAGAAACAGTATAATCTTCAGTAATTGATTTTTTTACTTTAACAGAGAAAAAATCAGAATTAATAGATTGATCTGAAATAGATTTATATTTTTTATAATTTCCCAAATTTTTAACAATATAATTACTTGATTTATTTTTTTCATCTTCAGTTGAGCCTACATCTAATACATCATCTATATCTTTGTTTTTTAAGAATTCTTTAATTAAAATTAACATTTTTTCTCTTTTTTTTTGGATTACTTGATCAATAAAAGAATAATGAGCCTGAGAATATGTTTTTTCTAAATTATCTTTCACTATTTTTTAACCGAAAAGATTATATTTAATTATACATCTTATTGCACTAAATCCATCTTTCCAGGTAATTTTTTTTCCATCAACATATTTTCTACCAAAATATGAAATTCCTACCTCATAAATTAGAAGATTTTTTTTAGAAATCTTTGCTGTTACTTCTGGTTCAAAACCAAATCTATTTTCTTTAAGATCTATATTTTTTAATATTTCACTTTTAAAAGCTTTATAACCAACTTCCATATCTGTAAGATTTAAGTTTGTGAAAATATTTGAAAAAAGTGTTAAAAATTTATTACCTAAAGTGTGCCAAAAATATAGCACTCTTTTTTTATCAGATCCAATAAATCTTGAGCCATATACCACATCTGCTACCCTCGATTTTAATGGTTCCAAAATTTTATAGTAATCATTTGGGTCATACTCTAAATCAGCATCTTGAATCAAAATAAATTCACCAGTTGCAGTTTCAATCCCTTTCCTTATCGAGTATCCCTTGCCACTATTTATTTCATTGTTTATAACTTTATGAACTTTATTTTTTAACTTGGTTTCAATTATATTTTTTGATGAATCATTTGAATTATCATCAATAATAATTATCTCTAAATCTAAATCTTTTAATTCTAAAATCTTATTTACAATTTTTTCAATTGTTTTTTCTTCATTATAACAAGGAATAATTACGCTTATTTTCATTAAGTTAATATTATGTATTTAAAAAAACTTATTTCTTTTAAATTAAATTAACGAATTTTAATAGTAAAATTATAAATGAAAACAATATTAATATCTTGTGGTGGTTATTTATCCATTTTACTTTCTTAATTTCTGCTTGAAAACATAAAGAAATAAAATCATTAAAATGTTATAAAAGATTTAAATTATATTCTTTGACTTAAAGCAAAAATAAGATGTTTGTATTCAAGTTCACAATCTTTGTAACCTCTTTTTACGATATTTAGATAACGATCTGAGGGATATCTAAATGTTGTTTTATTAGTCATAGTATAAGTCATGACTTTTTTTTTACCGTAAAAAAAATAATATTTCTTATATAAAGTAGGGAAATCTTCGTAAATATCTAATTTTTTTTCATCATTTTTTGATATTTCAAATAAGGCGCCCGGGACAATTGAATCTTTTTTTTTTTCTATATCGGCAGCTCTAAATCTACTACGAAATGTAAGTCGAAAATTTTTTAAATTTATTTTCTTGATAAAGATACTGTCTTTACATCTTCTTTTCATTTGAATATGATTTAGATTACTGCCGTAAGCAAAATAAAGCATTTATCTATCAACTATTTCAATTTTTTTATTTTTAACAATTTCTAAAATTTGTGAGTTGCATATATCAATCTTAGACTGACTTTCAGAACGAAGAACAATTGAAACACCTAATTTACCAGCGTGAAAAAAAGGATAGCTACCAATTTCGACATCATCATTTTGATTTTGAACTTTGCTTATAGAGTTCGCAATTTCACTCTCTACTGTTCTTAAACTAATTGTATGACTTATAATGGGTTCACCTCCAATAATTTTATTTTTTAAACCGCCCAACATCGACTTTAAAATTGATGGTACGCCAGGTAAACAAAATACATTTTCAACACTAAACCCAGGTGCTCCGCTAGTAGGGTTAAGAATTAAATTTGCATTCTTGGGCATCCAAATCATTTTTTGTCTACCCTCATTGAATTCACCAGGTTTATAATAAGACTCTAAAATTTTAAACCCTTCTTTATGAATTTCATATTTTAAATTAAATGCCTCAGCAACTGATTGGGCTGTAATATCATCATGTGTAGGTCCTATTCCACCTGTTGTAAAAATATAATCATATTTTTTTCTAAGTACGTTTACAGTATCTATAATTTTCTCCTGCTCATCTGGAATTACCCTTACTTCACTTACCTTGACCCCCAATGAATTTAGCCATGTCGCTAAAGCACTAGTATTTGTATCTTGCGTTCTGCCTGAGAGAATTTCATTTCCAATTATTATAATTGCAGCATTTACTTTTGTGTTTTTTTTCATTTTAAATGTATAATTTAGTTATGGAATTTACCAAGTCTTTAATAAAAGGCAAATTAATCAAGAGATATAAACGTTTTTTTGTTGATGTGAATATAAAAAAAAAAATTATTACAGCGCACTGTCCTAATACTGGTTCTATGAAAGGCCTTCTTGATAAAGATAACGAGGTCTATTTACTTAAAAATGATAATCCAAAAAGAAAATTGAAATATGGCCTCGAAATAATAAAAGCACGAAAAAATTTAGTAGGTGTAAATACGCATCTTGCTAATAAAATTATTAATCACGGATTACAAAATAATCTAATAAAAGAACTCAAGAATAATGATACAATAAAATCCGAGGTTTTTTTTAATAAAGAAACAAGATTTGATTTTTTGATTGAAAAAAACAACAAAAAAAGTTTTGTAGAAGTAAAAAATGTTACCCTTTTTAGAGAAGAAAATACTGCAGAATTTCCTGATGCTGTAACTACCAGGGGCTCAAAACATCTGCTTGCACTTATTGATGCCACAAAAAAAGGTTATAAATCGTACTTAATTTTTTTGGTACAAATTCAAAATATGGAAGAATTCAAAATAGCTAAAGATATAGATAATAAATATTATCAAAATTACCAATTAGCAAAAAAAGCGGGTGTTATTTTTTTAGCTTATAGATGTAAAATAAATACAAAAGAAATTATAATCGATAAAAAACTTAAAATAATTAATGAGTGATTATTTAGAAAAATTTGAAAAAATGAAGCTAGCCGGAAATCTTGCGGCTAAAACTCTAGATATGCTAACAGACAATATTAAAGAAGGAATATCAACAGCTTATATAGATAAACTTGGTTATGAATTTATAAGAGATAATGGAGGATATTCAGCACCATTATACTATAGGGGTTTTAATAAATCTTTATGTACATCTCTTAATCATGTTGTTTGTCATGGTATACCGTCAGAAAGTAAAATTTTAGAAGATGGAGATGCGTTAAATGTTGATGTTACTGCAATAGTAGATAATCATTATGGCGACACTAGTAGAATGTTTTGTATAGGGGAAACATCTGTAAAATTTAACAATTTGATAAATGTAACTTACGACTCAATGATGAAGGCAATAAAAATCTTAAAACCAGGAATTAAAATAGGAGACATTGGATTCGAAATACAATCTCATGTAGAAAAAAAAGGTTTCTCTGTTGTTAGAGATTTCTGTGGACACGGAATAGGTACATCTTTCCACGAGCCACCTAATATTTTGCACTATGGCAAGAAAGGTACTGGTATTGAAATCAAACCTGGTATGACATTCACTATCGAACCAATGATTAATGCTGGTAAATTTGATACAAAAACACTTAATGATGGATGGACAGCTGTGACTAAGGATAAATCTTTATCAGCACAATTTGAACATACGGTAGGTATAACTGAAAATGGTTATGAAATATTTACAGAATCTGCTAAAAGTTTTACAAAGCCTCCATACTTATAATTAATGATAAAAAGATACTCTAGAAAAGAACTCACTGATATATGGTCAGAGGAGAATAAGTACAAAATTTGGCTTGATGTCGAAATAGCTGCTGCTCAAGCAATGGAAAAGCTTGGACAAATACCGAAGGGTGTTTCTTCAATTGTAAAAAAAAAGGGTAAAATAAATGTTAAGAGAATTCACCAAATTGAAAGCCAAGTGAAGCACGATGTAATTGCTTTTCTAACATCTATAACAGAAAAAGTTGGGCTAAAAGCAAGATATCTTCATCAAGGTATGACTTCATCTGATGTTTTAGATACAACTTTCAATATTCAATTAGTTCAGTCTGGAAAAATTCTAATCAAAGACTTAGATCAAATACTTAAAGTTCTTAAAAGACAAGCAAAAAAATATAAATTTGCTCCTTGCATGGGTAGAAGCCACGGTATTCATGCTGAACCAATTACTTTTGGTTTAAAATTAGCTTCTTTTTATGAGGAATTTAAAAGAAATAGAAAAAGATTAGTAAATGCGATTGATGAAGTAGCTACATGTGCAATCTCAGGTGCCGTTGGAACTTTTGCAAATATTAATCCAAATGTAGAAAAACATGTTGCAAAGAAACTAGGTTTAAAAGTTGAACCCATATCGACACAAGTTATTCCTAGAGATCGACATGCTTTTTATTTTTCTGTTTTGGGAATTATTGCTGGATCAATAGAAAGGGTTTCTATAGAAATTAGACATTTACAGAGAACAGAAGTTTATGAATTACAAGAATACTTTTCGAAAAATCAAAAAGGTTCATCAGCAATGCCCCACAAAAAAAATCCTATTTTAAGTGAAAATCTTACTGGTCTTTCAAGAATGGTGAGAAGCACTGTCACTCCTGCCTTAGAAAATATAGCTTTATGGCATGAAAGAGACATTTCACATTCAAGTGTAGAGAGAAATATTGGACCAGATGCAAATATTACTACAGATTTTGCACTAGTAAGATTAACCAATATTTTAGACAATATGATTGTATATCCTAAAAAAATGTTAGAAAATTTGAATTTAACTAAAGGATTAATTTTTTCACAAGAACTAATGCTGGAACTAACTAAAACTGGTTTGAGTAGAGAAAAATCCTATAAGATGGTTCAATCTTATTCGAAAAAATGTTTTTCAGAAAACTTAGACCTATTTGATGTCATCCAGTCCGACAAATATATAATGACTAATATTTCATTAAAAAAATTAAAGACAATCTTTAGTTATTCTAAGCATTTAAAAAATGTAAATTTAATTTTTAGAAGAGTGTTTAGATAATGAAAAAAGGAAAAAAACTTTATGAAGGAAAAGCTAAGATCATTTATGCTACTCAAGATAAAGGTTTGGTTATTCAATACTTTAAGGATGACGCAACAGCATTTAATAATCAAAAAAAAACAACTATAGAAGGTAAGGGAGTTTTGAATAATAGAATTTCAGAGCATATTCTCTCGAACTTGTCTCAGATTGGAATTAAAAATCATTTGGTTAAAAGACTAAATATGAGAGAACAAGTAATCAAATTAGTTGAAATTATTCCTATTGAATTCATTGTAAGAAATGTAGCAACAGGCTCAATTACCAAAAGGTTAGGTATCGAAGATGGCACGGTTCTAAAAGAACCATTAATTGAATACTGTTTAAAAGACGACAAGCTTGGAGATCCATTAGTTTCAGAGGAACATATTTATACTTTTGAATGGGCGAACAAGAAAGAAATTGAAAAAGTCAAAAAGATGATTTTAAGAATTAACGATTTTATGATTGGGATGTTTAGAGGAATCGGAATAAAACTAATTGATTTCAAACTAGAATTTGGCAGACTTAAAATTAGTGGTAAGAATGAAGTTATCCTTGCCGACGAAATAAGCCCTGATACCTGTAGATTATGGGACTCAATTACTGATAAAAAATTAGATAAAGACAGATTTAGAAAAGATCTTGGAGATTTAATTCCTGCCTATACCGAAGTTGCAAAAAGATTGGGTATTTTACATGAGCAATCAAATGTTTCTGCTGTTAATGTAACAAAATTATCATCAGTTAAAAAAAAAGGTAAATGAAAGTCTCTGCGATTATAACTCTGAAAAAAGATGTTTTAGATCCTCAGGGAAAAGTTATAAACCAAACATTAGATGGCATGGGATTTAAAGATATTAATGAAGTTAGACAAGGTAAATACTTTGAAATTGATGTTAAAGAAAATGATCCAACAAAAGCTAAAAGAATAGTTGAAGATATGTGTAAAAAACTTTTAGCTAATCTTGTCATTGAAAATTATAAAATTATTGAAATACAATAATTAATGAAATCGTCAGTAATAACCTTTCCTGGTTCAAATTGTGATAGAGATATGGACGTTGCTCTAAAGAAATTTGGATTTAATAATAAAATGGTTTGGCATAATGATAATGAATTACCAAAAAGCGACTTAGTAGTTTTGCCTGGAGGTTTTTCTTATGGTGATTATTTACGTTGTGGAAGCATGGCCTCAAAATCTAAAATTATGCAATCAGTAATAAATTTTGCAAAATCAGGTGGATTAGTATTAGGTATATGTAATGGTTTTCAAATATTAGTTGAAACAGGATTAGTTCCTGGAGTTCTATTAAGAAATAAATATTTAGAATTTATTTGTAAAAATGTATTTGTTAAATTAGATAATAAAGATAACCCTTATTTTAAGAATATAGATAAAGATATTTTCGAATTACACATAGCTCATAATGAAGGTAATTATTTTTGTACAGACGATCAACTTAAAGAAATTAAAGATAATAACCAAGTTGCAATTTATTATAGTAACAACAAAGGTCAAATAGATGAAATTTCAAACCCAAATGGATCAATTAAAAATATTGCTGGTATTTTTAATAAAGAGAAAAATGTTCTCGGTATGATGCCTCACCCCGAAAGAATGATTGATCAATCCTTATCAGGTGAGGATGGATCGATATTTTTTAAAAATTTAATTAAAAATATAAAATAATGTTGGTAAATGAAAAAATAGCTATTGAACATGGTCTTAAGACTGATGAATACAAAAAAATTTGTGAACTATTAAAAAGAACACCAAATTTTACAGAGCTTGGAATATTTTCAGCTATGTGGAATGAACATTGTTCCTATAAATCATCAAGACTTCATTTAAAAAAATTACCTACTAAAGGTAAAAAAGTCATTCAAGGACCAGGAGAAAATGCAGGGATTATTGATATAGAGGATGGCGATGCAATAGTATTTAAAATAGAAAGTCATAATCATCCATCTTTTATTGAGCCTTATCAAGGGGCTGCAACAGGTGTTGGTGGAATAATGCGAGACGTATTCACGATGGGTGCAAGACCTATTGCAAACTTAAATTCAATACATTTTGGATCGACACAACATAAAAAAACAAAAAATTTATTGAGAGGTGTCGTTCAAGGTATTGGGGGTTATGGTAATTGTATGGGAGTTCCAACGATAGCAGGACAAACATCTTTTGATAGATCGTATAATGGAAATATTTTAGTTAATGCTATGACATTGGGTTTAGTTAAAAAAGACAAGATCTTTTACTCTAAAGCTGCAGGTTTAAATAAGCCAGTCATATATGTTGGATCAAAAACTGGAAGAGACGGAATACATGGAGCAAGTATGGCATCTGCGAGTTTTGATGAAAAAATAGAGGAGAAAAAACCAACAGTGCAAGTAGGTGATCCTTTTACGGAAAAGCTTCTTTTAGAGGCCTGCTTAGAATTAATGGCAGGTGACTCGATTATTGCAATTCAAGATATGGGTGCAGCTGGTCTTACTTCCTCTAGTATTGAAATGGCATCAAAAGGAAATTTAGGTATTGAAATTAATTTAGATAAAGTTCCTTGCCGTGAAACAAAAATGACTCCTTATGAAATTATGTTATCTGAAAGTCAAGAAAGAATGTTAATTATTTTGGAAAACGGTAAAGAAGATTTGGCCAAAAAAATATTTGATAAGTGGAATCTTGATTTTGCTGTAATTGGTAAGACAACAAATACAAAAAATATTGAATTATACTTTGAAAATAAAGTAGTAGCAAATATTCCAGTCAATACTTTAGTTGAAAATTCTCCTATGTATGATCGAAAGTGGAAAAAGTCCAAATTACCAAAAAAAAATAAGATTAAAAAAGAAATTTATAATGAAATAAAAATAAAAGATGTTTTAAAAAAGATTTTATCTAACCCAAATGTTTGTAGCAAGGAGTGGATTTGGCAGCAATATGATCATACTGTCATGGGCGATACTATTCAAAAACCTGGTGGCGATGCTGGAGTAGTAAGAGTACATGGTACAAATAAAGCAGTCGCTGCATCTGTAGACTCTTCTGCAGTTTATTGTTGGGCTCATCCGTTGACAGGAGGTAAACAAGTAGTAGTTGAGAGTTGGAGAAATTTAATTTCAGTTGGGGCAACTCCTATTGCAATAACTAACTGTCTGAACTTTGGGAGTCCAGAGAATGAGGATAACATGGGAGAATTTGTGGAATGTGTTCAAGGGATTGGTGAAGCAAGTAAATATTTAAATTTTCCAGTAGTGTCTGGTAATGTATCTTTTTATAATCAAACAAAAGAAATCGGAATTAAACCTACTCCATCTATTGGTGGAGTTGGTCTAATTAAAGATTATAAAAAAATGATCACAATGAATCTTAAAGAAGTAAATAATCTTATTTTGATTATTGGAAAAACCGAAGGTCACATTGACCAAAGTCTATTTGCTAGAACAATATTAGATGAGAGTAAAGGCCCCCCACCAGAGGTTAATTTATTTAACGAAAAAAATAACGGTGAGTCTTTACTAAATCTAATAGATAAAGATCTCGTTAAAAGTGCTCACGATGTATCTTTGGGTGGAATTATAACTGCGATTAGTAAAATGTGTATCAAGGGAAACAAAGGTATCAAACTAATGACACCTAAGAATTTGATAAACAAGACCGAGTATTTGTTTGCAGAGGATCAAGGAAGATACATCATAGAAATAAACCCTGAAGATTTAAAAGAAGTTTCAAAAATTTTGAGCAAAGACTCAGTACATTACGAGGAATTAGGTGTTATTATAGATAATGAAATGATTATTAATGAAAAGACAAAGGTTACAATTGACGAATTAAAATCATATAATAGTAATTGGTTATATAACTATATGGATTCATAATGGCAATGGACTTAAAAGAAATAGAAAAATTTATAAAAGAGGCAATGCCAGATGCCGCTATTGATATTCAAGATTTAGCCGGTGATGGAAACCATTATTCAGCAACAATAACTTCCTCGTTATTTGTTGGTAAGAGCAAAATCGAACAACATAAAATGGTGTATAATTCTCTTAAGGGCAGAATGGGCAATGAACTTCATGCTTTAGCAATTAAAACAAAGGAGCAGTAATGGAAGATAAAACAAGAGATATAATAAAAGATCATATTGATAATAATGAGGTGTGTTTATTCATGAAAGGAACACCTGATGCTCCTCAGTGTGGATTCTCAATGGCTGTTACAAATTTGTTAAAAATCTTAGAGGTAAACTTTAAAGCTATTAATGTATTAGAAGATCAATCAATTAGGGAAGGTATCAAAACTTATAGTGATTGGCCAACCATACCTCAATTATACATTAAAAAAGAATTTGTGGGTGGATGTGATATAATTAAAGAAATGTATGAGAACGGTGAGCTAAAAAAAATTTTAGAGACAAAAAATATAAATTTCAAAAAGTAATTTGTGAAGCAATATATATATAAAGTTATAATTGCATTAATAGCTGTAATTTTAATTTATGAATTTACCATCGGCAAAGTAATAAAAAAATACACTGATAAACTTAATTTTATTTCAACAAAAGAAGGTAGAAAAGAGCTTGTTATTACATTAAGAGAAGAAATTAAAAGAGGTGTCAAAAAAGAGAGATATCTTTCAAAAGAAGATGCGATACTTTTAAATCAATTTATTGAAAAAATTCGCTCTGAGCTAAGAGAAAGCAATAATTAATTGCACAACCAAATACTACTTACACTTATATTTTTTTTATAAAAAGTATAATTTAATGTTTCTCTCCAAATTAATTCACAATCTTTTGGGTCAGATCTTCTTACATTTCTATGTGTCTTATGTGCTATGAATGGTTTTTGCTTCGCACCATCAACTTGAGAATAATTCCCCATGTAACCATTAAAGTCATAAGGTATTAAAAACTCTTTAATATAGATATCAGAGTAAATATCTATTGATTTTTCTATTTTATTTTCCTCTACATAATTTATAATTTTTTTTGAAATATTCTTATTATTCACACCCCAATAATCAATTTCAAAGTTTTTTTCAATATTTTTAAATTTAGCAAAAGAATTCAACCATGAATATTGATAAGGGTTAAGTTTGATATTCTCACTTATAAAAAAAATAATCACTAATGACAGCAGAGGAAATATAATTTTTTTTTTAAAAAAATAAAAAATATTCGTAAAAGATGTTATAAAAATAAGAGGGAAAATAAATAATAAGTGTCTTAATTCATCATAAACTGCAACATCCTTAAGAATAAATAATACAATTATAGTCGGAACACTTATTGTAATAGTGCCATAATAGATAGTCACAATATCATCTTTAAAAATTTTACTTTCTACTAAAGGAAACAAGCAGTAACCAATTAATATCAAAATAGGCAGTTTAAAAAACAACCATATGAAATAATAATTTGATGGTAAGTTTAATGAGTATAAAAGAGATCCATTCGTCAAGGTACCTATATTTTGTGGATACTTCCCCATCCATTTAATTGAATTTAAAATTTCTATTGGATTATGCCAAAATATTGGATTTAGTATTATTAAAAATATAAAGAAAGTAAATCCAAAAACACATATATTTTTGTAGTTTTTTTTTAAAAATGAATAAAAAGAAATTTTTTTTTTTTCTAGAAAAATTAATAAAGATATAAAAAATTGAATAAAAATTAAGGTACCCACAACCCTAATACTTATTAAAAAAGCTGTAATTAACGAGAATAAAATTAAATTTCTTATTCCAACATTATTTTCATTGTACAAATTTTCAAAAATCTTAAGTGATAAATATGTTGTTATTAGCCAAAATGATAAAAATGGAATATCTTTAGGATTAAAATGAGCATGACCAAAAAGGTATGGATATAAAAGATAAATCGAAGTCGATAATAATGAGATATTTTCATCTTTAGTAATCTTTAACAATATGAGATAAAAAAATACTCCAGATACTGCAAAAGTTAAAAATACTACAAAATGTTTTGAAATTAATAATCCACCATAATCGGTAACATTATTTATATTAGCTACGAAATCTTTGATTAAAAATTGAATTGGTTGACTGATTAATTGAAAAGCAACTCCGTGATACCGATCCCAATAATCCAAAAAACTTTCATATTTACCTGTGTAAATAAATTCTTTAATTGCAGATAAATTTACCAGCCAATTTTTTTGTTCATGGTATTCGTCGCTGGTGATGCCTGTTGTAATACTTAGGAATGAACCAACTAAAATATAAACTAAAAATAAAGATGAAATAATAAATTTTTTATTTAAACTTTTATTCAATTATCTTGAGTAATATTCAATTACTAGGTTGGGCTCCATGACAATCGGATAAGGAACCTCATCAAATTTTGGAATTCTTATGAATTTAAACTTTTTATTTTTTTGATCTATTTGAATATATTCAGGAATTTCTCTCTCCTTATTAGCTAACGCAATATCTATAATAGCTAATTGTTTAGATTTATCTCTAATCTCTATTGAGTCTTCTTCTTTAACTAAGTAACTTGAAATATTTACTTTTTTACCATTCACTTTCACATGGCCATGGTTAATTAATTGTCTTGCTGAAAAAATTGTTGTTGAAAATTTCGCTCTATAGATTACTGAATCTAATCTTCTTTCTAAAAGACCAATTAAGTTTTCTCCAGTATCGCCCTTTAACATTGCAGCCTTTTTATAGATATTTCTAAATTGTCGTTCATTCATATTTCCATAATATCCTTTTAATTTTTGTTTTGCTTGCAATTGAATTCCGTAGTCTGATGGTTTTGAGGATTTTGTTTGGCCATGTTGACCTGGACCATAAGCTCGAGTATTAAAAGGACTTTTTGGACGTCCCCACAAATTTACTTTAAGCCTTCTATCAACTTTGTGTTTAGAGTTTAATCTTTTAGTCATTAATATTGGGTCTTATAAACTTACTCTTAATTTTGTCAATCAACGTTTTTTACCTAAACTTGCAAATACACTAGATAAAATACGAGTTTCTTTATCTGACAAGTCCATCTTATAAAAAATATTTCTTAAATTTTGTAACATTATTGGTTTTTTTTCTTTAGGTTTAAAAAAATTTATATCTTCTAAATTTTTTATACAAAGATTCATCATTAATTTAATTTCTTTTTTTGAAGCAGTTCTAATTTTTTTTGATCTCGAAAATCTTTTCGTTTTGAGCTTAAGAATACTAGAAACAATCTGAGCAATAATTATTAAGCTGTGAGATAGATTTAAAGATTTAAATTTGGGGTTGGTAGGAATTTGTAGAGTATAATTTGTATAACTTATCTCATTATTAGATAATCCAGAAGCCTCTGACCCAAACAAAAAACCAATTTTTTTTTTAAAATCAATCTTTTTGATCTCATCTAAATCAATATGTTTAACATTTTGATTTCTAAATCTCACGGATGTAGAAATAAGTATATCAAAATTTTCTACTGCTTTTTCAATATTCTTATAAACCTTGCTTTGCTTTATTATATTTTTTGCGCCTACTGATGTTGCTAAAATTTTATCATTTGGAAAAATAGGTTTTGGATCTATTAAAACAAGTTTTTTAAAATCAAAATTTTTAATTGCTCTTGCACATGCACCTATATTCTCAGATAATTGAGGTTTATGTAGAATAAATGAAATATTGTTTTTTGACATTTTTATTAATCAAGGCATAGTCCTAATAAGATGAAATTTATAATTTTCATCTACTTGCTCGCAGGAGCCTTATCTTTAAACAATTTGAAATCAAGACTATCTATTAATGCTTTAAAAGAAGCATCTATTATATTTGGAGAAACGCCTATTGTGAACCAATTCTTTCCTTTAGAATCTGTACTCTCAATTGACACTCTAGTGGTTGCTTCGGTTCCAGTATTTAAAATCCTCACTTTATAGTCAACAAGTTTTAGATCTTTTAAGTACTCTGAATATTTTACTAATTTAGTAACATTTTTTCTAATTGCATTATCTAAAGCGTGAACTGGGCCATTCCCTTCCCCTTCACAAATAATATGTTCTCCATCGACTTCTAATTTAGCTTTTGCTTTAGATATTATTTGATCTCTATCATTTTTTGATACAGAAACATCATATTCCTTTATTGAGATATATCTTGGAATTTCTCCCATCACTCTTCTAGCTAATAATTCAAAAGAAGCGTCAGCTCCATCATAGCTATAGCCAATAAACTCCCTATCCTTTACTTCCTCAAGTAATCTCTTTACATTGGGATCATTTTCCTCGAAATCAATTCCTATTGTTTTAAGTCTAGATAAAATATTTGATTTTCCTGATTGATCTGAAACTACTATATTTCTATTATTGCCCACTTGTTCAGGATTAATGTGCTCGTAAGTTTTGGGATCCTTTTGGACTGCAGATACATGCAAACCTCCTTTGTGAGAAAATGCAGCAGCACCCACATAAGGTAAATGTTTATTAGGTTTTCTATTTAATATTTCATCTAATAATCTCGAACATTGAGTGATTTGTTTAATATTTGTTTTCTTTATATTCATCTCATATTTATCTGATAACTCTTTTTTAAGATAAAATGTTGGAATTATTGACATTAAATTAGCATTGCCACATCGTTCACCTAAACCATTTATTGTTCCTTGAATTTGTCTAACGCCTGACAAAACAGCTGCAATAGAATTAGCTACTGCATTACCTGTATCATTGTGAGCGTGTATACCTAAATTTTTGCCTGGAATATGATTTGTTACCTCTTTTACAATTTTAGTAACTTCATGAGGTAGAGTTCCACCATTCGTATCACACAATACTATCCATTTAGCTCCATTATCATAAGCAGCTTTTACGCATTTTAATGCATATTTTGGATTTGATTTATATCCGTCAAAAAAATGCTCAGCATCAAACATAAATTCTTTGTCATTTTCAACAAAATGTCTTGTTGTCTCTCTGATGTTTTTTAAATTTTCCTCATTTGAAATTCCTAATGCAACATCAACATGAAAATCCCAAGACTTTCCTACCAAACAAACAGACTTTGTATTAGAATTCATAATCGCTGATAAACCAGGGTCATTCTCGGCACTACGTCCAGATTTTTTTGTCATTCCAAAAGCTGTAAATTTTGAATTTTTTAACTCTAAACCCTTTTGAAAAAATTCTGTATCTGAAGGGTTCGCGCCGGGCCAACCACCCTCAATGTAATCAACACCCAAACTATCTAGTGAATGTGCAATTTTAGTTTTTTCATCTATTGAAAAATGCACACCTTGCGTTTGAGCACCATCTCTCAAAGTTGTATCAAATATGTATAATCGCTCTTTACTCATTTAAGTTTCCACAATGTTGTACCATCTTTATCTTCTATTAAAACACCTTTATCTAAAAGTTCATCTCTAATTCTATCGGCTTCATCATAATCTTTATTTTTTCTTGCTTTATTTCTCAATTCTATTTTAATTTTTATCTCATGTTCGGTAATTGACGCGTTATCATTTTTAAATTTACGCCAAACTTCAGTGCTTTCATTTAATAAACCAACAAATTTGCATGCAGAAATAAATAATTCCATATCTTGCCCTTTTTTAGCTTTTTCATAAAGATTATGTAAATTCGCAATATAGCCAGGGGTATTTAGATCTTGATATAAAGGTTTTAAAATTTCATCAGAAATTTGAATTGTTGTTTTAAAATTTTCAGAATATAATTGATACCATTTATCTAAAGTATTTTGACACTCATATAAAAGCTTATCACTCCAGTCTAGAGGTTGTTTATAATGTGCACTCATTAAAGCTAGTCTTAAAACTTGCCCGCTCATTTTTTTTCTAAAATCTTTTATCTTTAAAATATTTCCTTGAGACTTAGCCATTTTTTCGTTTGACATAGTTATGAAAGCATTATGTACCCAATAATTAGCAAAATTTTTTGTTCCGTTTACACATCTTGATTGTGCAATCTCATTTTCGTGGTGAGGAAATATTAAGTCTATACCTCCCCCATGTATATCAAATTCATCTCCCAAAAATTTTTTTGACATAGCAGAGCATTCTAAATGCCAACCAGGTCTCCCTCTCCCCCATGGAGAGTTCCATGAAGGCTCATCTTCATTTGATGGTTTCCACAAAACAAAATCTTCAGAATTTTTTTTATTTTCACTTACTTCAATTCTTGAACCAGCTATCAAATCTGCTAACTTTTTATTTGATAATTTTCCATAATCTGAAAACTTCTTAACTTCAAAATAAACATGTTTATTATTTTCGTAGGCAAAACCCTTTTTTAATAGTTCAGTTATCATTTTGATCATAAGATCTATATGTTCAGTAGCTTTAGGTTGATGACTTGGACTCTCACAATTTAAATAAGAACAATCATCAAAAAAATTTTTAGTTATGTTCTCAGTCAAATTCTTGATAGGAATATTTTGCTCCTTAGAAGATTTAATAATCTTGTCATCAATATCTGTAATGTTTCTTACGTAAGTGACTGAAGTAAATTCGTTTTTTAAAAGTCTAAATAGAATATCAAAAATAACTAAGGGTCTGGCATTTCCAATGTGCGGATCGTCATAGACAGTTGGTCCACAAACATACATTTTAATATTTTTTTTATCTTTGGGAACAAATTGTTCTTTTTTATTAGTTAAATTATTTGTTAAATAAATATCCATGGTAATAGATCAAGAAATATACCTTATTTTATGATTTGTTAATCTAATTGATTAACTAGGAATTTTGCATACAGGAATAGGGTCCATTTTATGCAAGTTTTGTTTTCTAATTTTTTCGTATTTAGTTTTATGTGGTGAGTCGGGATTAATCATTGCATCCTCTAATTCAGTGTAATTAAAACCAAGCTGACCTTCGTCTGTTCTTCCATCATCCCACAGTCCATCTGTAGGAGGGGCATCAATAATTTCATTTAATATACCTAATTCTTTTCCTAACTCCCAAACTTCGGTTTTATTACAATCTGCGATTGGAGAAATATCTACACCACCATCTCCATATTTTGTATAAAATCCAACACCAAAATCTTCTACTTTATTTCCTGTACCAACAACAATACCTTTGTTTGCTGCGGCCACTTGATAAAGTGTGGTCATTCTTAATCTAGCTCTAGAATTAGCAAAACCGTGTTCATTATCAAATTTATTTAATGTTGAAGAAAAAGTCTCAAATAATTTATCTAAACTGATTGTATGAGCCTCAACATTTTTAAAATTTTTAACTAGCCATTCTTGATGTTTTAAACTTAGGTCATGCTGGTTCTCTATTTGTTTAATTGGCATTGTTAAAACTATAGTTTTTAAGCCTGTCATTGCACTTAATGTGCTTGAAACAGAAGAATCTATACCACCAGAAATACCTATTACTAAAGATTGCGCTTTTGAGGGCATTTGATCAACATATTTTTTGATCCAATTTGATATATATTTTACTTTTTCTGAAGAATTCATAGTCAAATATTTAATAATCTTATCACTAATGACAATAGACTAAGATGCCGCTTGAATAGCATTTTTAGAATAGCTGCTATTCTTCTTAATCTCATCAGAAATTAAAAAGGCTAATTCTAAAGCCTGATCAGAATTTAACCTTGGATCACAATGCGTATGATACCTACTCGATAAATCAGCATCAGATATTTTTCTCGCACCACCAGTACATTCAGTCACATCCTGTCCAGTCATTTCAACATGCAAACCACCAGCATATGATCCCTCTGACTGATGCACTCCAAAAACATTTTTTACTTCACCAACTACATCGTTAAAAGGTCTAGTTTTAAAACCTGAGGTAGATTGCATAGTATTTCCATGCATTGGATCACATGACCAAATAACATTCAAGCCCTCTTTTTTAATACCTCTTATCAATTTAGGTAAAAATTTTTCAACATTCTTATGCCCAAATCTAGATATTAAAGTTATTTTTCCTTTTTCATTTTTAGGATTTAAAACTTGGCAAATTTTAGCAATTTCCTCTGGTTTTGAACTTGGACCACATTTAATTCCAATTGGATTTTCTATTCCTTTACAAAATTCAACATGTCCGC
The DNA here is from genome assembly GCA_902516345.1 of uncultured Pelagibacteraceae bacterium. GTDB lineage: Bacteria > Pseudomonadota > Alphaproteobacteria > Pelagibacterales > Pelagibacteraceae > Pelagibacter. The sequence continues at coordinate 62,851 of CABXYJ010000002.1, forward strand.
CATCAAGTTGTCTAGTTCTATCACCAATCCAAACAAAATGTGCAGAGGTATCGTGATACTCACCAGTAGTTGAGTCAACTCTGGTCATACTTTCTTCAAATGGTAAATGTAAAGCCTCATGAGATGTCCAAAAGTTAACAGTGTATAATCTGTTATTAAAATCTGAAGTTATTCCACAAGCTTCCATAAACGCTAATGCGTCTGCTATTTTATCTTCTAAATCCTTAAATTTTTTAGCTTGAGGGCTTTTTTTAATATAATCTAAATTCCATAAATGAACTTTATTTAAATCAGCAAAACCTCCTTTAGAAAAAGCTCTCAATAAATTTAGTGTTGATGCAGATTGTGAATAAGCTTTAAATAATCTTTTAGGATCTGCTCGTCTAGCTTTTTCAGAAAATTCTATTGCATTTATATTATCACCTAAGTAACTTGGTAATTCTTTATCGCCTTGCTTCTCTGTAGGTGCGCTCCTAGGTTTAGAAAATTGACCAGCAATTCTACCGAGCTTAACCACTGGTAGAGATGCTGAATAAGTTAAAATTAAAGACATTTGAAGAATGACTTTAAAGGTATCTCTAATATTGTCAGGATGAAATTCAGCAAAACTTTCTGCACAATCTCCACCTTGTAATAAAAAAGCTTTACCATCTACAACTTTGGCTAATTGATCTTTAAGATGTCTTGTTTCACCTGCAAACACAAGTGGAGGAAATGTTTTAAGCTTATTTAAAACATTATTTAGTGCCTTTTCATCATCATACGTTGGTATGTGTTTGACAGGATACTTTCTCCAAGAGTTAACTTTCCATTTTTTCATATTCAACCTGAAATTGTTTTAACAGAGTTTTTCTTCATTTCAAGTTACTTTAAATTAAAAATTTATTTAAAACTTTTTTTTGAATATACCAAGCATCAAAAGATGTGATTTTCCTAAAAACTCTAATGTAGTTATTTTTAAGCAATAAATCATCAATTTTTTTTTGATTATCAGTGTAATTGTGCTCAATACTAAAAAAAATTGGTTTATATTCAGAAAAATTGAAATTTTTCAATATTTCATACTCTGAACCTTCTGTATCCACGGAAATGTAAGAGGGAGAAACTTCATTAAATTCTCTTTTGATTAAATCGTTCAAAGAAATTGTTTTTAAATTAATTGTCTTAAAAAGTTTATTTCTAAGTTCACTATTATTATACATTGTATCTTTATCACTATATCTAAAAGAACTAATTGTAGATAACACGCCGTTTTCAGAACTCAAAAATTCTATTTTTTCATTCGATTTTTTCCAAATACATTCTGTAATAATTCTTGTATTTGGTCTATTTTTTTTTATCTTTTTGTGCCACTGAGGATCTGGCTCGCCAAGCACACCTCTCCAATCAGAATAATTTTCTAAAAAATGAGTGTTTGATAGTTCTAAACCATCAGTTGCTCCAAATTCTAAGAAAGTTTTATCAAATCTATTACTTATCAAAAAATCTGCAAAAACATCTTGGTATAATTGAGATTTAATATATTTTCCTTTATCTTTAATTGATTTAATAAAATAATATAATAAATTTCTTTGTTCATCTTCAATATCCAACATATTTAGATTAAAAGCTCTATCCAAAATTCGAAAATGATCGATGTTTTTTGAGTCAGCTGTAAATTTAATTTGATTAAAACTGTAAATTTCTTTTTTCAAAATATAATATATTACTCTACAGTTACAGACTTTGCTAAATTTCTCGGCTTGTCGATATCATGGCCTTTTTTTAGCGCAGAATAATATGCTAATTTTTGTAAAGGCACTGTCAAAAGAAAAGGTAAAAGATCATCATTAGTGCTCTCTACCTCTATAGTTTTCCAAATATTTTCAGAAGTAATCTCATCTTTACTTTTGTTTGTAATCAATAAAACTTTTGCACCTCTAGCGATAACTTCCTGCATGTTTGAGATTGTTTTTTTATAATAATTATCTCTTGGAGCTAATACAACAACTGGCATACCTTCTTCTATCAAAGCTAATGGTCCATGTTTCATTTCTCCAGCAGGATATCCTTCCGCATGAATATAAGATAATTCTTTTAATTTTAATGCTCCTTCAAGTGCTATAGGATAAGAAAATCCTCTACCTAAAAACATTGATCCTTTGGCTTCATTAAACGTATTTGAAATATTTTGTATCTTATTGTCGGTTATCAAAGTTTCTTTAACTAATTTGGGTAGTTTCTTTAAATCTCTGATTTTTTCAGAAAAAATTTTTTTTTCTATGTCCTTTCTTAATATGCCTATCTTAAGGGCTAGAATATATAATACTAGAATCTGGCCAAGGAAAGCTTTTGTAGATGCAACTCCGATTTCAGCACCACAATGAATCGGTAATACAAACTTAGAGTCTCTTGCAATTGAACTTTCTATGACATTAATAACTGCGCAAGTTTTCATACCATTTTTGTTACATAAATCTAATGCAGCATAAGTGTCTGCTGTTTCACCAGATTGGGAAACAAAAACGTATAAAGTTTCTTTTTTAAACCTATTTTTTCTATACCTAAATTCAGAAGCTATATCTATATTCACATCTAAAGAAGTTAACTCTTCAAACCAATATTTTGCCATTAAACATGAGTGATAAGCTGTACCACAGCCAATTAAAGTAATTGAAGATATTTCCTTTGTTTTCCATGGAAAATTATAAATATTAATATCGTTATTATTGTTATCTATATATTCCTTAATTCCATTTTTCAGAGTAGTCGGTTGTTCTTCTATCTCCTTGGCCATGAAGTGTTTATAATCACCTTTATCATATTTTTCTTCTTTAGATGAAAGTTCAAGAACTTTTTTGTTTATTTTGTCACCTACCTCATTAAAAAAATCTACATGGTCTTTTTTAATGATACAAAATTCACCATCATTTAAATATGTTATTTTATTTGTCATTGATTTAAGTGCATAAGAATCTGATCCTAAGTAATTTTCATTTGGACCATAACCTACAGCTAAAGGAGATCCTCTTCTTGCACCAACGATAAGTTCAGGTTTATCCTTAAAGATGACACCTAATGCAAAACTTCCATGTAATAATTTTAAAGTTTTTTTAATTGAATTAACAATATTTTCAGTTTTTAGATTTTCTGTTATTAAGTGAACAATAACTTCAGTATCAGTCTGTGATTTAAATTTATGACCTTTGCTTATTAGTAATTTTTTTAATATTGTAGAGTTTTCAATTATTCCATTATGAACTACAGATACATTTTGTGACGAATGAGGGTGAGCATTAATACTATTAGGCAAGCCATGAGTTGCCCATCTAACATGACCAATACCAATAGTCCCCTCCATTTTTTGGACTAATAAATTTTTTTCTAAATTATCAACTCTACCCTCTAACTTAACTTCATTGATTAATCCGTCACTAAGTGTTGCTATGCCGGCTGAGTCATATCCTCTATATTCCAATTTTTTTAAGGAGTTTATGATTGTAGCAGATACTGGTTTGTTGCTATTTATTCCTATAATTCCACACATAATAAGTTTTATTTTCTTTTATAATTTTTTACCTCAATTTGTAAGGCCCTTGTTAATGCTAAGGATTTTTTTTTTACATTCTTCGTAATAACTGAGCCAGCACCTATAAAGCTATCTTTATTGATCGTCAAAGGAGCTACTAAGGATGAGTTTGATCCAATAAAAACATTATCTTTTATTTTGGTTTTATTCTTTTTAACCCCATCGTAGTTACACGTAATAGTGCCAGCCCCAATATTTACTGATTTACCAATGAGTGTGTCTCCAATATAAGCTAAATGATTAACTTTTGAATTTTTTTCAATTGTACTTTTTTTTATTTCTACAAAGTTACCAACCTTAGACCCTTGCTTTATAATTGATCCTGGTCTTATCCTGGCATAAGGACCTAGCTCAACTTTATTTTCAATCTTACACTTTTCAAGATGCGAAAATGATTTTATGATAACATTATTTCCAACTATTACTCTTGAACCAAAAATAACATATGGTTCAATAGTTACATTTTTTCCAATCTTAGTGTCTTTTGAAAAATAAACTGTCTCAGGTCCTAATATTTTAACGCCTAACTTTAAAAATTTATTTCTAAGACGAGTCTGAGTTTTTTGTAAATCTGTCTCTTTCATCTAGGAAATTCTTTATATTAAGTATATATGTTTCTTAATTCACAAATTATTTCTTAAAAATACTTTTAATTATGAAACAACTATTCACAATTCTTTTTGATTTAGATGGTACTTTGGTCGATACTGCCCCAGATCTAATGCGTGCTCATAATCATGTGATGAAAAAGTTTGGTTATCCTACAAAATCAACAGAGGAAATTAGAAATTTAGTTGGTCAGGGAGCTGGGGCTATGATTGGGAGATCAATTTGGGGGCAAGCAAAAAAAGAGTTTGGAGAAGTACAAGATGAAAAAATAAAGAAAGAAATGGTTAAAGATTTTGTAGATTTTTATGGTAAAAATATTGTTAATGAAAGTACTCTTATAAATGGTGTTAAGAATTTCCTAATTTGGGCTAAGGAAAAAAATATTTCTATGGGTGTTTGTACAAATAAACAAGAACATCTAGCGGTTGATTTATTAAAAAAAATTGGCATTTACGATTTTTTTGAATATGTAGCCGGACACAATACATTTAGTTACTGTAAACCTGATCCAAGACATTTAACATCAGTAATAGAGATTTTAGATGGAGATATTAAAAAATCTTTAATGATTGGTGATAGTGAAACAGATGCTAATGCAGCAAAAGAAGCTGGGATGCCTGTGATTCTTTTAGAAGATGGTTATACTGAAAAAAAAACTAGTGAAATATATCATAATCACCTGATAAGAGACTTTATAGGTATTGAAAAAATAGTATTACAATATCTTTAAGATTGATTATTTTTTTTTAACTATTAAAAACAATTCCGTAAATTAGGAGTTATTTTGATAGTACACAAAGTTAAAGTTTATCCATCTAAAATTCATCTGCCCAAAAAAAATCAACTTGCCTGGAAAATTGCAGAGATTGCAAGTGATAATGCTAAATTAGATAAAAATGCAATTGAAATGGCTATTAACAGGATTATTGATAATGCTTCAGTTGCTATTGCATCTTTGAATAGAAGACCTGTTATTTCCTCTAGAGAAATGGCTTTAAAACATTCAAGAAAAAATGGAGCTTTGCTTTTTGGTGTGAGTAATAAATTAAAATTTGATTGTGAATGGGTAGCTTGGTCAAATGGAACTGCAGTTAGAGAGCTAGATTTTCATGATACTTTTTTAGCCGCAGATTACAGTCACCCTGGAGATAACATTCCTCCATTGTTAAGTGTTGCTCAGCAAAATAAAAAAAGTGGTTTAGATCTTCTAAGAGGAATTATTACTGCTTATGAAGTTCAAGTAAATTTAGTTAAAGGTATTTGTTTACACAAACATAAAGTTGATCATATAGCTCATTTGGGGCCTAGTGTTGCGGCTGGTCTTGGTACGATGCTAAAATTAAATACTGAAACAATTTATCAAGCAGTTCAACAAGCTTTACACACAACTATTTCTACAAGACAATCAAGAAAAGGTGAAATCTCGAGTTGGAAAGCTTATGCGCCCGCTCATGCTGGTAAACTTGCTATTGAGGCAGTCGATAGAGTGATGAGAGGTGAAGGAGCACCAAGTCCAATCTATGAAGGCGAAGACAGTGTGATTGCAAGAATTTTAGATGGAAAAAAAGCTTTATATAAAATTCCTTTACCTAAAAAAGGTCAAACCAAAAAAGCAATTCTTGAAACTTACACTAAGGAATACTCTGCTGAATATCAGTCTCAAGCTTTAATAGATTTAGCTAAAAAACTTAAGAAGAAAATACCAAATTTAAATCAAATTAAAAAAATTGATATTTACACCAGCCATCACACTCATTATGTAATTGGTACAGGTGCAAATGATCCCCAAAAAATGGATCCTAATTCTAGCAGAGAAACTTTAGATCACTCTATTATGTACATATTTGCTGTAGCTTTAGAGGATGGTAACTGGCATCATATTAAATCTTATACTAAAGCTAGAGCTAAAAGAAAAAGTACAATAAAAATTTGGAGATCAATTAAGACTCATGAAGATAAAAGATGGACAAGAAAATATCATGATCCTAATCCTAAAAAAAAATCATTTGGTGCTAAAGTGGTTGTAACACTTAAAAATGGAAGAAAAATAATTGAGCAACAAGATAAAGCTGATGCTCACCCTTATGGTTCACGACCTTTTAAAAGGCAAAATTATATAAATAAATTTTTAACTTTAACTGAAGGTATTTTAGAAAAAAAAGAAAGTGATAGGTTTTTAAAAACTGTACAAAATTTAACAAAATTAAAATCTGGACAATTGGATAAATTGAATATTGAAGTAAGAAAAAGTAAACTCAAAAGAAATTTAAAGAAAGGTATTTTTTAATGCATTTTGTTGAGAAAGAACCTGTACAAAAAAGAGTAGATTTATCAGAAAAATTAAAATCAAATAAAATTTTGAGAGTTCCTGGTGCTTATAATCCTTTAACAGCTAAACTAATTGAAGAAATTGGTTATGATGCTGTTTATGTTTCAGGTGGAGTAATGGCTAACGATCTTGGTTTTCCTGATATTGGTTTAACAACTTTACAAGATGTAAGCACTCGATCATATTTAATTTCAAGAGTAACTAACCTTCCAACAATAGTAGATATTGATACTGGCTTTAAATCTTGCAAAGAAACAATTGAAACTTTTGAGGAATTTGGAATTTCGGCTGTTCATCTTGAGGACCAAATTGAAAGGAAAAGATGTGGACACTTAGATAACAAAGAATTGATCACAACTGAGGCAATGGTAAATAAAATTAAAGAGTGTGTATCAGCTAGAAAAGATAAAAATTTTAAAATTATTGCTAGATCAGATGCTAAAAGTGTAGAAGGAATTGATAAGATGATTGAGAGATGTAAAGCTTATATAGATGCAGGAGCCGAAATAGTTTTTCCAGAAGCTCTTCAAGATGAGAAAGATTTTGAAAAAGTAAGAAAAGAACTTTCATGCTATTTGCTAGCGAACATGACTGAATTTGGTAAATCCAAACTTTTTAACTATAAAGAGTTAGAAAATTTTGGATATAATATAGTGATTTATCCAGTTACAACTCAAAGATTGGCAATGAAAAACGTTGAGGATGGATTAAAAGACATTTATGCAAATGGACATCAGAACAACATCATTGATAAAATGCAAACCAGAAAACGGTTATATGAGCTTGTTGATTACGAAAAATATAATAGTTTAGATGAAAAGATTTATAATTTTAGTACAGAAGGTCACGAATAATGAGTGAGGATATAAAGAAGGGCTTACTTGGAATAGTTGTTGATGAAACAGAAGTTTCAAAAGTTATGCCAGAGATTAATTCTCTTACTTATAGAGGTTATGCTGCTCAGGATTTATGTGAATATTGTAAATTTGAAGAGGTTGCATACTTAATTTTAAATAAAGATTTACCAAATACTATTCAACTTAAAAAATTTGAAAAAGAGGAAAGAGGTCATAGAGACTTATCGAAAGAACTTTACTCCGCAATCAAACAAATGCCTAAGAAATCTCACCCGATGGATGTGGCAAGAACAGCTGTAAGTATTATGGGACTAGAGGATAAAGAAACTACAGATTCATCTCCAGAAGCTAATATGAGAAAAGCGATAAGAATTTTAGCAAAAACGCCTACTGCTTTGGCGGCATTTTATAGACTTCGAAAAGGTAAAAAAATAATCAAGCCTAAAAATAAATTGAATATGGCAGAAAATTTTTTTTATATGTGTTTTGGAAAAGTACCACAAAAAGAAATTGTTAAAGCTTTTGATGTTTCACTTATTTTATATGCTGAACATAGTTTTAATGTATCAACTTTTACCGCAAGAACTATAACTAGTAGTTTATCTGACATTCATGGTGCAATTACTGGAGCTATTGCAAGTTTAAAAGGACCTTTGCATGGTGGAGCTAACGAAGAAGTGATGCATATGATGAATAAAATAAAAAAGCCAGAAAATGCATTAAAATGGATTAATAATGCATTAGACAATAAAGATGTTGTAATGGGTTTTGGTCATAGAGTTTATAAAAGTGGAGACTCAAGAGTTCCTACAATGAGAGAATATTTTGGTAAAGTTGCTAAAATTAAAAAAGATAAAAAATTTGAAAAAATTTACGACATAGTAGAAAAGGTAATGATCGAAAAAAAAAATATTTATCCAAATGTAGACTATCCGACTGGACCCACTTATCATTTAATGGGTTTTGATACAGACTTTTTTACACCAATATTTGTTATTTCAAGAATTACTGGTTGGTCAGCACATATTATGGAACAACATTCTGCAAACAAATTGATAAGACCTCTTGCAAGTTATAAAGGTAGCCAACACAGAAAAGTTATTCCAATTAATCAAAGATAGTTACTTCACAGAGTTTTCATTAAATAAGTAATAAAACCAAGAAAATCATCTGCACAAAATTAATAGCGACAGATATAAAATGTAAATATTTAAATTTTTTATCCTGCTTTTCATCTCTATATTTATTAATTAATGGCATTAACAGATAGTTTGAAATAGCAAATAACAAACAAATTGCTAATATAAAGAAGAAATCAATTCCCAGGTTGTTCAAAAATATAAATGTTAATAGAACAATTAAACTTATCCCTAAATTAACATTATAATAAAAAGGAAATATTCTTCTAATAAATTTTCGAGCATTATCTTCATCTAAGGTAGTAAATACTACTGGAGCAATTACAAATGAGAAGAACAACATAATTCCTAAAATCATTGCTGTTAAATAAATACTAACTTGTTCAGTCATAATTTAGTTTTCTATTGAGTTTTCTTCTTTCATTAATATCGGTCTTCCATCATGAGCAGTGTTGAGAGGTATAATCTTTCCTTTATACTTTGCGCATAAAGTGGGAGCACTTCTTACCTCTTTTCCCAACCTTACTTCTAAATCAACAATAACTAATTTTGCATCATCTAATTCTTTTAATATTTTCATATTCCACTCCTATAATTAAAATTTAAAATATATATTTATATTACTACTTCAAAACCCTCAAAGTTAGGATGGTCTAAATATAATTCATTATGTTGTCCAGCATTTTTGTGCGCTAATCTAAATGCTTCTGACTTAGTCCAGTTTACAAAATCATCTTTAGTATTCCAAATTGAGTGTGAAGCATACAACGAAAATTCCTCATTTTTTTCACCTTTTACTAAATGAAATTCTTTAAAGCCTTGAACTTCGCTTAAGTGTGTGTCTCTTTCTCTCCATACTTTTTCAAATTCATTTTCTTTACCAGGAACTATTTTAAATCTATTCATTGCTATATACATGTTATTATAAATAATTTATTACATCTGCAGGATTTGGTCTTTTTCTCTCTTTCGGCTCCTCTGTCTTATGTCCAATATAAATAAATCCAGAAATTTTATCAATTCCAACTCTTCCACCAAGATAAGTTAACATTGTGTCGTTATAAGAATACCATTCAGTTAACCACTGTGCTGCATAACCTAATGATTGAGCACAAGATAATAAATTCATACATACTGCTCCTGAAGATAATTGCATTTCCCACAGTGGTATACTTGGATGATCAACTGGGGTTGATATCACTGCTATTACAGCCCCTGCTCTTTGAAGTCTTTTTGATTCAATCTCATGAAAATATTTATCTGAGTTAGGATTTTTTTTAATATATTCTTTGAAAATTATCTCTTTATCAATTATAGCTCGTTGTTTACCTTGAATTATAGCTAACTTCCAAGGATTTAAGGCACCATGGTCAGGCACTCTAATACCAGCTTGAATAATTTGATTTAAAACACTTTCCTTAATTGGTTCAGGTGACATTTTTTTTGCCATAACTGATCGTCTTTTTAAATAAAAATCTTCACTTATGCTCACGTAACTACTTTCTTCCGCATATGTGGTTTTTATTAACTAAATGCTTCTACCCAAGATCCTTGTGTCGATGCTTTAGAATATTCTGTTGCACGACCTTCGAAGAAGTTCATGTGTTCAACAGCGTTCAACATGGTATCCAACCATCCAAGAGGATTTTTTTGGACATCATAAATAGGTTCTAAACCTAATTGAGTTAATCTTCTATTTCCAATAAATCTAATGTAATCTTTAACCTCTTGTGCAGTTAAACCTTCCATTGGACCCATTTCAAAAGCAAGATCAATGAAAGCATCTTCATGCTCAATGATAGTTCTACATGCTTCATAAAGTTCTTTTTTTAGTTTTGCATTCCATATTTCTGGATTTTCTTTTATGAATTCTTTAAAAATTCTTATCATTGAATTGCAGTGAAGTGTTTCATCCCTAACAGACCAAGTAACTATTTGACCCATACCTTTCATTTTATTATGTCTAGGGAAGTTTAATAAAATTGCAAAACTTGCAAAAAGTTGAAGACCTTCTGTGAATGCACTAAAAACAGCAACTGTTTTAGCAATATCTTCTTTTGAACTCATATCAAAGTTTTGCATGTAATCATATTTATCCTTCATTTCCTTATATTTCATGAAAGCAGAATATTCAGACTCTGGCATTCCAATTGTATCAAGTAAATGAGAGTACGCTGCAATGTGAACAGTTTCCATTGAAGCAAAAGCTGTCATCATCATTAAAACTTCTGTTGGTTTAAAGACAGTCGTGTAGTGTCTTAAGTAACAGTTGTTAACCTCAACATCTGCTTGGGTAAAAAATCTGAATATTTGAGTTAATAAATTTTTTTCTGATTGTGTCAAATTTTTTTGCCAATCTCTAACATCATCCCCTAATGGTACTTCTTCTGGCAACCAATGAATTCTTTGTTGTGTTAACCATGCATCATAACACCATGGATATCTAAAAGGTTTATAAACTGGATTTTCTACTAATAGCCCCATTTTTTGTGGTTGAACTATTTCTTTGTTTGGCATTTTAATTTTTTCTTTTACTGACATGATAGACACTCCTCGTATTCTTGTTCTTCGGTTGGTTGTTTATTTTTAGATTTATATACATTGGCTGTAACATCTGTTGATTTAGCATCATTGATATTTTCAGCTCTTTGAATTGATTTTGATCTACAGTAATAAAGGCTTTTTAAACCTTTTTTCCAAGCGTCAAAATGAATTCTATGCAATTCTTTTTTATGAACATCTGCAGGTAAAAATAGATTAACTGATTGAGCTTGAGAGATGAATGGTGTTCGATCTCCGCTTAATTCAATAATCCATTTTTGGTTCAACTCAAATGCAGTTTTAAAAACATCTTTCTCTAAATCTGTTAAAAAGTCTAGATGAGAGACAGATCCTTGGTTAGTTGTTATTGTTGACCAAGTTTCATCATCATTTTTACCATGACTATCTAAGATTTCCTCTAAGTATCTATTTCTTACATTGAAAGACCCTGATAAAGTTTTATGTGTATAACTATTTGCAGCTATTGGTTCAACTCCAGGAGAAGCACCTCCACAAATAATTGAAATAGAAGCTGTTGGAGCAATTGCAGTTTTATTAGAAAACCTTTCCTTATATCCATACTCTGCTGCATCAGGACAAGGCCCTCTTTCTTCAGCCAACTCTTTAGATGCTTTATTAACTTGTTCATCAATTTGTTTAAATATTTTTTTATTCCATGACTTTGCCATCACAGACTCAAGAGGTATTCTATTTTTTTGGAGGAAAGAGTGAAAACCCATCACTCCCAGACCAACACTTCTCTCTCTTTCAGCTGAATATTTTGCATCTTTGAATTGGTCAGGTGCTTTGCTAATGAAATCAGACAAAACATTATCTAAAAATCTCATCACATCACTAATCATGTTTGGATCATCTTTCCATTCGTCATATTTTTCTAAATTTAACGAAGACAAACAACAAACTGCTGTTCTATCTTTTCCATCTTTATCAATTCCTGTAGGTAAAGTTATTTCGCTACAAAGATTAGAAGTCTTAACTGTCAGATTTGCTAATTTATGGTGCTGCGGAATTAGTCTATTAACTGTATCAATATAAATAATATAAGGTTCTCCTGTTTCAATTCTAGCAGTTAGTAATCTTATCCACAAATTTCTAGCTGAAATAGTTTGTTGAATACTTCCATCGGCAGGACTTTTTAATGCCCACTGTTCATCATTTTCAACAGCTCTCATGAATGAATCTGAAACTAAAACACCATGATGTAAATTTAATGCTTTTCTGTTTGGATCACCGCCTGTTGGTCTTCTCATTTCAATAAACTCTTCTATTTCTGGATGATCGATAGGAAGATAACATGCAGCAGAACCTCTTCTCAAAGATCCTTGGCTAATTGCCATAGTTAATGAGTCCATAACTTTAATAAATGGAATTATTCCAGAAGTTTTTCCAACTTTACCAATTTTTTCTCCAATAGATCTTAGATTGCCCCAGTAACTTCCAATGCCACCACCTTTTGCAGCCAACCAAACATTTTCACTCCAGAGATCCAAGATACCACCTAAACTATCAGATGCTTCGTTTAAAAAACATGAAATGGGTAGTCCTCTTTTAGTTCCACCGTTTGACAAAACTGGTGTTGCAGGCATGAACCATAAATTGCTTATATAATTGTAAATTCTTTGTGCATGTAAGTTATCGTCCGCATATGAACTTGCAACTCTAGCAAACAAATCTTGAAAAGACTCATTTTGACCAAGGTATCTGTCCTTTAAAGTTGCCTTACCAAAGTCTGTTAAGTTGGCATCTCTTGAACGATCAATTTTTATAATTATACCTTTGTCATTTTGAAAAAGCTCAGTTTCATTATTTAGTGAAAATAAATCGGGTCTGTTGCCTTTTGGAACCTCTTTGACTATTGGGCTATATTCAGAGACAGCTTTCTTTAATGCCTGGGATAAAATTTTATTCATAATTTTGTGTTATATTTGTTAGTTTTAACGAAAACAACTACATGTTGTATGCGTTTTATATTGATATACTATATAAACAACAAATCAATAGAACATTTATAGAACATTGAAAAAAAAATTCAATAAAAAAATCAAAAAAAAGGTAAGTAATTAACAAAATGTCAGAAATTTTAAAAATAGACCCTTATGGATTTAGAGAATATGACGCTCGATGGTTGTATAAAAAAGATATAAATAGCCTTGGAATTACAAATTTAGGAAAAGGTCTAGGCACTCAAATAATAAAACATTTAAAAAAAAATAATCCAAGAGTAATAGTAGGTCACGACTATAGATCGTATAGTGAGGAAATTAAGACTGCACTTAAAAAGGGTTTAATTTCAACTGGATGTTATGTTGAAGATATAGGCTTATCTTTATCACCAATGGTTTACTTCGCACAATTTGATTCCAATGCAGATGCTGTTGCTATGGTTACGGCAAGCCATAATGAAAATGGCTGGACTGGAGTAAAAATGGGAATTAAAAAAGGTTTAACACATGCCCCCGAAGAAATGAAAGAGCTTAAAGAAATAACTCTAAATGAAAAATTTGTAGAGGGAGATGGTAAAGAGACAATCATTCAAAATTTCAAACAGAAATATGAAAATGACTTGATTAATAAAAATAAAATAAATAAAAGAATTAAAGCTGTGGTAGCTTGTGGAAACGGAACAGCAGGCATGTTCGCGCCTGGAATATTAAGGGGAATAGGATGTGATGTAATTGAATTAGATTGTAATCTAGATTGGAATTTTCCTAAGTATAATCCAAATCCAGAGGATCTAGAGATGCTTCATGCAATAGCTAATTCAGTAAAAGAAAATAATGCAGATATAGGTTTTGGTTTTGATGGAGATGGTGATCGTGTAGGAGTAATTGATAATAAAGGTAAAGAAATTTTTTCAGACAAAATAGGATTATTAATTGCTAGAAACCTTTCAAATATTCACAAAAAATCAAAGTTTGTTGTAGATGTAAAATCAACAGGTCTTTATTCAACTGATGAAGTATTAAGTAAAAACGAGTGTAAAACTATATATTGGAAAACAGGTCACTCTCATATAAAAAGAAAAGTTCATCATGAAAAAGCCTTAGCTGGTTTTGAAAAAAGTGGACATTTTTTTTTCAACCATCCATTAGGTTATGGTTACGATGATGGGATTAATTCAGCAATTCAAGTTTGCCACTTACTAAACGATCAAAATAAAAAAATAAGTGAAATTATTAAAGAAATTCCAACAACCTACCAATCACCAACTATGGCTCCATTTTGTAAAGATGAGGAAAAATATAGTGTAGTCGATGAAATGATAAAAAAATTCAAAAAAATAAAAGACAAACAAATCAAGATAGACAATCAAGAAATTAAGGAAATAATAACTGTAAATGGAATAAGATTTTCTTTTGCAGATGGTTCATGGGGTTTAATAAGAGCTTCTTCAAATAAACCTTCCCTTGTTGTTGTTACTGAAAGTCCAACCTCAGATGCAAGGAAATTAAATATCTTTAAATTCATAGATGAGATATTAAAAAAAACAGGCAAAATTGGCGAATACGACCAAAAAATTTAAGTTTTATAAATAACAGATTCAACTATTAAGTGTTCAAAAAAATTTAAAGAATCATCTAAATTTAATCCTGTGAGGTGATGGAGGGAGACTGAAATCACCTCTTTTTTTTATGGCAGATAAAAAAATCAGATCAATTGCTAAGACTTTTTCTTGGAGATTTTTAATTTTTGTTTATTGGGTTATATTTGGTTATGTTTATACAGGTACTTTCACAGGTGCAGGAATACTAGGTTTTGGCTCAATTATTCCACTGTTTTTTTACTATTTTCATGAAAGAATTTGGAACAAGATAAAATGGGGAACTAATTAATTTTTTTTGCTAATTAATCGATAAGTATTCAAAAAATGATCTCATGGATACAATAATTAAAAAAGTACCAAAAATTTTACTTAAAATCTTTTTATCAATTTTATAAACTGCTTTTGCACCTATCCTTGCCATTATCATCGTCACAGGCACAAACACAATAAAACCAAGTAAATTAATATATCCTAAACTAAATGGAGTATTAACGTTATTGATTAATTTTCCTCCAGTTATCATTGTTATTGTGCCGCTTAAAGCTATTAAAAAACCTACAGCTGCTGCTGTGCCAATAGATTTTCTTATGTCATATCCAAATGTTCTCATGAAAGGAACCATTAAAGAACCACCTCCAATACCAAGTGGTACTGAGATAAAACCAATTATTATTCCCGAAATATTTTTGACTAAATCTGATATCTTTTTTGGGTTTTCCATAAGTTTTTCTCTGACAAAGATAAAAAAAATACCTACAAAAAATGCAAAGATTGAAAAAAACAAAACTAAAGCAGGGGTTTTCAAATTTACTGCCAAGAATGTTCCTGCAATTACCCCCAAAAGAATAAAAATGCCAAATGACCTTACCATCTTAAAATCAACTGCATCATATTCCATATGCGTTTTAGTTGAAATTATGGATGTTGGAATAATAATTGCTAAAGATGTTCCAACAGATAAATGCATTCTAGTAACAATATCAAAATCTAAAACTGTAAAAGCATAGTACAATGCTGGTACCATTATTATTCCACCCCCCACTCCCAGTAACCCAGCCATAAAACCAGCAACAGCTGCTGCTGATGCAAGTACAATTAAAAGATTAATTAGTTCAGATGAATTTAATATTTCCATTAAGAATTAGCTTGATTAGCTTTTTCATTATTTTGAACAATTGTCATAATATGTTTTGCTTTTTGAAAATCAGAGTCCCTTGCCATCATATTTTCACTTAAATACCTTTTCCATTCTTTGGATCCTACTTGACCATGATATAGTCCAACTGTATGTCTCATTATGTGATTTACTTTAGTACCCAACTTCACCTCTTTGTCTAAATATTCTAAAAGTTTTTCAGCTACTTGTTCTCGCGATGGATTATTTGTTGTTTTAAATATTTCTTTTTCAATTTCAATCAAGGAATACGGATTTTGATATATTGATCTTCCTATCATTACACCATCACAAAACTTTAAATGACTTTTTATTTCTTGAACTTTTGTGATTCCACCATTTATAATTATTTCTAAATTAGGATTTTCTTTTTTAATATCATAAACCATTTTGTAATTTAACTTCGGAATATTTAAATTTTGTTTTGGGGACAATCCACTTAATATTGCTTTTCTCGCATGCAAAATAAATGTTTTTGTACCAGCGTCTTTCATCTTATGAATAAAATTATTCAAATAATTAAATTCTTCTGTATCATCGAAACCAATCCTTGTCTTTGCCGTAACAGGTATTTTACAAGCATTCACCATTGAACTGATGCATTCAGCAACTAAGTCAGGTTCTTTTATTAGACATGCACCAAATCTATTTTTTTGAACTTTTTTGCTAGGACAACCAAGATTAATATTAATTTCATCATAACCCATATCCTCTGCAATTTTAGCTACTTCTGCTAATTCTTCTTTGTCTGAACCACCTACTTGCAAAGCTAATGGTTTTTCCTCAGGACTATAAGATAAAATTTTTTTTCGATCACCATGGATTGCCGATTTTGTAGCAACCATCTCAGTATAGAGCATTACATTTTTACTCATCAGTCTTAAAAAGAAACGATCATGTCTGTCAGTGCAATCCATCATTGGAGCCACTGATATTTTTCTATTTATTTCTTTTTTAGAATCCAAGGTCCTTACCCATTATTTTATCAGGTAACCATGTAACAATCTCAGGAAAAATACATAATATTACTATAGCTAAAGCCATAATTATCATAAATGGTATAGATCCTTTTAAAATTTCTGACAAACTAACGTCTGGAGTAATTCCTTTTATAATATAAAGATTTAATCCAACCGGGGGTGTAATTAAGCCAATCTCCATATTAATTGTAAATACTATTGCAAACCAATATGGATCAAATCCTAAGGTGGTAATAACTGGTAATAGTATAGCTGAAGTCATTACAATAACTGCTACTGGTGGTAAAAAGAAACCAGCTATTAAAAGAAATATGTTTATTAAAATGAACACAACCCATTTGTTTGAACTTAATTCAACCATGCTCTGTGCTAATGACTGAGTTACATACAATTGTGAAAGAGTGAATGCAAAAAGATATGAAGCAGCAATAATGAACATTATCATTACACTTTCTTTCATGGAAACTTTAACAATGTTCCAAATCTTTTTTGGCTGATAAATTTTATAAACAACGGCAATTAAAACAAAAACTAAGAATGCCCCTACTCCAGAGGCCTCAGATGGTGTTGCAACTCCTCCATAAAGCACGTATAGAACTCCCGCTATAATTGCCAAAAAAGGAAGAATTCTTGGTAAGACTTCAAGTTTTTCTTTTAAAGTAGGTCTTACTCTATTTCTTAGAGCTTTTGCTGCATCTTTATCAATAAAATAACTGTGTATTAGAGCCCATATCGCAAACATACCTGCCAACATAAAGCCTGGCACAAGACCACATAAAAACAATCTTCCAATAGATGTGCCAGTTGCAATTCCATAAACAATTAAAACAATACTTGGAGGAATTAAAACCCCTAAAGTTCCACCAGCTGCGATAGTTCCTGTTGCAATCTGATCCGAATATCCCCTTTTTCTCATTTCGGGTATTCCCATTGTTCCAATCGCAGCACAAGTTGCGGGACTAGATCCACTCAAGGCTGCAAAAACTGAGCATGCTCCAATATTAGAAATTACCAATCCTCCTGGTACTCTCCAAAGCCATCTATCTAAGCCTGTATATAAATCTTTACCTGCTGGAGAATTAGCAACAGCCATTCCCATTAAAATAAACATTGGTATAGAAAGTAAAACAAAAGAGTTTAGTCCTGCAAAAAATGTTTCGGCAAAGACATCAAGCATTTGAAAACCTTCAAATGTAACTAACAGAGCTATTGAAACAAAACTCAAACCAAAAGCGATTGGAATTCCAGAAAAAAGTACCAATAAAGTAAAAACTGCAACAATTAACGCTATAATCAATGGATCCATTTAACTAAAATCCTTTTCATCACTTAATTTTATAATTTCTGCGATATACTGTAATATCATTAGCAAAGCCCCCAACATCATTGATGAATATGGTATCCATAATGGTGGATCCCAAACAGTTCCTGTTGAATAATTTTTGGTAAATGCTTCCTCGAACATTAAAAATCCAAAATAAAATAAAATTAAGAAAAAAAGTAAACTTATTGAAGATGTAAAAATTTTTAATCTAATTATATTTTTTTTTGATAAAAAATCGTAAATCCATTCCATGCTAACATGAGCTTTTTCACTTAAAACGTATACACTTCCTATAAAAGTTGAGGCAACCAATAACATGGTGACAAGTTCTGTTTGCCATGTAATTGCTCTTTGAAAAAAATATCTTTCAAAAACAAGTTCAACGATTACCAAGATTGATAAGAGCAATGCCAATACAGCGAAAGCACCACATGCTTTAGCTATATAGTCACAAAGTTGTAGATATTTTTTTTTCATAAAAAAACCCCTATTTAATAAGAGTAAATAGGGGTTCTTTATATATTATTTTATTTAACTGCTAAAGCCATTTCCATCAGCTTATCGCCGCCTGGAACTTTATCAGCAAACGCTTTATGAGAAGATTTTTTAGCAATCTCTACCCATGCAGCATGATCTTTTTCACTCATGTATACTAACTTAACACCAGCAGCTTTATAAGCATCCTCAAACTTTTTATCTAAGTTCTCTACTTGTGCTGTCATATATTTTTCAGCAACTTTTCCAGCAGCCATTAAAGCATTTTGTTGTTTTGAATTTAAAGCATCAAAAGACTTTTTTGACATTAAAATTGGCTCATACATAAACCATAAACCAAATTTTCCCGGAGGTGTCGCACATGAAACTTGTTCGTAAATTTTGTAACTTACAAAACTTCCAGAACTAGTATTTGCTCCAGTCAATACACCAGTTTGTAAACCAGTATAAATCTCTGATGATGGCATACTTTGTATACCTGCACCTGCTGCTTCTAACATTTGGTTAAATGCTTTACCTGCAGCTCTCATAACTTGACCTTTTGCATCACTAGGATTTTTTATACATTTTGACTTTGAAGCAAAGCCACCGCCTAACCATGCATCAGATAAAACTACTACACCAGCATCGTTAATTATTCTTTTAATCTCAGTCATCATTGGTCCTTTATTAAATCTCAATGCATGATCATGATTTTTTACTGTACCTGGCATTAAAGTAGCATCAAATTCAGGATGGAACTTAGACGCATAAGCTAATGGAAAAGCAGAAATATCCAGTTGACCAGTTGTCATCGGTTTCCACTGTTCCTTAGGTTTGTATAATGATTTAGCTGGATAAATTCTTATATCTATTCCAACGTTTGCTTTTTTAACTTCGTCAGCAATGATTTGTACCATTTCATGACGCGGATCAAAAGATCCATCAGCTCTTGGTGTTCCAGGCCATTGGTGACTTGCTTTTAGCGTTACAGCATAAGCAGAACCAATAGTAGTAAGAACAAAAGCTAATGAAGTTAAATATAAAGATATTTTTTTTAACATTATTTTTCCCTCTATTGTTATTTTTAATATTTCAATTAAAGTGAACTTATTAATAAGAGTCAAGTCGCCAAAAACTCAAATATGACAGAAATTATATGGATGGACCTTTAAAAAACCTGCTAGTTGTTGATTTAACAAGGGTATTAGTTGGCCCCTACTGCACTATGATACTATCCGATCTAGGTGCGAGAGTTATAAAAATTGAAGCTCCAGAAATTGGAGATGATTCAAGAAAATTTGGACCATTTATAAAAGAATATTCTGCATATTTTATGTCACTTAACAGAGGTAAAGAAAGTATTGCTTTAAATTTGAAAAATTTAGAAGATAAAAAAATTTTTGATAAAATCTTATCAAAAGCAGATATTTTGGTAGAAAACTTTAAACCAGGTACTCTTGAGAAATGGGGATATGGTTGGAAAGAGGTTAACAAAAAATACCCAAAATTAATTTATGCATCTGCATCTGGGTTTGGGCAAACAGGTCCTCTAAAAGAATTGCCCGCTTATGACATGGTTGTGCAAGGAATGGGTGGCTTGATGAGTGTAACAGGACAACCAAATTCTGAACCCACAAGAGTTGGTACATCTATAGGAGATATCACTGCAGGTTTATTTACTGCGATAGGTATTAATGCTGCACTTTACGATAGACAAAAAACAGGAAAAGGAATGTTTATAGATGTGTCAATGTTAGATTGTCAAATTGCAATTTTAGAAAATGCTATTGCTCGTTATCTCTCAAAAAATGAAATTCCTAAACCTATGGGTTCACGTCATCCGTCTATAGCTCCATTCGAAGCCTTTAAAACAAAAGATAGTCATATAATTATAGCAGCAGGTAATGATAAGTTATTTGAAAAACTTTGTAATGTATTAAAAATTTCAGATATTAGTCAAAATTCTAAGTTTTCCGATAATTCATCAAGAGCAAAAAATATAGATGAATTAAAAATAATTTTAGAAAAAAAATTATCGTCAAAAAATACTCAAGATTGGATTAAAGAAATGGAAAAAGAAAAAATCCCTTGTGGGCCAATATTCAATATAAAGGAGGCAGTTGAAAATCCTCAAATTGAATCAAGAAATATGATTGTTGAGGCTTATCATAAAGTAATAGGTAATTTTAAGTTAGCCGGAAACCCTATCAAAATGTCATCTTATAACGATGAAAAAAAAAGGGGAGATATTCCTGATCTTGACGAACATAGAAAAAAGATTTTAGAGGAATTTAATTAATTATTTTCGTTATCTTCTGATGAGGTCTCTGATATTTGATTCTCTGCTTCTGAGACTTGATCAAGTGAAATACTCTCTTCTGATTGTGAGTCTTCCTCCAAAGGTGTCTCTACTTCTGGCTTAGCTGTTTCTGATAATTCTGCTAAATCATCCTTTGAAACCTGAATTTTTTCAGGAGCTTTTCTTGCTCTCTTTGATGGTAATATTGGTGTTCCGCTTTTAGAGATCTCACCTTTATAAAGACTGTCAAAATCATCTCCAACATCCTCATCTGTTTCAGCTCCATCATCAACTTGCTCAACATGTTTTCTTAATTTGTAAATTGCATTTTCAGTTAAATCAGGAACTTTAATTTTTTCCTCTGCTATCTCTCTTAAAGAAATAACCGTATTCTTATCATTATCTCTATCTAAGGTTGGTTCAATTCCTGAATTAAGTTGAGTAGCTCTTTCTTTAGCTACTAGGACTAATTCATATGGACTATCAACTTTATCAGTACAATCTTCTACAGTCACTCTTGCCATGGCCAGTATCTATACAGTGAAGCTTAAAAAATCAAGGAGATTTTATATATATTTTGGATTTAGCTTATTTCTCACAAAAAAGAGGAGAGTAATAGATACAGAGATATATACAAAAGATACCAAAGCTATCTGTTCAATAGAAAATCCTTGGTCAATTAAAAGACCAAATAAAGCAGTTCCAAAGGCAGTAGAAAATACCATTAATGCTGTAGAAAGAGCTTTGATAGATCCAATATGTTTAACTCCATAAATTTCAGCCCATATAGAAGATCCTAAAACGTTGGCCAAACCATTTGAAATACCAATTAAACCCAAAAATATAAATGCTGTCATGGATGTATTAAAAAAAATCAAGACTAAAGTAGATAACATTAACGGAATATTCATAAAGATGAGTAATTTTCTACTAGTAAACTTATCAATTAAAAAACCAGAGACTATTAAAGTTACTACTGATAAAATCGAATAAACCATAAATGATTGGGCAATGACAAAAGTTCCCCAATCTTTAGACTCAGTAATAAAAGATTGATATACAAATACTCCAGTAGCAATCCATGGCATGGCTAACATATTCAAACAGATAATATAAAATCTGTAATCTTTTAAAACTTCAATTCTTTTCCATTGAAAAATATCCTTTTCTTTATGATCATTTTTTTTTACTTCTTCCCTTGAATCAAAATTTAAATTTTTAATTAAGATAAAAGAAACCATTGGTAGAAATATTAAAACTAAGATCGATACTGAAATCCAAATACTTTGCCAAGTTGTAATTGTTAATAAATATACAATTAAAACTGGTAAAATGAATTCTGCTGTTGAAAGACCAAACCAACCAGTGCTTAATGCCTTCCCTCTAGATTTTGTAAAGTATCTTGAAATGGTAGTTGTAGCAGTATGAGACATCATCCCTTGTCCTGAAAATCTCATTAAAAATATTGCAATAAATAAAAAAGTAACAGATGAAATTTTTGAAAAGAAAAAACATGAAAAGGAAAGAAGTAAAGTTACAAAAAATGCAAATTTAAAAATATTGATATCATCGATTTTTTTTCCTACCCAAATTAACAGAAAGCTACTCAATAAAGTTGCTGAGGCATAAATTGATCCAAATTGTCCCTGGGTAATAGAGAGAGTGTCACGTATACTTGAATTAAATAGACCAAGAAAAAAACTCTGTCCAAAACTTGAAAAAAATGTAAATATAAAACCAAATATAATTACTTTTAAACTTAAACTCTTAAACATATATTAAAATTATGACTTGTAATGTTGCTTTCATAGGTCTTGGGGTAATGGGCTACCCAATGGCTGGTTATATATCAAAAGCCGGACACAATGTAACTGTTTTTAATAGAACTAAATCTAAAGCTGAAAAATGGATCGGTGAATACAATGGTAAAATGGCTGAAACTCCTGCAGAGGCAGCAAAAGATGCTGAATATATTTTTACCTGTGTTGGTAATGACAATGATTTAAGAGAGGTCACTTTTGGTGATAATGGTGTTTTTAAAACAATTAAAAAAGGATCCGTCTATATTGATAACACCACTGCTTCAGCAACTATAGCAAGAGAAATTCATGCGTATGCAAAAAAAAATGGTTTTGGATCATTAGATGCTCCAGTTTCTGGTGGACAGGCGGGTGCTGAGAACGGTGCATTGACAGTAATGATTGGTGGAGATCAAGCTGACTTTGATAAAGCAAAAGATAAAATAGATTGTTACAGTAAAAAAATGAAATTACTTGGTGGTCCTGGTAATGGTCAACTAGCTAAAATGGTTAATCAAATTTGTATAGCAGGTTTAGTTCAGGGATTATCTGAAGCGATTAACTTTGGAATGAAAGCTGGATTAAATATGGAGAATGTTATTGAAGTCATTTCAAAAGGTGCAGCTCAATCATGGCAGATGGAAAATAGATATAAAACTATGATTGATGACAAATTTGATTTTGGTTTTGCAGTTGATTGGATGAGAAAAGATTTAAAAATTGCAATGGATGAAGCTAAAGATAATGGCTCATTGTTACCTGTAACTGAATTGGTTGATAAATATTACGGAGAAGTACAAGGAATGGGTGGTAATCGTTGGGATACCTCAAGCTTAATAAAAAGATTTAGAAAGTAAAGTATGCAGCCAGCATACTATGAAGATTTAGAAGAAATTCAAAACAAATATTGGTCTATGTTGGATGATGCTGTATCCAACAGAAGTTCACCATTTAGAATTCCAGTTTTTATTTGCGCTCATCAAAATGAAGTTGATGGTAGAATAGTTGTCTTACGTAAATCAGACAGAGAAGGTAAACTCTTACAGTTTCATACTGATTTAAGATCTCCAAAGGTGGATATACTAAAAAATAATAAAAATGCCTCTTTAGTTTTTTACGATAAAGAAGAAAAAATACAATTAAGAGTTAAAGTAGAGTGTGAGGTAAACAATCAAAATTCTATAACTGAAAAGTCTTGGAAAAAAACTCAACATATAAGCAGACGTTGCTATTTAACAGATAGTCCTCCAGGGACTACATCAGATGATCCAACATCAGGAATGATATCGAAATTAGAAGATTTTGATTATACTATGGAACAAAGTGAAGAAGGTTATAAGAACTTTACCGTAATTAAATGTAAAATTAAATCTGTCGAATGGCTATATCTTGCTGCTAAAGGACATCGAAGAGCTAAGTTTGATTTGGAAACAAACAAGAATGATTGGTTAGTTCCTTAAATTATTTTTCAATAGCAGCTAATTTTTTTTTTAATTTAACTGATAAATTTGTGAACCACTCTCCTTCTTTCCCAGACTCTGGTAAAACAGCGCCATATTCTATCATTTGTGAAGGAGGAAGATCATTAATATAAACCCAAACTTGGGTTTCATCTAATTTGGAATTTTTTATTAATACATGTTTTAAATCTGAAATTAATTCGTCTTTTATCTCTTTTGATCGACCTGCTCTAATTTGACCAAGTAAAAATAATGAGGGTTCTTTTACTTTTTTTCCACCCATAAAATGATTATTTTTTTTTGTTTTATTAAATATTACTTGAGCAAAATAAGTATTCGCACCAGTTACTACATTATGAACTTTAGTTATACCTTCTGCTAATTTTTTTTGTTGTCTTGAGGATAAATTAAAGTTTGAATTTGTGACTGTATATGTTGGCATATTAATTAAGAAGTTCCTTTTTAAAAAATTTTACAAACTTAGATTTAAAGTATTTACCCTTATCGCCTCCAACATGTGCACCATTTTTTATACAACTGTCCATCCACCATGCTTTGGCCCATTTATAATTGGGATCAGTTGAACTCGTTGTTCCATCATCATTAGTGAAAAAACCTGGACAATTAGTAAATACCATACCGTCTTTTTCCCACTCTTCTTCATAATTGGCTGTAAAGCCATGATGCCAACCTTTTTTAACTGTAACTTCTATATTTCCACCATTAGCTCTAATTTTTTTACCAAGTTCAACACAAGGTTCTGCTGCTGTATAATCATCAGCACCACCTAATACCATCCAAGTATTTGTCTCTGGTGTTGGTGTCGGATTTTTAAACATTCCGATGCTCCAACATGGTGGCGACCTTGGTTGGGCAGCAGCAAAAAATAAATTTTTATCAATCAGTGCATCTCTTAACTTTTTTTCTGAAGCCATAATAGAAATTGCACCGCCTCTTGACCAGCCCGTAATACCAACTTTAGTTATATTTATTTTAGGATCTTTAGATACGTGTTCGAGAGCCATAAAAGTATCAATAAAAGTAGACCAATGAGGAACCTTTTGTTGATTTGCATGAGTTGTATAAGTTCCACGAGGGGCAAAATTATCAATGAACATAACTGCAATTCCTTTTTTTTGTAAAGATTTGGCAGCGAGTCTGTTGAACTTAAACCATTTATTAGTAAACAAAAGTGGACCACCACTCGCATGAGCGAACATTACTAGAGGGAAAGGTCCATCACCTTTTTTTGGATAAGCTATAAATGCATCTATTTCTAATGGTGATTTTTTATAAGTTCCATCTTTAATCTCCATATAATTTTTTGCATTATAGGAATTAATTTTGATCATTTGACCATTTTTAAAATATTTAGATAATTTATCTAAAGGAGATTTTAAAGGAGCTGCTATTAATGAAGAATTAAATGTAAATAGAGAAATTAATACTATAAATATTTTTTTCATCATATCTGTTTAATTTAATAATTTTGAGTAAGTAAGGGTATAAGTGAACACAGTTTTAAATTATATTTACTCTAAGGCTCTACCGATAAGAGTTGAAGCACCTTCATGTCTTTCAACAGTATCAAGATATCTTTCTTCACCATCTTTACCAGTAAACATATCAACTGGTCCAGTTGCATTTGCTTCATTGTCGTGTGCCCCCTCTATAATAATTGTACCAGTTCCTTCGCTTCCTGTTGGATCTATCGTCACAAATTTACCGTAGAAAAATACTCTTTTGTCAGCATCTGCATTATTTGTGTCATGATTGTACCAATCCATTAATTCTTGTTTCGTTTTCCCAACTTCATACTGAGGTGCTAATGTATCTGCAGCAGCTTTCATTGAAGGATTTATATCAACAAATTCATCAAAGTCCGTAGTTCCATCTGATTTTAAACCTCTTACAGTTGAAGCAACTATTGGAACAGATGTAATTCCAGCAGTTCCAGTATTCCACGAGTGACTTACTTGTGATTCGCCTTTTAAAGTTATTCTAGTAAACATATCTCCACTCATTTCTCCTTTTTTAAAATTTACATAAACTTTTCCTCGAGCTTGTTGCACTGCTCCATCTTGGAACACATTTTTATCAGAACTGTAAGTCAATCCGTTTGAACCAGTTGTGACTTTTGTAAGTGTCACCCAACCAGAGTCGTACATCATAGTATTTTCATCTACTGTCATTTCATAGTCGTGACCTAATTCTCTAATGTTATCATTAGCTTCTTCCATAGCTTTTACAATTTCTTCTTTGTTCTCTCCATCCTCATCTAAAGATAGACCAGATAATATGTCTGTAGCGGTTTCATCAACTTCTAAGCCGAGTGCTGCGGCTGTTTCTTTTATTTCCTCTTTAAGTTCGGTTGAACTAATGACACTAGACGTAACACTGTTTGAATTGTTTGTGATATTATTTGAGTTTACAACTGAATGACTCATCGAGTTAGATATCTGACTTAAAACACTCGGGCTAGCTGGAGCAGGAGCAGATACCACTGAAAAAGAATTACTGCTTAACAACATTAAGATAATTACAGATTTTAAAATTATTAAAAAATTTCTCATTAGTTTTTTACCATCGCTTGAAAACCAGGATTTGTTATGTTAGTTACATTAAGTCCGTCAGAAAGCTGAACATTGCCAGGTATCATACCTAAAGTATTATTCGGACCTGGGCCTAATAATAAAACTGTGCTCTCTTGTTTTGAATTTGACTGAATGAGAAATTCTGTCCCTCTGGCACCCAAAGTCCCTGCGGGCATTTTTACTTCTAAATTATCAGGGTTTTTTTTGCTAATTTTACCTGTAATAAATTTTACAGTTCCGGATTTAATATTTGTAACAAAGTTACCATCATTTGTTTTGGGGTCATAAATAAAATCATCTATTGTAAGCTCAGTATTTTCTCCAACGGTTAAAACAGTTTCATCTAAAAACAAAATTTGAGCATTTGATTTTGACTTTACAATAATAGTATCACCATAAAAAATCTTTGAGCCGTTTAATAACTTTTCATTTTTTTGATTATTTATTTCACCTACCGCAACACCAATAACTCCAATAAATTCAATACTTAAAGCGCTAGATGTTGAAATAATCAAAGTAAAAGCTGTTATTAAAAACTTTTTAATCATTAAAGTTTACCCTTTTTGATAATCCAATTGTTTTAAAAGATCTTTTAACCTCATAAGTTTCAACATTTGAATTTACATTAGATTCTCTGAAACTTAAAGTATAATAAATATTATTATCTTTATTGATTTTTCTTAATATTGGAAAAATTTGATTAATGTCTCCTCTTAAACTTAAACTTGTAACAAAAGTAGTATCCTCTCTATCCCTTGGTGAAATTTTTACCTTTTTAGCATCATAAACATCTGTGGTATGTGTTGCAGATGCTGTAATTGTTCCAAATGGCAATATTCTTGAAATAGATAAGTTTGCTCCACTTGTATCAAAGCTGCCATAATTTTTTGCGTGTTGAGTATCATTATAAATTAATTTTGTGCTTATTTGGGTTTTGTTGGAAAGGTTATAATTTAATCTAATGCTAGAGGAGTAAACTTCATTATTATTTAAATCGCCTGCATCAACAAAAAGTTGGGTTCCCTCGCTATTAGTTGGTGAAGGCCTCGAGTGATATCTTGAGTCTGAAAAACTAAATGCATAATTCAAGTTGAACTTATTATTTATTAAATATGTATTATTAAAACCTAAACCTCTTGATTGGTAATCTTCTTGACGTGCGTAATTTAATTTATTGTAATAAATATAAGGGGAAAAATAATGTTTTTTAAAAGCCTTAAAGTAACTGATTGAGCCTGAATGAACATCACTTTCTCCTTTTTTCTTTTTATTATTAGTATTGATATTTGTTCCTAAATTCATAAACAAAGACGAACTTGGATCAAGAATTCTACCTAAAGTTATTGAAGTGCCTCTGACGTAACTTTTGTCATAATCTAATGTAAGTTCATCGTCTTTTTCATTTTGTCCATAGTTTGTTTCACCATCACTCCCATCTCCATTAGCTAATGCTCTTTTACCAGATTTTGTTAACGAACTTACATTGCTGTCCTCAGTTTGAGAAATATTGAAATCCATATAAGCTATCCATTTCTTTGTTTCCTCTTTTTCTATACCTTCATCTAATAATAGCTCTGCAATTAATTTTTTTGTTTCATCTGTTGTGTTAGGATCATCAAGCATTGTTTTGACCATAAAATCTACTTTTACTTTTGAATCCATTTTTAATAAAATCGATAAGAGATATAACTTAATGTCAGTATTTTTAGGATAAAGCATACTAAGTCTTTCCAACGTAGCTATAGTTGATTTTACATTTCCAGCATTTTCTTGTTGCTTGGCATAATTTAAATTAAGTTCTAGATCGGTAGGGTTATCTAATATTTCTTTATAAGTAATTTTGGAAAAAGCTAAATTTGTTTGAAAAAAAAAACATACTAATAACAATAAAGATAATCTAAAAAGAAGTTTCATGTAAATATTTTAAAAAGTGGACTGTGAATATTTTTTCCAATTATCCTGATAATGTTTTGTATTTTTATATACAGCTTTTTTTTCATCATCTGTAACTTCTCTTATAATCTTTCCGGGTGAGCCAACTACTAAGGAATTATCTGGGATTACTTTATTCTCAGTAATTAAAGCTTTGGCACCTATAATACAATTTTTACCGATTTTTGCTTTATTTAAAATCACCGCGCCGATTCCAATTAGGCTACCCTCCTCAATTGTACATCCATGTAACATAACTAAATGACCTACGGTTACGTTTTTTCCAACCTTTAATGGACAACCTGGATCTGTATGCAAAACACATCCATCTTGGATATTTGAACCTTCACCGATATGGATATTTTCTATATCTCCCCTTAAAGTCGCATTAAACCAAACACTAGAATTTTTTTCTAGAGTTACATCTCCAATTACAACTGCATTAGGCGCCACCCAATTTTCACCAGAGTTTTTTGGTTTTTTATCTTTTAAATCGTAAAACATTATTTATATATTATTACATTATGCCAATTCAAACTCCAATATGTGATTTTGGTCAAAAAGCTCATCACTTTGAACTAAAATCTACTGAAAATAAATTATTAAATTTAAATGATATTAAAGGTGAAAACGGTACTCTTATAATGTTTATATGTAATCACTGCCCATACGTAAAAGCTGTAACAAAGGATATTGTTGAGGATTGTGATGAACTAAAAAAATTAGGAGTAAACTCTGTCGCAATTTGCGCTAATGATCCTATAAATTATCCTGAAGACTCTTTTGAAAATATGATTGAGTTTGCAAAAAAAAATAAATTTGGCTTTCCTTATCTAAATGATGACACTCAAAATATAGCAAAAATTTATGACGCAGTATGTACGCCAGATTTCTTTGGTTATAATAAAAATTTAGAACTTCAATACAGAGGAAGACTACGAGAACTAAAGAATCTGATTCCAGTTAGAGATGGAGAAAGTGATTTATTTAAGGCTATGAAACAAATTTCTGAAACTGGAAAAGGGCCTGAGAGTCAAATCCCAAGCGCAGGTTGTGGAATTAAGTGGAAACAATAATAGATGTATCTAATTATAACTAGAGCTTTTCCCCCCGAATTAGGAGGTATGCAAAGTCTGATGTGGGGTCTTGCCAAAGAAATGTCAAAAAATTTTATGATTAAAGTTTTTGCTGATTACTACGAAAACCATAAAGAATTTGATGATAAAGAAAATTTTTCAATTGAAAGAATTGGCGGAATAAAATTCCTAAGAAAAATAAGAAAAGCTCAATTAATAAATGAGTTTTTAAAAAAAAATAAAGTTCAAGGAATAATTGCTGATCATTGGAAAAGCTTAGAATTTATTAAGACAGATAAAAGTAAATTTTGTCTAATACATGGTAAAGAAATTAATCACCCAAAAGGAAGCTCAACAAATAAAAGAGTAATAAATATCTTAAGTAATGTTAAAAAGATAATTGCTAATTCTGAATATACAAAAAAATTAGCAATTGAAAATGGTGTTAATGAAAAAAAAATTATTGTAATCAATCCTGGGGTTAATCCTGTAAAAGAGCTAGACAAAAAAATTCTAAAAAAAGTTGAAAGCTTACTTAAAACAAAAACACCAAGATTAATTACAGTTTCCAGATTTGATAAAAGAAAAAGCCATGAAAAAGTAATTATGGCGCTCAGAAATTTAAAACAAAAGTATCCTGATATTGTTTATATATGTGTGGGTTATGGAGAGGAGGAAGAAAATTTAAAGAAGCTCGTAAAAGAACTTGATCTTGTCTCACAGGTTATGTTTTTTAAAGACATCAGCAGCGATCTTAAAAACGCATTAATTGCAAATTCAAATATATTTGTGATGCCATCAATAATACATAAAACCTCTGTTGAAGGATTTGGAATAGCATATGTTGAGGCTGCTCAATATGGGGTTCCATCTTTGGGTGGAAAAGATGGAGGAGCTGCAGATGCTATTGTTCATGATAAAACCGGTTTAATATGTGATGGAAATGATTTGGATAATATCTATTCGTCATTAAATTTAATGATTGAAAATAAAAGATATATTGAACTTGGGAACAATGCCAAAGATTTTGCCTTAAAATTTCATTGGGATAAAATTGTAAATGAATATAAAAAAAATCTTAACTAAGATCCTTTAGATAAAGACCTTGATAGTCTTTCAAAAACTTTTTCAGCACTCAAATTATTTAAATCAGAAACTTCTATCGCTTTAAAATTTTCTCTTTCAATACTAACCTTATAGGCTGTGGTATGTTTTCCGAATAATGTTATCCCTTTAGCATTTACATGAGCTGCTATATGTGCTGGACCCGTATCATTAGCAATTACGAAAGAACTTTCTTTTATTAGGGAAGTTAGTTGGGGAATATTAAGTGCATTATTATTTTCTAGTAAAGACAATGCGTTAACTTCTTTTGCGCTATCGATCTCTGCAGGACCTGGTGCCGTAACAATTTTATACTCATCGCCATATCTATTTATGATTAATTCAATAAGTTTATTGTAATATGGCCATTTCTTTACTGAAAGATGAGGTGAACAAAAAGGAAATAACAAAATATATTTACTTAAATTATAAAAATTTTTAATTTTACTTATGTCTGTTGCGGCCCAACTAAAGTCAGGTTTTAAAGTATTTGACGTATTAATATTAGACTCTTTTAATTGATGATCAAATCTTTCAAGTACTGAATATTTATCAAATTCATCTTTTTTGATATTTGAGGGTAATGTTGTAATCGAACTAGACCAAACATCTTTACCTTTTTTTGCGAAAAGAATATTTTTATAAAAATTTGTCCTTGAAGAATTTTGTAAATCAAAAACTTTTGAAAAATTATAATTCTTTAGTTTTCTCATTAAAAAATATAGATAAATCAAATTAATTCTTGAAAGTCTTTTGTCTAAAATAACATCATAAATAAAAGGGTTTTTTTTGAATAAGTCAAAGTAAGCTTTTGTTGTCAGCAGGTAAATTTGATCATTTTTATGATTTTCAGATATATCTTGAATTGCGCCACTTGCTTGCGCTATATCTCCTAAAGATCCATGTTTAATAATTAGAATATTAGACATATTTATAACAAGATAGCACAGTATTTAATTTTATGAATAAAATTATAGTAGAAGTTTCAGTAGGTGAACTTTTAGACAAAATCTCTATCTTAGAAATTAAACAGGAAAAAATTAAAGACCATGAAAAACTAAAGTTTATTAAAAATGAACACGCTATATTAAAAAAACAACTAGAGAATAATGTTAAAACAGATCAGAAACTAAATAATCTCTTTCAATCACTAAAAGAAATAAACGCTAAATTATGGATTATTGAAGATGATAAAAGACAGTGTGAAAAAGAAAAAGATTTTGGAGAAAAGTTTATAAAACTTTCAAGAGATGTACATTTTTTCAATGATAATCGTGCAAAAATTAAGTTGGAAATTAATAATTATACTGGATCTATAATCAAAGAAATAAAAGAATATACTAGTTATTAGATAATTCATGGCACTCCATTTTTCAAAAGAAGAGTTTTTAGATAGAAGAAATAAAGTTTTAGAGTCAATGGAGAAACAAAAACTTGATGCTTTATTGATGTTTAGACAAGAGTCTATGTATTGGCTAACAGGTTACGACACATTTGGGTATGTTTTTTTTCAATCATTAGTTTTAGATAAAAATGGAAATATAATTCTTTTGACAAGAGCTCCAGATTTAAGACAGGCTCAAAACACATCTAATATATCAGATATTCGAATTTGGATTGATAAAGAGGGCTCAAATCCAATTGATGATCTTAAAATTATTTTAGATGAATTAAATCTTAAAGGAAAAAAATTAGGAGTTGAATATGAGGCTTACGGGTTAACTGGACGTAATGCTCTTCGACTAAATAAATCTTTAGAAAATTATTGTGTTCTTGAAGATAAATCTGACTTAATAACAAAGCTACGAGTTATAAAATCCAAAGAAGAAATTATTTATGTAAAAAAAGCTGCAGAGCTTGCTGATAAAGCTTTAAACGAAGTGTGGAAACACGCAAAAGCTGGTGTTAGCGAGTCTAAGATATTAGCTGAAATGAATAGAGTTATATTTGAGGGTGGTGGAGATTATCCTGCAAATGAATTTATAATTGGTTCAGGTAAAAATGCACTTCTTTGCCGTTATCAATCAGAAAAGCAAATTTTAAATAATCAAGATCAATTAACTATTGAATGGGCTGGTACATATAGACATTACCATTCTGCAATGTTTAGAACTATTGCTATTGGAAAAGCAGAATCTAGTCATTATAAAATGCATGAAGCATGTGTTGAAGCTCTTCAGAATTGTGAAAGTAAATTGAAACCTGGAAATAAAATTGGTGAAGTTTTTGATATTCATGCAAAAACATTTGATGACCTTGGTTACAATAAAGCTAGAATGAATGCTTGTGGCTACTCATTAGGAAATACTTTTTCTCCAAACTGGATGGATTGGCCAATGCTCTACACAAATAATTCTTATATAATTCAGCCAGGAAATGTATTTTTTATGCATATGATATTAATGGACTCTGATAAGCAATTAGCTATGAATCTAGGTGAAACTTACTTAGTTACAGAAAATAGTAATGAAAGACTTGGAAAACAAAAGTTAGATTTAGTTGTACTTTAATTAAAACTATATTTTTTCTCCAAAAATTTGATTAGGTTATAAATGATAAAAGTCATAAATAAATAAATTCCACCAGCAACTATAAATACTTCAATTGGTTTAAAAGTTGTAGAAATAATATATTTTGCAACTCCAGTTAAATCCATTAATGTCACTGTGCTTGCTAAAGAAGTTCCTTTCATCATTAAGATTATTTCATTCCCGTAGGCTGGTAAAGATTGCCTGATAGCAATCGGTATCTGAATTTTATAAAAGACTACTTTATTTGGTATACCTAGACTTTTACCTGCCTCTATAATTCCAGGTTTGATTGTTTGAAATGCTGATCTTAATATTTCTGAAGTATAAGCACCTGTGTTTAAAGCAAAAGCAATAATTGCACACCAATAAGGCTCTTTCAAAATTACCCATAAAATTGTTGACCTTAAATATTCAATCTGACCTAATCCAAAATAAATAATAAATATTTGTACTAGAAGTGGTGTTCCCCTGAAAACATATGAATATCCATAGGCAAATTTATTAATAAAAATATTTTTATTTAATCTTAGAATTGCAAAAAATAATCCAACAAATAATCCTATTATTAAAGAAACTGAAAGAAGTTTTAAAGTTATTACTGTTGCACCTAATAATTTGGGAAAACTATTAATCATTAACTCAAGATCCATTAATACCCCTTACTATACTTAACTTCTAATCTATTAATCAATTTCATGCTTATAAAAGTAAGTAATAAATACAAAACTGCAGCAAATGAATAAAAGAATAATGGATCTCTTGTTGACCCAGCAGCTATATATGATTGTCTCATGATTTCAACTAAACCTGTTACTGAAATTAAAGAAGTATCTTTAAGTGTTATCTGCCAGACATTACTTAA
Organism: uncultured Pelagibacteraceae bacterium; assembly: GCA_902516345.1. Taxonomy (GTDB): domain Bacteria; phylum Pseudomonadota; class Alphaproteobacteria; order Pelagibacterales; family Pelagibacteraceae; genus Pelagibacter. The sequence continues at coordinate 97,071 of CABXYJ010000002.1, forward strand.
GTTTGGAATCGCTAATCTTAATGTTTGAGGTAAGATAATTCTAAAAAATTTTCCAAATTTATTTAGACCTAATACATTGGCAGCTTCAAACTGACCTTTGTCAATTGATTGAATTGCTCCTCTAAAAACTTCTGTTGAATAAGCACCAGAAATTATTCCAATTGCAACAGCACCTGTAATAAATGCATTTATTTCAATATACTCGTTATAACCAAATATTGATGCAACAAACATAACTGCACCAGTTCCACCAAAAAAGAAAAGGTAGATTACTAACAATTCTGGAACACCTCTTATTATAGTTGTGTAAGAATTTGCGATAAAATTTAAAAACTTATTTTTAGATAATTTTAAAGGAGTAAAAATTAATGCAAAAAGAAAACCGATGAGCATTGCTGTTATTGAAACAGCTATGGTCATCAGGGTTGCATAAAATAGTTCATCACCCCAACCAGTATCTCCAAATGCTAGAAGTTCCATACAGATTGGCGACTATACATTATAGTCGCCAAATCTAAAATTTAATTACATAGAAGCGTCGAAACCAAACCACTTAGTAGCAATTCTACTAATGTCCCCGTTTTTTCTCGCTTTATCGATTGCTTTGTTAAATGCTTTTAAAAGTTCAGTATCATCTTTTCTAATACCAACTCCAACACCATTTCCAAAAGCTCCACCTGAAAAAGTTGGTCCAGTAAGAACAACTGGCTTACCAGATTTTTCGGAATAATCGCTGAATGCAACAGCAGCAGCTAATGCAGCATCACATCTTCCTGATGATAAATCTAAATTAACTTCATCTTGTGTTTTATAAGTTCTTACATTTACTTTTCCTACATCACCTGAGTCTAAAAAGTTTTGGTGAATTGTAGCAGTTTGAACACAAACAGTTTTGCCTGCTAATGCACCAGTAAGTGTTTTTAAAGCTTTTTTAGCATCTGAATTTGGTTTAGTTAAATTAATACCTGCTGGTGTGTCTAAACCTTCAAGACTTGAACCTTTCATCACAGCTAAAGATGCAACTTCATCTGCATAACCTTGAGAAAAGCTTATTGCTTTTTGTCTCTCTGCAGTAATTGACATTCCAGCCATTATTGCATCAAACTTTCTCATGATTAAAGCTGGAATCATTCCATCCCAATCTTGCTCAACAATTGTACACTGTTTTCCCATGTATCTACAAAGTGACCAAGCTAATTCAACTTCAAATCCTATCAACTTACCTGCCTCATTTTTTGAGTTCCATGGAGGATAAGCACCCTCTGTTCCAATTTTTATTTTATCAGCATTCACATTTCCTATAATGAACAAAGAAAATAGAACTGAAAAAATAGTTTTCTTAAATATATTCATTGTTTCTCCTTTAATAAAAAAATAAGTATTTCACAAATTAAGAGTATTAAAAAGTAAAATTTAATGATTAATTGATGAAGAAAAATTCCAAGAGCAGTCGAAACTAGGTATATAAACTCTGGATAAATTAGTATTTCCAAAATGATGGTTAAATATATTTAGCCAATTTTCAACTTGGAGAGGTTTTTTATCCTGACTTCCTACTTGCGCAGTGATTACACCTTTTGGTTTTAAAATTCTAACTAAAGACTCCATATTCTTTGCTGCAAGATCAATACAGAACTGATCATCATTTAAATCAACGAAAATATGATCATAGGTATCTTCGCTTACTGTCTTTATACTTTCAAAGGCATCACCCCATACACATTTTACTGAATTTTTTTCTGTAGCTTTTTTTCCAATATCTCCAAGATGTTTATTGCAAACCTCTACGACCTCAGGATCAAGCTCATACCAATCAACAAAATTAAATTTTTTAGATATACATTCTCGAGCAACTCCTCCATCACCACCACCAATTATTGCTGCTCTTTCATTTTTTTTATTTAATTTTAAGCCAACTCCAACAAAAGTTGAGCTGTACAAATGTTCATCTGAGGCTGCCACTTGTATTTCACCGTCGATAAATAAAGACTTTCCGAATTGCTCCAATTCTAAAATTTCTATATGTTGACCCACTTCTGATCTAAAATCCTCTAAAACTTCATTTACAACATATGATTTTTGTAAACCAGGTGAACTATAAATGTCGTGATATAAAGATCGGGTATCTCTATTAAATTCTTTTTTTACAATTCTTTTGTGTTCAAATTCTTTTTTAATAATATCAATTGCCACTGATGGGCTTATTTTTCCACAGGTAAAAAAATCAAAACTAATTATTCCCTTTTCTGGAAATGTATGAAAGCTGATGTGACTTTCAGCTAATAAAGCTAAAATGGTAAAGCCCTGTGGTTCAAATTTATATTTAGAAATGTTCAGGATAGTTACGTTTGCCGCTTTAGCGATTTTATTTATGACTTTTTCAAAAATTGTAGGATCATACTCTTTTGTAGTACCGATAATATCTAAAGTAATATGCTCCCCAACTTTAATCATCTTACCTTTTTTTATAATTTTTAGCCTTATCTAAAACTCTTTTCATTTCTTCAAATGAAAGAATCTTAGGTTGACCTAATTTTAATGCAATAGTGTATTGATGACAAATATTTTCTATCTCTTGGGCAAGCTCAAACGCATCTTCCAAATTTTTTCCAAAAGCAACCTGACCGTGATTTGACATTAGACAAGCGCTTCTATTCTCAAGAGCTTTAATTACATTTTTAGATAACTCTTCTGTTCCAAAAGTTGCATATTCAGCACATTTAATATCCTCACCTCCAGCAAGAGCAATCATATAATGAAACGGTGGGATTGTTTTTCCATGTGAAGATACAGCTGTTGCGTGTGGGGAGTGAGCATGAACAATCGCTTGTGCATCTTTTTTGTTTAGATAAATATCTCGATGAAATCTCCATTCAGATGAAGGTTTATTAGTTGAAACTTTATTTTCCTCTTTTTCATTAAAATCCATAAAAACAATATCTTCAGGTTTTAATGATTCATATTTTTTTCCTGACGGAGTGATTAAATACCCTTCTTTTTCATCCTCTTTTACTTTTAACGATATATTTCCTGATCTAAGTGGTGAAAGATTTGTAGAATTTAATTTTAAAGAATATTCGATTATTTGATTCCTTTGATCTAAATTTTTCATTTAAATAACTTTTTTAACCCCTCTGTAGATGCTTCACATAATCCTTTTTCAGTTATCAAACCTGTAACGTATTTCGCGGGCGTCACATCAAAAGCTAAATTCATCGCTTTACTTTTTTTTGGATAAATCTGTATTTTTTTTATTTTTCCCGCTTCATCGAAACCTTCTACATGAGATAATTCTTCTGAGTTTCTTTCCTCAATCGGAATTTCTTTATGATCTTTTATGTTCCAATCAATTGTTGAACTTGGTAGTGCAACATAAAAAGGGATTTTGTTATCATGCGCTGCTAATGCTTTTAAGTAAGTTCCAACTTTATTGCAAACATCTCCATTAGCCAAAGTTCTATCTGTTCCAACTATACACATATCAACTTCACCCCTTTGCATTAAAATACCACCTGTGTTGTCTGCAATAATAGTATTTTTAATTCCCTCTTCGTTTAATTCGTAAGAAGTAAGATTTGCCCCCTGGTTTCTTGGCCTTGTTTCATCAGCCCACACATGAACTGGAATTCCTTTTTTATGAGCGTGATAAATGGGAGAAGTTGCTGTTCCCCAATTAATTGTAGCAAGCCAACCTGCGTTACAATGAGTAAGTATATTAACTGTATCTTTTTTTTTATTATAAATTTCCTCTATAATCTTAAGACCATTTAAACCAATATTTTCACAAAATTTTATATCCTCCTCACAAATTTCTTTTGATTCATTAAGAGCTAATTCTAGAACTTTATCACTATTAACACCTGATAATTTACTCATCATTCTATCAACAGCCCACTTAAGATTTATGGCAGTTGGTCTGGAATTAATTAAATCTTCAGCTGCTCTCTTTAAAAATGATTGATCATTATTTTCAATTATAGCTAAAACCAATCCATAAGCCGCTGTAGCCCCTATCAAAGGTGCGCCTCTTACTTCCATTGTTTTAATTGCATTGATTGAATCTTTAACAGTTTTTAAATCTTTTATAATAAACTGATGTGGCAGTTTTGTTTGATCTATTATTTTGACGATATTATTTTCAAACCAAATCGTTCGATATTCTTTTCCCTCAATTTTCATTATTTTAAAGCGTTAACAAAAAATGGGACCGCTATTTCAACAGTTTCCTTTCCATGATCTCCACCAATTGTGACTCCTCTTTCTCCACATTTTTTGTACATTTTAATATATAGCTTTTTATATAATTTATTCGCAGCACCCGGTTTTGTAGATGCCTTCTCAAATTTTTCCTTTAAATTTAATATTTTTAGTCCCATATTCAATACTATTAAATGGCCCTAGTGAAAATTTATTGTTTTCTACATTTACAACAAAAGCAGACTCATACCATTCATATTTTCCTTGTTTACATTGAATATCCATTTCCCATGAGTTGGGATATTCTTCAGCAACAAGATTGCTATTCCAAAATAATAGTAAAATAATTAAAGTTATAATTTTTTTCATTTACTAAGCACTCTTCCTGCTATTGTATTCAATTTATCTTTAGTTTTTTGCGTTCTTTTTTCTGGAGCTGTAATTATTGCTACATCTAAACAATTATTAGTTGGATCTTTAGGATCGATATGTTCTTCAAAATTATCAATTAAATTTTTAATCATATTTTTTGCCTTAGCGGCATTACCTAAAAGAACCTTTATAACTTGCTGAACATCAACATTTTCATGATCAGGATGCCAACAATCATAATCTGTGACCATTGAAACTGATGCATACCTAATTTCAGCCTCTCTTGCCAATTTTGCTTCTGGCATATTGGTCATGCCAATTACGTCGGCTTTCCAAGATCGATATAAATTAGATTCTGCCAAAGTAGAGAATTGTGGACCCTCCATTACTACATAAGTACCGTTTCTCTGATATTCTATTTTTTCTTTTTTAATGGCTTCCTCACACGCATTCATTAGACCGCTAGATGTTGGATGAGCCATAGAAACGTGAGCAACAATTTCATCATCAAAAAAAGTTTTTTTTCTTGAGAATGTTCTATCAATAAATTGGTCAACAATTACAAATTTTCCTGGAGGTAAATCTTCTTTTAAAGAACCAACTGCTGAAACTGATACTATGTCAGTTACACCTAATTGTTTTAAAGCATCGATGTTGGCTCGAAAGTTAATGTTTGAAGGACTGATAAAATGCCCTTTTCCATGTCGTGGTAAAAAGAAAACATCTCGATTATTAAATTTTGTTTTTAATATTTTATCTGATGGATTACCCCACGGCGTATCAATTTGTAATAATTCTCTTTCTTTAAATTCCTCAACATCATATAAACCACTTCCACCAATGATTGCTAATTTACTATTAGACATATATAAAAGATATTTTATTTAGTAGTATAATACAAACAATTATGGATTTAAAAAAATTTATAAGATCAATTCCTGACTATCCAAAAAAGGGAATATTGTTTAGAGATATTACAACTTTAATTAAAGATGAAAAAGCATTTGAGGAAACAATAAATCTCATAGTTGAAAGGTCAAAAAAATGTCAATTTGACAAAATAGCTGCAGTTGAGTCTCGAGGTTTCGTTTTTGCATCAGCAGTTTCATATATTTTAAAAAAACCCTTTATAATGCTACGTAAAAAAGATAAGTTACCAGCTGATACCCATTCAGTCGATTTTGAACTTGAGTATGGCACGGCTACAATCGAAGTTCACAAAGATTCTATTCAAGAAAATGAAAAAATTTTAATTATTGATGATTTAATAGCTACAGGAGGAACAGCTGAAGCTGCAGCAAAATTAATAGAAATTTCAAAGGGTATAGTTGCATCATTTATTTTCGTAATAAACCTTTTTGATTTGGGTGGTTCAGAAAATTTAACAAAAAAAGGTTACAAAGTAGAAAACTTGATAGATTTCCCTGGACATTAGTGGTAGCGGGAAGTGGGATCGAACCACTGACCTCGGGCTTATGAGTCCCGCGCTCTAACCAACTGAGCTACCCCGCCATTAAATTCATGTTGATATATACTACTTATTTTTTTTGCTTTCAAAGAAATTTTAAAAGATTTTATTCTAATGCAACACTCATACTTAATATATTTGTAAAATTACCATCTTCATCTTTTTCATTGCAAGGTAACTCAAAACACATCTCCACAGTTGCGTTCTTATTACCCTGAGTGTTAATAATAATATATCCTAATTGTTTATCCTCATATGCAGCACCACCACTCTTCACTGATTTTGTTGTTGTTCCATCAACATCACCAAAAGGATTATCGAAATTATAGTCCTTAAAAGCTTCATCTACGTATTGAGCAATTGTTTGAGCTTTCACATTACTACATGAAACATTATTTTGATCAAATAAGTTTCTTTCAGAGTCGACATTACACATCATGAGCTCATTAGAAATATATTTTGAAGCACTAGCAAAATTTGCTTTAGCTGTTGCTACTCTGGCTGCTGATGTATATCCATTATAAGCTACAGTTCCTACTGCACTAAGAATACCAATTATTGCAACAACTACCAATAATTCTATTAGAGTGAAGCCGATTTGATTATTCAAAATTCTTTTCATAAATATAATTAATTATTTTTAAACAGAATCAATAATATTATTAAGATTGAGTCTCATCTAAATCAACTTAAATTGACTATAATTTAATTCTAATAAAGTACAATTGTGTAGATTAAAGTTAAATTTTTATTTTTTTAAGCTAATGCCTTACACGTAAAAAGCAAATAAAAGAATATTTTTTAAAATAAAAAATTTTAACTGAATATAAGTAATCCAAAAATAAAAAGGCCCGTAGATGCAGCAGCTGAAAAATAAAATTTTTTTCTTTTTTCATTTCTTTGATTATTTTTCACCCTATTAAGTAAAGTATTTATATTTGTACTTTTGGGTGAATTAATTAATGAATCTTTTTTAAGGTATTTAGCTACTAATTTTTCTGTAACGTCTAAACCAGGATTTTTCATATGATGATTTAATCATGAATAATTAATATTTGCAAATTTCATTAAGATTAAAATACAATAATTTTTCAAAAACTTATTTATAGAAACTTTTTGATTGTTCATATTGGTTTAGTATTTAGTTGACATGTGTTCAAATTGGGTCATTAATATTATTTTACCATATGGAAGCAAAACAAGTAGACTTTACCAGGACACTCAATGATGATCTGGTTTACAATTGTATTGTTCAGAATTACGAAATATTGGGAACAGATTGGGTTAAACATCAATGGAATTGGCTGAATGGTGTTTATTTATCTTTTCAAGATCATGTAAAATTTTTAATAATAGTTTCTTTAGTTGAAAAGACTTTAAATTTTTATCATCAAGTAAATGTTACTCAAAATTATGATCAATATTATTCAAAACTAAGCTTACAAATAGATAAATTTAGTATTACGGAGCTTTGTAAAAAATTAGAATTGCCAAAAGAAACAATTAGAAGAAAAGTTTTAGAACTTGAAAAATTAGGTGTTATTAAAAGACAAAAAAAAAAATTAATTATCGATAGAACTGCTTATCCATTTGTAAAACCAATTCAACAAATTCCATTAACTTCAAGATATTTAACAAGAGTTTCAGATTTATTGAACAAAAATAACCTATACAATAAAAAAATTGAAACAAAATTTGCTGAAAAGGTTATCAAGAAAAACTTTACATTGTGTTGGAGATGGTATTATCGAATGCAGATACCTTGGATAATAGGTTATCAAAAAATGTTTGATGATTTAACAACTTTTCATGTAATTGGAACTATTATAATGCATCAAGCATTGAATACTAAAACATTTACGAAGGATTTTTCAATTCAAAGAGATAATAAAATTTTTGCTGATGAAACTCTTAGTAATCCTTTGCACTTTACAAAGCCTGGTTTAAGCGCAATGTCTATTTCTGAAATGACAAATATTCCAAGAGCTACCGTTATTAGAAAATGTAAGTATTTAATAAAAAAAGGGAATCTAAAAATTAATCAGAAAAAACAATATTTCTTAACTGGAAATAATAAAAATAAAATTGTTAATTACCAATTAAACTTTTTTAAAGAAAAAGCAAAGTTCTTAACTAGAATTTTAAATTTGATTGCAATTTCATAAATCTTTTATAGATTAAATTTTCAGAGTGAATATTTCTAAGGAGTCATGAGTATAGTAACAACTATCGCGCCTATAATACTTGCATTAATAATGCTGGGTATAGGTTTAGGTTTAAAAATTGAAGATTTTGAAAAAGTAATTAAATCTCCTAAAGATTTTTTTATTGGTTGTTTTTCTCAACTAATAATTCTTCCAATCGTAGCTTATATTCTAATACTTCTTTTTAAAACTTCACCAGAAATAGCGATAGGGGTTATGATTATTGCTGCTGCACCTGGAGGCGTTACTTCAAATATATTAACTAAATTTGCAAATGGAGATGTGGCATTATCAATATCTCTAACAGCTGTAATCAGTTTAATTAGTATTATTTCAGTCCCCTTGATAATTTTTGGTTCTGCAAATTTAATTGGTATTACAAATATTTCTCAAAATATTTCTATGATCGGTGTTGCCATTAAAATGTTTTTGGTAGTTACGGTGCCAGTTATTTTAGGTATGATTATAAGAAGGTTTGCAGATAGTTTTGTATCTTCAAAAGTTGAAATTTTTAACAAACTTAACATAGTATTTTTTGTAATTTTCTTCATTGCAGCATTTTACGAAGAAAAGGACAATATTCTAAATTTTATTATGCAAGCAGGTCTCATTTCTTTTGTTTTAAATATATCAATGATGATTATTGCCTTTTTTCTCGCTAAAAATTTTGCCTCGGGAATAAAACAACAAAAGTGCATTGCATTAGAATGTGGATTACAAAATGGTACTCTAGCACTATTTGTCTCTACTCAAATATTTGGCGAAGATATACTATATGCAATACCGACAGGTGCTTATGCACTCATTATGTATATTACGAGCTTCATTTTTGTCTTTTTTTTAAAAAATAAAGATTAATTGTTCTTAAAATTCGTTTTTTTTAGAGGCTCTTTTATCATTTCAATTGGATATTTTTGTTTTTCTACTTCAACGAAAAGATTTTTTGATTGCAACTCATTATTTGAATAATCATTTTTTATATATCCAAAAGTTAAATTTTTCTTGAAATTAAATGAATAATTTCCAGATGTTGTTTTTCCGATTATCTCGTCCTCTACATAAATTGGCTCATCGTGAAGTAATAATGGCTCACCTGGTTTACTATCTTTTAGAGTAAACATAGCAAATCTATTCTTTATTTTTTCTTTTTTAATTTTTTCTAAGGCTTTTTTGCCAATGAAATCTATATTTTTTTTATCACTAATGGTAAATGACAATCCAGCTTGATATTGGTTTTCCTCAGGAGAAATATCATGTCCCCAGTGTAAAAACCCACTTTCCATTCGCATAATATCCATTGCGTGCATACCACAATTTGAAAGATTAAAATCTTTACCTTTTTCAATTAATAATTCGTATATTTTTTTAGCTTCATCAAATTTTATATATAACTCGTAACCTAATTCCCCTACATAAGATAATCTTTGAGCCCATATTTTAATCCCATCTATCAAAATATATTTTGCCGTTCCAAATTTAAAATTATCATTTTCAAAATTGTCTTTACTTAAGGTTTTTATTAAATCTCTACTTTTTGGTCCAAATAATCCAAAAACACAATAATCATCTGTTACATCTTTAATTTCGATATTTTCAGAAAGATATTTTTTTATATGAAATTTATCTCTTTCTCTTGTTGCAGCAGAACTTATGATTCTAAAATGATCTTTATCTAAACATGCTACAGTCAAATCAGTTTCAATGCCACCATCAATATTTAACATGTGTGTGTATGTACACTTGCCAACTTCATTCTTTATATTTGCAGTACAAATTCTCTGTAGCTCCTCATGGGCTTTTTCAGATTTAATCTCGAGTTTTGAAAATGGTGTCAAATCAAATAAACCAACGTTTCTCATAGTATTAGTGGTTTCGTATTCAGCTGATGGAAACCAATTTTGAAAGTTGTAACTGTATTCATAAGTTGTCTGCTCTCCATCTAAAGCAAACCACATAGGTCTTTCAAAGCCACCCGATACACCAAAACATGCACCGAAGCTTTTTAAGTTATCGTGGTGTGGTAAAGTTTTAATATTTCTTGAAGTTTTATGTTGTTTATATGGCCAGTGCATTCCATATAAATCACCAAGCGTTTCAGTTATTCTCTCTTTTATGAAATCTATTTCTGAATGAAATTTTTGAAATCTTTTAATGTCATAGCTAAATATATCTTCATTAATATGACCATTCATCATCCACTCTGCAGTGACTTTACCCACTCCACCTGCACTTGCTATTCCAATGCTATTTAATCCACAACAAACGAAAAAATTTCTAACTTCTGGAACCTCACCTAATAAAGTATTTGTATCTGGAGTAAAAGACTCTGGTCCAGCGAAAAATTTTCTTATTCCAGTTTTTTCTAAAACTGGAAATCTCTTCATACAAGCTTCTAAATAAGGTTCAAAATGTTCTAAATTTTCTTGAAATTCTCCAAATGAAAAATCTTCTGGTACTTTATTTGTTTTATCAAAAGCTGGTATAGATTTACCTTCAAATATTCCAAGCAATAATTTTCCAGCGTCCTCTTTAAAATAAGTTCTACTGTCAAAGTCTCTTACAACAGGAAAGTCTTTAGGTAAATTATCAATTGACTCTGTTATTACATAAAAATGCTCTGCCGGATATAAGGGAATACTCACCCCAGTTTTTTCACCAATTTGTCTGGACCACATTCCAGTAGCTAAAACAATATATTCGCAATCGATTTTTTGTCCGTTAACAATCACTCCCTCTATTTTTTTGTTCTTTATCAAAATTTTATCTACTGGTGAATCTTCAAATATACTTGCACCCTCACTTTTAGCTGCCTTAGCTAATAGTTGTGTAATACCAGATGGATCACCAGAACCATCACCTGGCATTAATATTCCACCTAATAAATCTTCATTCTTAATTAATGGAACTTTTTCTTTTACTTGATCTTTATTTAAAATTTGAACATCAAAATTATATAATTGAGCTGTTGTGGCTTGTCTTTTTAACTCTTGCCACCTTCCTTCCTCTTGTGCAATAGATAATGCACCATTAAGTCTTAACCCTGCAGAATGATCCACTTTTTTTTCGAGCTCTTTATAAAGATCTAAAGAATATTTCCTTATTTTAGTAATAGGCGCAGATGGTCCAATTTGACTTACCAAACCAGCAGCATGCCAAGTAGTTCCTGAGGTTAATTTATCTCTTTCAACTAATATTACATCCTTCCAACCAAATTTAGCTAGATGATAAGCACAAGAACATCCAACTACACCTCCACCGATAACAATAACTTTGGCTGAGCTTGGAAGTTTTTTCATTTTTAATTTAAAGCCTCTACTGGAGAGAGATATTTGTGACCAAAAGTATCTGCAACTGCTTTATGTGTTACGTTGCCTTTATAGACATTTAGTCCAGCCAAAAAATTTGGGTCATCTCTTAAAGCTTTTTGATATCCATTTTTAGCCAATCTGTTTAAAAAAGGTAGTGTAACTTTATTTAAGGCTAATGTAGAAGTTCTAGGAACTCCACCTGGCATATTCGCAACGCAGTAATGAATAATGTCATCAACTATATATGTAGGATTTGCGAATGTAGTTGGCTTACTCGTCTCAACACAACCACCTTGATCAATTGCAACATCAACTATAACAGATCCTCTTTTCATCAATTTTAACATATCCTTTGTAACTAACTTTGGAGCTTCTGCACCTGGAATTAGTACTCCACCAACTACAAGATCTGCATTTGAAATCAATTTTTTTAAATCAGTATTATCAGATTGTTGAGGAATAATTTTACTACCAAATCTTTGAGTTAATTCTTCAAGTCTTTTTTCTGATTTGTCCACTATGTGAACTTTCGCCTGCATACCAGTCGCAATTATTGCAGCATTTTCACCAACAACTCCCCCACCTAATATGACAACAGTGCCGCTCTCAACTCCAGGTGCTCCTCCTAAAAGTAAACCTCTTCCTTTTTGATTTTTTTCTAAACAGTGTGCTCCAGCCTGTACTGACATTCTACCAGCAACAGCACTCATAGGAGCTAAGAGTGGTAATCTTCCATTTTGATCTGTCACAGTTTCGTAAGCTATACAAACACCCTTAGAATTAATAAGTCCTTGTGTTAACTCTTTAGCAGCAGCAAGATGTAAGTAAGTAAAAACTATTTGATTTTCCCTTATCATATCAACTTCAACTTTTTGAGGCTCTTTTACTTTTACAATTATTTCGGCATCATTGAAAATGTCACCAGCTGTGTTAGTAATTTTCGCACCAGCTTTTTTGTATTGGTCATTATCAAAACCTGCTTCAAAGCCACCGTCATTTTCAACTAAAACTTCATGTCCTTCGGAAACTAAAATTTTTACACTTTCAGGCGTTAAACCTATTCTATTTTCCTGCGGTTTTATCTCTTTAGGTACACCTATACGCATTATCTTTCACTCTTTAACTATAGATATAAAATTTAGTAACTAGTTCTTTTGGTTTTTTTGATAGTTAGTAATACCTGTTCTAAGTTTATCAATAATCTCATCAATATGCTTCTTTTCACATATAAATTGTGGAGCTATTATCAAGCAATCACCTGTTGCTTTAAAATTTACACCTGCTTCATAACAAGATTTAAAAGTCTCGTATCCAGCTTTACCAGGTTTTGTATTTAACTTCATATCAATTCCACCCATCATCCCATAACCTCTAATATTTTCAACAGACTCTAAGTCCTGAAGTGAAAACAAACCCTTTTGAAAATAAGGTGCTAAATTTTTTGCTTTTTCAAAAATATCTTCTTTCTCAAAAATATCTTGTACAGCTAATGCAGCAGCCACAGCTACTGGGATACCTGAATAAGTATATCCATGGAATAACTCAACTGATCCCATTGGAGATGCATCCATAACCGAGTCATATATTTCATCTTTACAAGCAACTACACCCATTGGAACTACACCATTTGTTGTAGCTTTAGCCATTGTCATTATATCTGGAGTTACACCATATTCTATACTAGCAAAAGAGGAACCTGTTCTTCCCCATCCAGTAATCACTTCATCAAAAATTAAAAGTATTCCATGCTTATCACAAGTCTCTCTTAATTTTTGTAAATAGCCTTTTGGTGGGACTAGTGTTCCTGTAGACCCAGCTATTGGTTCAACAATGCATGCCGCTATATTTTCTGGACCAAAATTCATTGCTATCCTCTCTAAATCATCAGCTCTATCTGCTCCTGTCTCAGGTTGACCACTTACAAACTTATGTTCATCTAAATGAGTATGTCTCATGTGTTGAACTCCTGGCATAAGAACACTTGCAAAAGTTTTAACATTATTAATCATTCCACCCACTGAGATACAACCAATATTCATTCCATGGTAGCCACGTTCTCTGCCAACAAATCTAAATCTCTCCGCTTTACCTTTTGATCTATGGTAAGCAATTGCAATCTTAAGAGCTGTTTCAACAGCAGTTGAACCACAAATAGTGTAAAAAATTTTATTTAAATCACCGGGGGTATGTTTTGCAATTTTAGTAGCTAATTCAAATGAACCACCAAAGCCTTGTTGAAATGGTTGAGCATAATCTAAGGTTTCTAATTGTTTTGTAACTGCCTCGGTTATTTCTTTTCTTCCGTGCCCAAGAGGATTACAAAACAAACCCGAGCTTGCATCAATTTGTGTTTTACCATGATGAGTTTTTAAATAAACACCTTTTGCTTCTGTAATTAATCTAGGATTTTTTTTAAAATCTTTATTAGATGTGAAGGGCATCCAATGTTCATTTAGTGAATTTGGAATATTTGTTCTATTTTCTGAGCTCATAATTTTTATAAAATTAAGGTATAATTAAATTCATAGACTAAATTCCTTTGTTTGCTAGAAATTTCTATTTACCCAATTTGGTCAATGTATACAGTACAACTTTAAATTGTACAATTGAAATTTTTGCAACTCTCCCCTCTTATAAAATTTGTTTTACTTCTCCTCAAAATTGAACTTTAATATGGCTAATTTAATTAAATTTAACAAAGAGGAATAAATGAAAAAAATAATTAGTTTTCTTTTAGGTTGTTTTGTTGCTCTTAACTTAAGTATTTCAGTTGCTAATTCAGCAGCAAACGAAGTTAGAGTTGCTTACTTTCTAGAGTGGCCAAGTCCAAATTTAGAGGATATGCAAAAAAAAGCATTCGCTAAAGCACTTGGAGTTCCAGTCAAATGGACAAACTTTACTAACGGTGGTGCGATGACAGATGCTATGTTAGCAGGAGATATTGACATTTCTTACTCACAAGGATTGGTACCATTTATTAATGCTGTAAAATCTAAAGCACCCATCAAATTAGTTGATATTGCTATGGAATATGGGATGGGAGGAACAACTTGTGTTACTTCTAATGCATCAGGAATTACAAAAGCGAACGCTAGTGAATTAGAGGGTAAAAAAGTTGCTGTTCCATTAGGAACGATGGCTGAATATGTTTTTGATGAAAGTATGAAAGTTGTTGGAGCTGATAGAGGAAAAATGGATATAATTCAAATGGATCCTGAGGAAGGAGCTGCTGCATTAGTAAGCGGTGATGTTGTAATGGCATGTTTATTTGGAGGTAACTCTATTAAAGCTGCAACTGCAGTTGGATCAAGATTGCTTACAGTTCAAGAAGCAAGAGATGCAGGTATCTTAGGTATAGATATTACTTCTGTAACTACAAAGTTTATGAAGGAAAATCCTGGAATGCTTAGAACTTTCATAGAGGTAACTCATGAAGCTAACGCTAGATATAAAGCTGGTAAAGCTGATATGAATTCGATGTCAAAAGCTTCTGAAATGAAAGTTGCTGACATGAAAGAAACTTTAAGTGGCTTTAAATTTCTTTCGCCTGAAGAAACTAAACAATCTATGGAAAGTGGAAACCTTAAAGCGTTCTTAGATGGTATGGGAACACCAAAAGGAAATGTAGATACTAGTTTCTTGCCTTTATAATTTATAGGTAACTAAAATTAAAATAGGCGCCAATTTCAATAAATTGGTGCCTATTTTTTTATAAAAATTTCAAATATAAAGATTGTTTATGAGTGATTTGATTTCTCAAAATCTTAATATGATTTTTAAAACTCCTAAAGGTGAAACTGTTCACGCTTTAAAAGATTTAAATTTTACTCTTAAAAAAGGTGAACTCTTAACAGTTCTAGGCCCCTCTGGTTGTGGAAAAACAACTTTATTAAACATTACTGCAGGATTTATCAGACCAACATCAGGAAGTATCACTTTAAATGATAAAGAAATTGATGGTCCAGGAGTTGAAAGAGGAATGGTTTTTCAACAAGGTGCTTTATTTGAGTGGTTAACAGTTGCTGAAAACGTAAACTTTGGATTAAGAATGAAAAAAGAAAATCCAATTGAAACACAAAAAAAAGTTGATGAATGGTTGGAAATTGTTGGATTGAAAGGTTTTGGAAATACGCCTACATATCAATTATCTGGTGGGATGCAGCAAAGAGTTGCACTTGCAAGATGTTTAATAAATGATCCAGATTTAATTTTAATGGATGAGCCTTTAGGCGCTCTTGATGCGCTTACACGAGAAAAAATGCAGTCACTAGTTTTAAAAATTTGGAAAGAAACTGGTAAAACAATTATTTTAATCACACATTCAGTTGAAGAAGCCCTATTGCTTGGTGAAAGATTGTATGTGATGGCTCCAAGACCCGGAAGAATTCATAAAGAGTATAACCTTCCATTTGCTTCAATGGGATTAAAAGAAGATTTAAGAGAGATAAAAAAAAATAAGGATTTTTCTCAAAAACGTGAGGAAATTCTTGAAATGATTTGGAATATGGAAGAAGAAATAATGGGTAAAGAAAATTAGATGATAACTCAAATAGTAACTTTTCTAATTTTTTTTGCTGTAATTGGCTGTATTCTTTATGGAAGGAGATTAATTAAGACTGAAAAAGTTGATGCAGTCTTTGGGAACCCAGAAAGAGCATTGGGCGGCACTCACTGGGTCATTGTCGGAAGTAGTTTTTTACTTCTAATCTGGCTATATTATTCTTGGGATATTGCTAAAGGATTTTATCCAAAATCCGCAAATGAGTTATGTCAAGTAGCAAAGGTAAATGACTCTTTACTTGGATTAAAATACCAATTTCCAATAGAAGAAAGAGAATTTAAAAGTACTTCACAGATAAAAAAAGAAAATAAAAATTTAAGAATAATTCAAAATGAAATTCAAAATTCCGAAAAGCTTAATAATCAACAAAAGACAATACTAATCAGTTTTATAAGTAAAACTAATCAACTTATCCCATTATTAACTAATGAGGATTTAATTGAGAATGTGACTAAACAAAAAATAAATGACATAACCGGAAAAATTAACCTTTTAACTGAAAATTTTCAAAAACCTGATTATCCATTTGAAACTGAGCAAGAACTCAACCAAAGACTTAGGGCTGTTAATGAAGAAGGTGGCTGGGGTATTACTAAAGTAGATGCAGGTTCTGGATCTATTGAGAATACTCTGGAAGTTCCTTTGGTGCCAGCAACAAAAAGAGGTGTCAAGTTTCACGCTGCAGCAAAAGAACTAAACTTAATAAGTGACGAATTTTTTAAATTAAGAAATCATAACCCGCAATTTAAAAGTAGAATTAAAGAATTAAAAAATGAAATTAAATCTTATAGAAAAGATTTAAATGATAATGAAGAAATAGCATCCACATACGCCAAGAATATTGTAAAGATTGCTAGAAGAATTGAATTTGCAAGTATCTATCCTCCAAATACATTAGATCAGATGCAAGCGGCAATTATTAAATTTGAAAATGCTCAAAAAAATGCTCAAGGAGGACTGAGATTTATAGATATGTTCTTGTTCCCAGCAGGAACAATAGTTGCTAGTGGTCCAAGTTGTTCAGAACAAGGCTCAGGAAGATGGTTGCCCAAACCATCTGATACTTTAAATAAATTCATATTAATGTCAAAACCCAGTGTAGGTTATAAAGATATTCCTCTTTTGTGGATTCAAATGGTTGATGTAAGTAAAATGATTGGCTTCATTTTACCAGATTGGATTGCAGATATTTTACCAGGTGAATATCCTGTTCATACTAAAGATGGGATAGTTAAACAAAACTTCAAAGGTGGAGTTTTAAAAATTGTGACAGGTGATTTTAATTTATTTAAAGTGCCGGTTCCTTATGGACATATTTGGGACTCTTTTTTAAGAGTTTTCTTAGGTTTGATTTTTGGAATATTGATTGGAGTGCCACTTGGTTTATTCATGGGATTAAATAGATTTGCAAAAGGTTTTTTTGACCCTTTGATTGAGCTTTATAGACCAGTTCCCCCACTTGCCTGGGCCCCACTTATAATATCTGTGTTAGGAATTGATAATACAGGAAAAGTATTCTTATTATTTATGGTCTCTTTGTCTATCATGATAATTTCTGCTAGAGCTGGTGCATCAGGCACACAACTTTCAAAAATTCATGCGGCCCACTCATTAGGAGCCTCAAAGAAACAAATTTTAAGATTCGTTATTTTTCCTAATTCATTACCTGAAATTTTAACAGGAATTAGAGTAGCTGTTGGTATGTGTTGGGGAACATTAGTAGCGGCTGAATTTTTAGCTGGAACAACTGGAATTGGATTTGTTGAAAATGTCGCTAAAAAATATTTTCAATATGAGGTTATCTGGATAACTATATTTATCATGGGAATGCTTGGTCTTTTGTTCGATATAACTTTAAGAAAAATAATTAATAAAACAATTCCTTGGCGTGGAAAAGGTTAATTTGAAAACTCAAAATCTAAAAAAAGAAATCATTAAAATATTCAAAAAATTTGGTTTAAATAAAAACCACGCTCTTATATCAACTAATGCTCTTATTAATGCTGAATTAGTTGGAGCATACGGACATGGTCTTTCAAGACTTAGAATGTATTGTGATAGAATTTCAAAAAATTTAATTAATCCAAAACCAAAAATTAAAATAAAAAAGATCTCAAATTCTATTTCCCATATTGATGCTGATGATGCCATTGGGTTTGTAGCTGCAGATTTAGCAATTAAACAAGCTATTAAAAATGCAAAAAAAACTGGAATAGGACTGGTCGGTGT
Organism: uncultured Pelagibacteraceae bacterium; assembly: GCA_902516345.1. Classification (GTDB taxonomy): domain Bacteria; phylum Pseudomonadota; class Alphaproteobacteria; order Pelagibacterales; family Pelagibacteraceae; genus Pelagibacter. The sequence continues at coordinate 115,410 of CABXYJ010000002.1, forward strand.
TAAAAATAGTGGTCATTACGGTTTGTCAGGATATTACGCAGAGCAAGCAGTAAAAAAAAATTTAATAACTATGATTTATACAAATGCTCCTCCTGCTATTGCGCCTTATGGTGCGCTAAAGAGTTTATTTGGAACTAATCCGATTTGCTTTGGTTCACCAACAGGCTCTAAAGTTCCTTTTATATTAGATACATCAATTTCAATGATTAATAGAGGAAAAATTAGATTTGCGGCGAGAAATAATAAAAAAATTCCAGAAGGTGTTGCATTAAATAAAT
>CABXYJ010000003.1 GCA_902516345.1 uncultured Pelagibacteraceae bacterium
CAATATTTTTTTCTGAAATTCCAATAGTTTGAATCTTATTAACATTTGAAATATTTTTTTCAGAAAAAATATCAACTTTTACACCTTGGTTAACCAGAGACTGTGCTAACGTTAAGCCAGTTAATCCATTTCCCAATACAGAAACTTTCATAATAATTTTAATTTTAACAACAAAAATTAGATGATACAAAGTGGTAAATTTGATTCATCAAAATGGATATTAAAAAACTTGGAAATTCTGTCTTAATTTTTACTATTAATCGCTTAATAGAGATTATTGGTCTATTAGTCATATGTCTTGGACTTTTTTTACTCGTAGCTTTAGTATCGTATTCACCAGAGGATCCCAATTTTATATTCCCTGAAAACACCAAAATAAAAAATATTTTAGGCTTTCAAGGTAGTTATATTTCAGACCTATTTATTCAATCTTTAGGTCTTATCTCTTTTTTAATTCCAATTACTCTTATCTTTACTGGCATCAATATTTTTAAAAGCAAAGAGTTTTTTTTATTAATCGAAAATACTTTCTTTATAATTCTCTATGCATCTATAGGATCTTTATTTTTAAATTTCTATTATAAAGATAGCTTTATATTTTATATAAATGGCAATGGAGGATTTGTAGGTAATTATTTTGGTTATCTTTTTTTAAATGACTTTATTTTATCTTATAAAAGTTTCTTTTATTATTTCCTTTTAATACTTACAATTTTATTATTTTTAAAAAGTATAAATTTAAAAATTAAAGAAGTTAGTGAGTTATATAGTAAAATAATAAGAATATTTACAAAAAAAAATAACAAAAACTATACTAATAAAAATGAAGTAATTGATGAATACATCCCTCAAGAAGAAATTAAAAATTTAATTCAAGAAGATTTGCCGTTTATCAAAACTGAATCTGCTCAGTCTTCAAGAAAGGAAAAGTTTTTTCTTCCATCTGTAGACTTGTTGAAACTTCCTTTAAAAAAAGAACGTCAAAATACAGATAAAAAAGAAAATACAAATCCAGAATTTTTAGAAAAGATCCTTTTGGATTTTGGAGTAAGTGGAAATATTAAAAAAGTTAACCATGGACCAGTTGTTACATTAAATGAGTTTGAGCCAGCTGCAGGTGTAAAAGTTTCCAAGATTGTTAATCTCTCTGATGATATAGCAAGAAATACGAGCTCAGAGTCTGCTAGAATTTCTACAATGCCAGGACGAAACACTGTCGGCATTGAAATTCCAAATTTGTTAAGAGAAAATGTTTATTTAAGTGAAATAATAAATGATCCAGATTTCAAAAGAAAAGACTTTAAACTACCAATAGCCTTGGGAAAAAATATTTCAGGAATTCCAATCGTTGCAGATTTATCATCAATGCCTCATCTATTGATAGCTGGAACAACAGGCTCAGGTAAATCAGTTTGTATTAATACTATTATTCTATCTCTTCTTTACAGGCATACACCTGATAAATGTAAATTTATTCTTATTGATCCAAAAATGTTAGAACTTTCAACTTATGAAGGCGTACCACATCTACTGTGCCCTGTAATTACTGAAGCAAAAAAAGCTACTTCTGTTCTTGGCTGGGTAGTGAAAGAAATGGAGAGTAGATACAGACTAATGACAAAAGAGGGAGTTAAAAATATTGATGGATATAATAATAAACACAGTTTGCCTATGCCTTATATAGTTGTAGTAGTTGATGAAATGTCTGATCTCATGATGGTTGCAGGGAAAGAAATTGAAAATTATATCCAAAAATTATCTCAAATGGCTAGAGCAGCCGGTATTCATATTATAATGGCAACTCAAAGACCAAGTGTGGACGTTATAACTGGAACTATAAAAGCAAATTTTCCAACACGTATTTCTTTTCAAGTAACCTCAAAGATTGATAGTAGAACAATTTTAGGTGAGCAAGGAGCTGAACAGTTATTGGGAAAAGGAGACATGCTTTATATGACCACGGCGAATAAAATTATTAGAATTCATGCTCCATTTGTCTCTGAAAATGAGATAAAAAAAATTAATGACTTTATTAGATCTCAAGCTGAGCCTGATTATATTGACGAAATTTTGGATTTTGCAGATGAAAAAGAGATGAGTGAGAATTTGAAAAATCAAGGAGAAAAGGATGAATTATATCAATCTGCTGTAGAATTAATTAAAACTGAGGGGAAAGCCTCAACATCATTTTTACAAAGAAAACTTCAAATAGGATACAATCGTGCTGCTAGGATTATAGATACAATGGAGGCAGAAGGGATAGTTAGCAAAGCTAATCATGTTGGAAAACGAGATGTTTTAAAATGATAAAATATATTTTTTCAATTTTTCTAGTATTTTTTTCTAATCAAGCTGTAGCAAACATAAAAAGTAACTTGATTGAGAATCTTAAAAATATCGAGAATATATCTTTTAATTTTGAACAAAACATAAACGGGGAAAAAGAAAACGGAAAATGTGTTATTAAATATCCTAAAAAAATTTACTGTAGGTATGAATTATCTAATCAGAAAACACTAATATCGAATGGAAAATCCCTAGCTATTAAAACTAAAACAAGTTATTTTATTTATCCTTTAGATAAAACCCCTTTAAATTTAATTTTAGATAAAAATTTTTTAATAAATAAGATCAAAGAAACAGATAGCAGAATCATTGATAAAAAATTTATAAATTTTAAATTTGTAGAGGATGACAATGAAATAAATATTTTTTTTAATAAAAAAAATTATGATTTAATTGGATGGCAAACTTTAGATATTTATCAAAATCTTAGTATTACTTATTTATCAAAAATCATAAAAAATCAAAATTTAGATAAAAACCTATTTAATCTGCCAAAAAAACATTTCTAAATAGAAACTGTTTCTCTTTTAAAAACTTTCATCCCCCGAGAAATATAATTGCTTAATGCGTTTTTGTGATCCAAGGAACATGTATGAACCCAAACTCTTTTGTTTTTTTTCAAAAAAGAAGTTTTGATTGCATATGACAAAAGATATGAACCTAGTTTTTGATTTTGATACTCTTTTAACAAGCCAAGGTAAGCAATTTCAACTTCTTCCTCATCAATATGTAAAATAAGTTCGAAATAACCAGCTAGATCACTATTGTTCTTCAAAACATAAGTTTGTACCTTTTTACTTGAGGTATAATCTATCCACTGATTTTCAGTCCAGATTAACCGATCAACCCAATGATGATTTTTGCCAACATTTTTATAGAAAAATTTATTTATTTTGAAATCTGGTGGTTTGAGTAATTGTATATGAAAATTTTTTGGAGGGATTTTAATGTCTCTTAGATCATTTAAAGAATTAATTTCTAAATAATTTCGTTCAATTTTTTTATTCACTGCACCATCTTACCAACTTTTTCACCTCCAAATAAATGGAAGTGTAAATGAGGTACCTCTTGGCCACCATGTTCACTAATGTTCGTCAAAGCTCTATAACCTTTTCCATTATCTACCGAGATACCTAATTTTTTAGCTACAGTATGAATTCCCTTTAATAAACCAACCATTTCGTCTTGAGAAGCATTTAAGCTGAAATCATCCAAATTAACGTACTTTCCTTTTGGAATGATAAGCGCATGAATTTTTTTTTGTGGGTTGATATCGTAAAAGGATAAAACAAATTTATTCTCATATATTTTTTTACAAGGAATCTCACCCCTCAAAATTTTAGCAAAAATATTGTTTTCATCATAAATCATTAAAGAACTTCTAACTCTTCATTAATCTTAATTATCTTATTACCCTTAATAGTAGCATCAACTTTTGCACATTCATAGTAAGCAAAAGATGTTTCTTCAGCAAAAAGTTTCATTTCTAAACATTTTGATTTATTTGAAACAAGTAAATGTTCTATTAATTCAGGTGGATCTCCTAAATACATCATCAATGCTATCACATCTTCTTGTTTTTCAAAATCTGCCTGTTCCTCAATTTTGGCCACTCTATCTGATACACCTATTTCAAATTCTGTAAAAGCTACATATCCTTTGTAAATGACAAAACATAATACTAATAAAATTATGGCTTTGAATTTACTCACTAAGATTTCTTTCTTTTTTCCAGCTCCTGCTCTACTTGCTCAATCTTAATATTATTGGCTTCTAAGAACATAATTAGATGATAAAATACATCTGCTGCTTCATGAATTTTATTTGAATTTTTTTCAACAGACTCGATTAATTCATTTATTTCCTCTAACACTTTTTCTTTGCTGAAAGATTTATCACTTAATAATTTATTTGTATAAGAGCCTTCTACTGGATTTTTTTTTCTTTCCCTAGCAAGATTGAAAAGGCTTTCTAATGTGGTTAACATCTTTAAATTCTAACAGGAATTCCTTTCGAGTCCAAATATTCCTTTGCCTCTTTTACTGAATATTTTCCATAATGAAATATTGATGCCGCTAAGACAGCACTAGCCTTACCTAATTTAATACCTTCAACCAAATGTTCTAAATTACCTACGCCACCCGATGCAATTACAGGAATATTTACCTCGGATGAAATTTTAGACATCAAATCAATATCATAGCCTGCTTGTGTGCCATCTCTATCCATAGAAGTTACTAGGAGTTCTCCAGCTCCATTTCCCTCCATTTGTTTCACATATTCCATTACGTCTATACCGCTATTATTACGTCCTCCATGAGTAAATACTTCCCACTTGTCTCCATTTTTCTTTGCGTCGATTGCAACTACAATACACTGAGAACCAAACTTTTTTGAACTATCAATAACAACTTTTGAATTTTCAACTGCAGCAGTGTTAATAGAAACTTTATCTGCACCACAGTTGAGTAATCTATTTATGTCCTCTACACTTCTAATTCCACCCCCTACAGTTAGAGGTACAAAACATTTCTTTGAAGTTTTTTCTACCACATCAAAGATAGTATTTCTATTTTCGTTAGAAGCGGTTATATCTAAAAAACAAATTTCATCTGCCCCACCGTCGCTATAAATTTTAGCTTGTTCAACAGGATTTCCTGCATCTTTAAGATCAATAAAATTTATACCCTTTACAACACGGCCGTTATTTACATCTAAACAAGGAATTATTCGATTTTTAAGCATCCTCTTTTACTAATTCATTTAATTTAATATCACCATCGTAAATTGCTTTACCAACTATTATCCCCTCAATATTTTTTAAACTTTTAGCTTTGATGATATCCTCTATCGTTGAAACTCCACCAGAAATAACCACAGGACAATTTGATTTCTTGGCTACTTTTGATGTTTCCTTAAAATTTGGGCTTTGTTTCATACCATCACGATTAATATCAGTATAAATTAATCTACTAACACCATAATCATTAACTTCTTTTAAATAATCTAAAGTTAACTTATTTGAATTTTCTTTCCATCCAGATGTCAACAAATATCCATCTTTAGCATCTAAGCCTAAAGCAATTTTATTTGGAAATTTTTCACATACTTCTTTTAAAAAATTTTTATTTTTTATTGCTGCACTACCTAAAATAACTTTTTCAACACCAACATCGATATATTTTTGAATACTGTCAACATTTCTAATGCCACCACCTACTTCAACCTTTAAATTAAATTTACCAACTATATCCTGAATTATGTCTAAATTTACTGTTTCACCAGTTAAAGCTCCATCTAAATCAACTATATGTAAATTTTTAAATCCATGATCTTTACATCTTCTGGCTTGTTCAACCGGAGACAATTCATATTCAGTTTTATTATCAAAATCACCTTTTATTAACCTCACACACTTCTTGTCTTTAATGTCTATTGCGGGGAAAATCTTCATATCAGTAAACTTTAAACTTTATTTCAATATTTAATATGCTCAATAATTTTTACATTATCTAGTACAAGATTTATCAATAACTGTATATTTTGATTCATTCCATAGAAAAATAAATTTTTAATACAACAATGGGATAAGTTATAAAAAAATAAATAGAAGCCTATTAATATGAATATTGCTAGGTTTAAAAGGTTACCATTATTAAACTCATTTATATTTTTTATTTTAAACTGCAAATTAACACCTACCAAAATCATAGCCATGATATAAATCCATCTTCCCCAATCTGAAGCTAGAAACAAAAGTAATAAAAATGGCAATAAACTCATAAAGGTATAAGAAAATTTAAATTTTTGATCTGAGGTATCAATTTTTTTTAATATATATACTAAAGGTAAAAATATGATCAAAGCCGAAATTAAATAAAGTGATACAAATTTTATATCTTTGATATAGGGGACAGTAGCTGCAAATCTTTCAATAATACTCATATTCAAAAATATAAATGGCGCTTTTGTAAAATTAAATTGACTATTAAAACTTCCCAATTTTTCTATAGTGGTTTCATATAAAATATCACTAGGAATTTGTTGATAAAAAATAAACTGAGAAAAAAAAAATAATAAAAATACTATAATAAAAACCGAATTTTTTTTCTCATAATTATTTTTAATATTATTTTTAAAGATAAGAAAATGAACGGGTAAAAACAGTATTTGAATGGAATGAATTAACGAATTTATAAAAAAAAATGGACCTAAAAAATAAATAAAAAAATTTGAATATTTTTCCCTATTAATTAAACCATTATTATATAATTGAGAAAAATAAATATGAAACAGAAATGATGTAATCGTGAATGTTTCTTTTCTTAAAAAAGCTCCTATATCATAAATTGAAAAAAGAATAAGCGCAGGATTTAAAAGAAAAAAAATATATATGAATTTATTAAAATTAATTAATGGTTTTATTATTTTTAAAAATAATAAAATATTAAAAAAATGAAAAACCAAAAAAAATAAATTAACTATAATTTTAAAGTCTAAATTAAATAAATCTTTTAATTTAAAAACCAAACTACCCAATAAAGCATTCTTAATAAAACCTTCAGAATAATTTATAAATATTTGAGAATATGAGTGCTCATGTAAAACTGTTTTAAAAGAAAAATAAAAAACAAAAAGATAAGAAAATATTAAGAAAAAATGTGCAAAATAATCTATAATTCTATTATTAAAAATTGTTTTAATCATTTATTTTAGAAAACTTTATTTTAAATAATCCAATCGTATTTCTTAAAATAATCCCAGGTAATTTTAAGAGACCATAACCTGGAACGCCGCTTTTTCTTGCAAAATGTTCAATCGATACTTCACTCAATCCCACTTTCATTTTTGAACATGTTGCAATAAATCCCCACCAGAAACCCTCGTTCATCTTATTTAGTAAAACTTTGGGCAATAGATTATAAGTTTCAGTTTTTCCAATTACGAAAGGACAGCTAGGGTCCTTAAGTTTTGTATTAAATAATATTATATGTAAAAACTTAAATAACTTGCTATAAATAATTCTATTTATTGGATCTCGTCTTGGATTTCTATATCCAACCAAAAAAAAATTCTCTTCTGGTAATTTGCCAATGTTATCAACTAAAGATTTTACTTTTATTTGATTATCACTATCAGTGCACAATATGTAATCACCTTTGCTAGAAGCAATTCCATCTAAAACAGCTTTTGTATATCCTCTCTTCTTTTCAGAACTCAAATTAATGATCGGATAAATATTTTCTAGTTTTTTTATTAGTTCTTTTGTCCCATCAGTGCTGCCATCTTCTACTAAAACAAATTCAAATGAAATATTTGATATTTTCTCTAATTCTTTGTTCCATTCTTTCAAAAGTGAGTTAAGGTTTTCATACTCATTATGTATTGGAAGGACAATAGATATTTTCACATTTAATACTTAACTTTTTTTAATATATCTCCATCAACACCAAATAAATAATAACCACTATTGTCTTTATTCATATCTCTTGTTGAACAACTTGACGCAAACCTTAATTTCCATTTATATCTCCCTGCTTCCTTAAGTTTCTTTATTATGTGCAGGTAGTTTGGGTGTTTATATTTACCGAGTTCAAACAAACAAAAAATCTTATAAGGATCATATGGATCTGTTCTAGTAGGTGTTAAATAAACTGAGTCCATAAATTGTGGACACATATCTATATTGTGTGCATAAATTTTTCCTATCCTGGGACTGCCGGGATTTACAGAATTTAGCATAGTTCTCTTATCTCGGTTTTTTAAATGACTACTATGGCTTTTTAGATTTGATGATTTTATCCAAGGCATGCAATTAGTTCCCATACCTTGAGTATGAAGCAGTTCATGTAAACCAATTGCGGCCTTTCTTTTGTCAGTTTTAACATATTTATTTCTCAAAAAAATTGAGCCAAATCCAACCCCAGCCTCTCCACCATCTACACTATTTATATCAGCAAAATTAAAATAAATTTTTTTATTATTTGTTTGTTTTTTTTTTTTATAAAGAAAAGGAGTTATATCGTTATTAGCCCATTTATGTAAATCTTTAAAATTTTTATCCATCCTTATAAAGGTGATGTCTAATTTTCCATCTGCTCTATAATCAAACTTATATTTTCTTGGAATTTGGTCTCCTTTTTTATTTTTACTAGTGGCTATTTCCATCCATTCATTCATCATCAAAATTATTTTTTCCATTTTTCCATTTATATCCAATTCTCTGTCTTCACTATCTTTCGCTAATAAATAATTAAAATGAATTTGATAATCGTCATTTACATCTGGTTGATCTTCAAAAAACCTTCCAGGTTTTTTATCTAGATCGGGCGGGTTAGAGGCAGCAGCGTTAGACAAGGTTAAAAATAGATAAATAAGAATTAATAAAAATTTTTTTTTCATAATTACAAATTTAAAAAATTTTTAATCAAATTTAAACCACTTTTATCACTTTTTTCTGGGTGAAATTGGGTTCCAAAAATATTTTCCTTTTCAATGGAACAAACAATATTTGAGGAATAATCTGTGGTTGCAGAGATTACATTTTTATCTTCTGGAATAAATTCATAACTATGAACGAAATACATATGTGAATTATTTTCTATATTTTGAAAAATCTTACTATCCTTAACTATATTGATTTGATTCCAACCAATATGGGGAAGTTTGTATTTTCCATTCTGATTATTTATTTTTGAAACTTTGCCAGGGATCCATCCTAATCCTTTTGTTTCAGTTTCCTCATATCCAATATCAGCGAACATTTGTAAGCCAACACAAATTCCAAGAAGAGGTTTTTTATCTGTATTTACAAAATTGTTAAGTGTATCTGAAAGACCCTCAATTTTATTTAAAGCATCAACACAACTTCTAAATGATCCTTGCCCTGGTAAAACTACTTTATCACTTGATTTAATCTTGTTTAAATCTGAAGTGACTTCGATATTTACTTTATTCTTAGCAACTTCTTTAAAAGAATTAATAACTGAGCTTATATTTCCAGAATTATAGTCAATAATTGTAACATTCATTAAACTTATAATGAGCCTTTAGTAGATGGAACACTTTTTTTGTTTCTTGGATCCATCTCTAATGCAGCTCTTAAAGATCTTGCTAAAGCTTTATAGCAAGATTCGATTATGTGGTGACTGTTATCACCATAAATATTTTCGATATGCAATGTAATACCTGCAGATTGAGAAAAGGCTTGAAACCACTCTTTAAATAATTCTGTATCCATTTCACCTAACTTCTCTACCTTCAAATTTACTTTCCAGATTAAATAAGGTCTGTTAGAAACATCTAGTGCTACTCTTGTTAAAGTCTCATCCATTGGAATAATTGTATGTGCATATCTTTTTATGCCTACAAATTTTTTTGCTGCCTTTTTTAAAGCTTCTCCTATAGCAATGCCAGTATCCTCTGTGGTGTGATGAAGATCTATATGAGTATCTCCCTTTGCTTTAACTTTTATGTCCATCAAAGAATGCTTTGATAATTGCTCTAACATGTGATCTAAAAAACCTATCCCAGTGTCAATTTGGTACTTACCTTTGCCATCAATATTAACCTCAACATCGATACTTGTCTCTTTTGTTTTTCGAGATACTTTTCCTTTTCTAGCCATATAATTTTAATGGTATACATACATAATACCACTATATCAATATGAGTATAAACACTTGAAGTATCAAAAATAATTACCATTTATTAGATATGACAACAATTGTGCTAGTAAGAAAAAACAATGAAGTAGTAGTTGCGGGTGATGGCCAGGTAAGCATGGGCAATACAGTTGTGAAAAGTACAGCTTCAAAAGTAAGAAAAATAGATAAAAGAGATGTTGTGGCAGGTTTTGCAGGTTCTACAGCTGATGCTTTAACTTTGTTTGAGAGATTAGAAGCCAAAATAGAAAAACATGCTGGTAATTTATCTAGAGCAGCAGTCGAATTGGCAAAAGACTGGAGAACAGACAAATATTTAAGAAGACTTGAAGCATTGATGGCTATAGGGGATAAAGAAAATAGTTACATTATTTCAGGCACTGGTGATGTTTTAGAGCCTGAAGGCGACGTGATTGGTATAGGTTCGGGTGGTAATTATGCGTTAGCTGCTGGAAAAGTTTTAATGGGTACCGATATGAATGCCGAACAAGTAGCAAAAAAAGCAATTGAAGTTGCTTCAGAAATTTGTGTCTTTACAAATAATAATATTAAAATAGAAAAAATATAATGGAAAAAACTAACGTTACTCCCTTAGTGCCTAAGGACAAAAAAAATAATGAAAATGAGTCTTTAGTAAGTTCACTATCACCAAGAGAAATAGTTTCTGAGTTAGATAGATTTGTTGTTGGTCAAAATAAAGCTAAAAAAGCCGTGGCTGTTGCATTAAGAAATAGGTGGAGAAGACAAGCTTTAAAGGGTGAAATGAGAAATGAAGTTTTACCAAAAAATATTCTTATGATCGGTCCAACAGGGGTCGGAAAGACTGAGATCTCAAGAAGGTTATCTAAGTTAGCTGAAGCTCCATTTGTGAAAGTTGAAGCTACGAGATTTACAGAGGTTGGTTATGTAGGTAGAGATGTAGAACAAATCGTTAGAGACTTGATTGAAATTGCAATTTCGATGGAAAAAGTGAAAAAAAGAAAAGAAGTTTATGCTCAAGCACAAAAGTTAGCTGAAGAAAAAGTTTTAGATGCTTTAGTTGGAAAAAAAGCAAGTTTAGCAACAAGAGAGAGTTTTAGGAAAAGACTAAGAAATGGTGATTTAGATGATAATGAAATTGAGATAGCAGTAAGCGACTCAGGAGGTAGCGGTACTTCATTTGAAATCCCGGGGATGCCAGGGGCAAATGTAGGCATGATAAACATTGGTGAAATGCTTGGTAAATCAATGGGAGTAAAAGAAAAAAAGAAAAAAATGAGTGTAAAAGAATCTCACGACATTTTAATAAATGATGAGTCCGATAAATTAATCGAACAAGATAAAATTATAAAGGCTGCAAAAATATCAACAGAGAATAATGGGATCGTATTTTTAGATGAAATAGATAAAATTTCTGGAAGAACTGACAGAGTTGGAGGTGATGTATCTAGAGAGGGAGTGCAAAGAGACTTATTACCACTGATTGAAGGAACAACAGTAAATACAAAATATGGACCAGTAAAAACTGATCATATTTTATTTATCGCTTCTGGTGCTTTTCAGCTTGCAAAACCATCAGACTTACTCCCAGAACTACAAGGAAGATTGCCAATTAGGGTTGAACTAGAGGCTTTGACCAGTAAAGATTTTAAAAGAATATTAAAAGAACCAGATTTTAGTTTAATAAAACAATACGTTGCTTTATTAAAAACAGAAAATGTAGATCTTGAATTCTCTGAGGATGGTATAGATAAAATCGCTAAAGTAGCTTCTGAGGTGAATGCAACAGTTGAAAATATTGGTGCAAGAAGACTGCATACTATAATTGAAAAGATTTTAGACGAAATAAGTTTTACGGCTACTGACAGGGCAGGTGAAAAAATTATTATTGATCAAAATTATATTAATAAAAACTTAGATAATTTAATTAAAGATACTGATCTATCTAAATTTATTTTATAATCTTTTCTTTTAAGAAAATGTAAAAAGCTCCACTACCACCATCGTTGACATCTGCTTCTTTAATTTCCTGAACTAATTCCATTAATTCTATATTGGATTTTATATAATTGGGCACGGAATTTTTTAAAATACTTAAATCTTTTGAAATATAGGGATTTTTCTCATTATCAGAACGCAAACCTTTTCCAGTAACAATCAATATTTTTTTAATGCCAATATTATATGCATGATTTATTAACTCTTTAATTTTATCATTTGCTGTATCCAAAGAGTATCCATGAAGATCACATTTTATTTGGGAGGGGAAAATTCTTTTAGATTTTTTTAAATCTTTATCAGGCAATCGATCTTCTTTCGCAAGAAAATTTTCCCAATCTGTTTTATCTTTGTCTGAAATCTTGCTGCTCAATTAAGTTAGTGTATCAATTAGCTGCCAGTTAGGGTTATTAGATCTTGTGTCTCTTGAAAATACCCAAGTATCATATATTTTCTTAATTTTTTCTGGATGCCCAGAAACTATTTTTTTATTTTTATCCCTAATGCAAGTGATAACTTCACCAACAAAATCAACGGTCACTTTTAAAATACTATCTATTTTTTTATGGTCTTTTATGTTTGCTGAATTGATCCCGATAAATGTTATTTCTGCAAAATGGCCTCTCTGATCTCTCTCTTTTAGAGCTTGATTAAATTGGTCAAAAATTTTTTTACTTAATAATGGTTTACTGGTAGTCAATTTATTATCATTATCACTAAAATCAGTTATGATTGTCTCGTAAGCAATCTTTGCACCTGTCAAGAATTCTTTTTTTGCAAAATCATCAAAGTCGCTACCTTTTTTAAATTTTTTATCTATTTGAACATTTTTTAGGATTTCTTGAAACTGTGGTGGCGGTTTTCCCTCAAAACCAGTTTTTTTTCCAAGGATACCCCTTAATCTTAGGAAGATAAAACCAGCAATCATTGCTAGTAATATTATGTCAATATATTCAAAGCTATAATTCATTATATGATAGTAATTACTCTGTTGATATATTTCAACCAACAATTACATTAAAGACAAATGAACACAGCAATTTTATCAATTATTTTAGTTCCAATTATAGAAATATATCTATTTATAAAAATCGGAGCTAAAATTGGTGCGTTTAACACAATATTATTAATCTTCTTAACGGCTTTAACGGGCATGATTTATGCAAGATACGAAGGACTAAACACTCTAAAATCAGGTTTCTCTCAGATGGTTAAAAATGAAATTCCTGCTTACGAGATGATTTCTGGTGCAGCAATTGCATTTGGAGCTCTCCTTTTAATAATACCAGGATTTGCAACTGATACTTTAGGTTTTCTAATTATATTTCCTTTAACAAGAAAGTTAATTTTTAGGAAAGTTTCAAAAAAATTTAAGAAGAAAGAGAATAGAAAAGATAATTTCATTGAAGGTGAATTTGAAGATATAGATGATGACAATGACAGAAAAGTATAAAATTTTAGCAAAATTTATTAAAGACGCTTCCAGCGAAACTCAAGATGTAGAGACATATCTTTTCGTAAAAGATAATATTTCTAAATATCAATTAAATATAGATATAAATTCAAAAGCTTTAAAAAATAAACTTATCGAAGTTAATACCTCTTTAAAGTTTGAAGATAAAGAGCCTAATGAGAAAAAATCTTATTACGAGATTATTTACACAACTGTTATAAAAGTAAATGAAGATGTAAAAGAGAAAAAAGACTTAGAAAAAATAATATTGTGCGATATTCCTACAAAAATATATCCAGAATTAGAGAAATCTTTTTTAAATTTACTAAACAATTCAGGTCATCCAAACATAAAATTAGAGAAAAAGATTGATTTTTACAAATTATACAACGAAAGATTTAACTAAAATAATTTTTTTTCAGGTTGTCTTTTAAATAAACTTTGTGATCATTTAACTCTTTGCTTGATATTTCAATAACTTTTTTAAAATAAGAATTTTTATTAAAATTCTCATCTTTTAATTTTTCATCTTGGTTTGTAAAATTTAATGTTGGCTCTTTTTGATCAGTTAAATTTATGTATACTTTGGCAAGCAAATCACAGTCAATTAAAGCGGTATGGAGTTTTCTTTTTGAGTTATCAATTCTATATCTTTTACACAAAGCATCTAAACTTGATGGGGACCCAGGATATTTGTTTCTAGCTAAAACCAGTGTGTCAACAATTTTGTTATTAATTGGTTTCTTTCCTAAAATTTTTAATTCATTATTTAAATGTGATAAATCAAATTCTGCATTATGGATAATTAATTTTTTGTTATGGATAAAACTCAAAAAATCATCAACAATATCAACAAATTTTTTCTTTTTAGATAAAAATTCATCTGAATAGCCGTGAACTTCAAATGCTTTTTCTGAAACTTTTCTTTCAGGATTCAAATATTGATGAAAATTATTTTTCGTAGGTATTAGGTCTTCTAATTCAATACATCCTATCTCAACAATTCTATGACCGTCTTCAACAGACAAACCGGTGGTTTCTGTGTCTAATACTATTTCTTTCATTTAAAGAATTTTTTTTAAAACAAATCTTATCTCTTTTTTAACAGATTTATCAGTAAAATTATTTTTAATTACAAAGTGTGATCTTTTTTTCTTATAATCAAGTGGAAGTTGAATATTTTTGAATCTATTTATCAATTTTTTGTTAAAATTTTTTCTCTTTTTTAAATTTGATAAAACTTTAGATCTTTTAGATTGAACGAAAATTAAAATGTCTTTTTTATTGTCGAGGTTATTTTCTAATAAAAGAGGTATATCTAAAATTACAAATTTCTTATACTTGTTTTTTCTTAAAAATAAATTCATTTTTTTTCTTACTTCAGAATGAATTATATCTACAATTTTTTTTAGGTTTGAGTTTTTTATTAATATTGCATTTGAAATCTGATCTTTTTTAATAGGAAATGAAGATATATATTTTGGTAAAATCTTCTTAAGTTTTTTAAAAATTTTTTTATCGTTTCTATATAATTTTGCTACCTCCTTATCTGCGTCAAACACAGGGAAGCCAAAACTACTAGCTATGTAACTTTTCCCAGCACCTATATCTCCTAAAATTCCTATTCTTTTCATTGATCCAAAAGCTTAATTGTATCGTCGTTAATTTCTGGTTGGATTCCGTGCCAAATTTTAAAAGACGCTAAAGCTTGATAAATAAACATTTTTTTTCCGTTCTCTGTAATATTCCCATTTTTTTTTGCTGCAGTTAAAAAATTTGTTTCACGCGGGTTATAGATTATATCGAAAAAAAGTTTATCTTTTTCAATTTTAGAAAAATCAATAATAATTTTATCCTCTTTATTTAATCCTATACTTGTTGCATTAATAATCATATCAAAATCTGGAATTTCACCCCAATCGACCACACTTATATTATTAGATAATTCTTTTAATCTTTCAGCTTTATTTTTAGTCCTATTACTAATCATTATTTTTAAAGCTTTCATCTTATTTAAAGAAAAGATTATTGAAGGCACTACTCCCCCTGCCCCTAAGATTAAAATTTTTTTATTTTCAATGTTAAATTTAATATCCTTAATAGCGGTTTCAAAGCCGTATATATCTGTGTTATAACCGACAACAGATTTTTTATGTAAATGTATCGTATTTACAGATTGGGTAATTTCGGCTTCGGGGCTTAATTTATCTAGGAAAGGAATTATTTTTTCCTTGAATGGGACTGTTACATTTATACCATTTATTTTATCTTCTCTAACTTTGAATATTAAGCTCTCTAAATCCGAAGACTGATATTCTTCTTTATCATAAATTGCATTAATATTATTTTTTTTTAACCAAAAATTATGAAGTAAAGGTGACTGCGAATGCTTTATTGGATTCCCAACTACTAAGTATTTTTTCATTTATAATTGTTTAAATATTCTTTTATTTTTTTTATTGGAAGACCCATTATGGTATTTGTATCTCCTTGTATTTTTAAGAACAGTTTCCTGCCCTCTCCTTCAATTTGATAAACATTATAAGCATATAAAGCTTCATCAGATATTTTTGAAAGGTATTTTTTAAGGTCATTTTCGCTTAGTTTTTTCATTGTCAAATATGCTTTGTCACTAAAGTTCCAAACCATAGAACCATTTTTTGATATACATACAGAACTAATTAGATTGTGTTTTTTCCCATTCAATTTTTTTAATATTTTCAAAGCCTCGATTCTGCTCTCAGGCTTAGATATTAATTCCCCATTTAAATCTATAACACTATCTGCCCCTAGCACTAGTTTATCCATATTTTTCAAACTTACTTTGTTGGCTTTAACTTCCGCTAAATTTTTTGAAATCATTTCAGGTGTGGCCTCTTCTTTAATTAAACTGTTTTTAATATTTTCTTCATCAACATTCGAAGGTTCCACCACATTTTGAATATTATTTTTGTCCAGTATCTCTTTTCTTACTTTGCTCTTAGATGCTAATATAAGTTTAATCATTCTTTTTATATATTTCGTAAATTTTTATTACTGAAGCAGCCGTCTCTTCAACAGATTTCCTAGTAACATCAATTATTGGCCATTTATATTTTCTAAATGTGTTTTTTGCATCATTTAATTCTTTTGTTATCATTTCTAAATTTGTATAAGAGCTACTAACATTTTCTTTAAGCGAGCTAAGTCTGTTTTTCCTTATATCAGCTAATGTTTCTGGTTCTGTATTTAGTCCTACGACGCAATAACTTTTGGGGTTTTCTCTTAAAATTTCAGGAATCGATTTTTCATTTATTAAAGGAATGTTAGAGGTCTTAAAACCCTTGTTGGCTAGATATATTGCAGTAGGTGTTTTGCTTGTCCTACTAACGCCTAATAAAATTATATCAGATCTGTTGATTTCTTTGACAAGATTTCCATCATCATGGTTCATTGTAAATTGTATAGCTTCTATTCTTTTATAGTACTCTTCATTTAAAATATATTGGCCACTAGGCTCATGCGAGGCTTTTTGATTTAATAATTTTGAAAAACTTAAAATTAAATCACCAAGAACACCAAAACATGGAATTTTTTTATTATTGCTCGCTTTTGCTAAATGTTTTGCTAAATTACTATCAACGATAGAGTATAATATAACTGAATTAGAATACTTTTCAGCATTATCTAAAATTTTTAAAATTTGATTTTCAGTTCTAGTAAATGAATAAGTGTGTATTTTATAATTGATATTTTTAAATTGAGCTTTAATAGCTGTAAAAATCCTATCAAGAGTTTCTCCAGTAGAATCGGAAATTAAATAAATTTGATATGTATCATTCATGTATAAAGTGTTAATAATTTTTTATTATTTAATTTATATTTGCTTAATTTAAAATTCTTTAATTTATGTTGTAAAACTGAGCTTTTATTAACATTTTTAAATATATGTATAAAATTGTAAAGGAATTCTGTAATTTTGTTAATTAGCTTCAATTTTTCTTATATATTAAGGAATTTTTTATGGTCTAAATGTTAATTATAAGTTTATAAAATGTTTATAAGATTTAATCATCATTATTCACAGAATATACTAATAAAACAATTAAATATTATAATTTATTATTATGACACCAATAGATGAAATAATAATTAATAATAAGACGGATGTAAATCCTATTTGGATAATGAGGCAAGCAGGAAGATATTTGCCTGAATTTAGAAAGATTAGGGAAAAAAATACAGATTTTATTAAATTATGTTTAAATCATGAATTATCTTGTGAAATTACACTTCAACCTTTGAAAAGATTTCAATTAGATGCAGCCATAATTTTCTCAGATATTTTAATGATTCCATATGGACTTAATCAAGAAGTAAAATTTAAAAAAAATTTTGGCCCTTTGTTAGGAGAACTAGATTTAAATTTAGTTTCTAGTTTAAAGGAAGAGGATTTTACTAAGAAAGTTAATCCAGTTTACAAAGCAATCAGGATGGTAAGTAAAAATCAATTAACAGATAATAAAACTACTATAGGATTTGTTGGAGCTCCGTGGACATTGTTGGTTTATATGGTTAATAAGCAATCACCTAAACTTAAACTCATAGATAATTTTTTTGAAGACAAGAAAAAATTAAAAAAAATACTTAACATTACAGAAAAATTTATAAAGGTTCATATTAAAAACCAAATTAATAATGGTGCTAATGTTATTCAAATTTTTGACAGTTGGGCTGGATTATTACCTTCGAAAGACTTAGTTAATTATGTTTATAACCCGACAATTTCTTTAGTAGAATTTGTAAAATCTTTAAATATTCCTGTTATATGTTTTCCAAGGGGTATAAAAGATTACAAAAGTTATTGTGATATCATTAAGCCAGACGCCATTTGTATAGATTATGAGGTTAATCCTATTCAAATTGAAAAAGAAATCCAAATACCAGTTCAAGGCGGAATGAATCCCAAAGTTTTATTAACAGATAAAGAAAATTTAAAAAAGGAAGCAATAAAATATTTAGATATCTTTAAAGATCACCCATATATATTTAATCTAGGACATGGTGTATTACCAGAAACTAACCCCGATATGATGGATTATTTAGTAAAAACTGTGAAAGACTATTAATGGACGAAAAATTAAATCATCCACCTATAAAATTTGGAAAAACCGGTGCGTTAATTATTAATCTAGGAACTCCAGACTCTACAAGTTGGTTTGATATAAGAAAATATCTTAAAGAATTTTTATCTGATAGAAGAGTGATAGAAGTTAATCCTTTTGTTTGGCAAATAATTTTAAATATTTTTATTTTAAACCTAAGGCCCTCAAAAACAGCAAAAGCCTATAAAGAAATATGGATGAAGGAAGAAAATGTCTCTCCGTTACTGCACTACACACAGAAACAATCTGAAAAATTATCTAACTTTATATCATCAGAAAATTTAATTATTGATTTTGCGATGAGATATGGAAATCCAAGCATAAAAAGTAAAATTACCAAACTTCATGAGGAAGGTTGCGAAAACTTAGTAATTTTGCCTCTTTATCCACAATATGCAGCGGCTACTACAGCGACAGTGTGCGATGAGGTTTACAGAACTTTAATGAAAATGAGATGGCAACCTTCTTTGAAAATAATTCCCCATTATGAATCTAATCCTCTGTACATAGATGCATTAGTGAATTCTATAAACAAAAAGATCAAAGAAATTAGTTGGAAACCAGATTTAATAATAGCATCTTATCACGGTATTCCAAAAAAATATTTTGATAAAGGTGATCCATACCATTGCTATTGTCATAAAACCACAAGATTAATTTCAGAAAAGTTTGACACTATTGAAATTAAAACAACATTTCAATCTAGATTTGGACCCCAAGAATGGCTTCAACCTTATACTGACAAAACATTAGAAAGTTTACCAAAAGAAGGAAAAAAAAATGTTTTAACTATATGTCCTGGTTTTTCTTCTGATTGTGTTGAAACTTTAGAGGAAATATTAATTCAAGGTAAAGAAAGTTTTATAAATTCAGGAGGACTAAACTTTGATATGGTTCCTTGTTTAAATGATAATGATGATCATATCGTTTTGCTGAAATCATTAATAGAAGAAAATATTTGATAAATGAATACTTATCTTATTTTTAAAGCTTTACATTTAATTTCTGTCATTTCCTGGATGGCTGGTTTGTTGTATTTACCAAGAATATTTGTTTATCATGCACAAAATAATTCAGAAAAATCAGTATCGGAGATTTTCAAGATTATGGAAAAAAAATTATTTTTTTATATTATGAACCCCGCTATGATTTTGTCGTGGTTATTTGGATTATTATTAATACATGAAATTGGTTTTCAACAAATAGGCCAAACCTGGATGATTTTAAAATTATTGTTTGTGTTTATACTAACAATTTATCATTTTTATCTTGGAAGAATTCTTGGTCAATTTAGTAATGATCTAAACAAACATTCACACAAATTTTATCGTTATATTAACGAAATTCCCACTATATTGTTAATTTTGATAGTATTTGTGGTAGTTTTAAAGCCTATCTAGGGTTGAATATTTTTAAATAGTATATATATTAATCTTATTATTAAGTCCTTAATAATTTCAAATCATGAACATTCAAGAACTAAAACTTAAATCATCTGAACAACTTATTACCCAGGCAGAGGAACTTGGTATAGAAAATGCTAGCACTTTAAGAAAGCAAGAAATTCTTTTTGCTATTTTAAAAAAAGTTGCTGAAAAAGAGGAAATTACTGGTGCAGGAGTTTTACAATTGTTGCAAGATGGATTTGGTTTCTTAAGAGCAATGGAATCAAACTACCTTCCTGGACCTGATGATATCTATGTAAGTCCTAGTCAAATAAGAAAATTTGGTTTAAGAACTGGAGACACAGTTGAAGGACCAGTCAGAGCACCAAAAGAAGGTGAAAGATATTTTGCTTTATTGCAAGTAAGTAAAATCAACTTTGAAGAGCCTGATAAGTCTAGACATAAAATTGCATTTGATAACTTAACACCTCTTTACCCAGACAAACAACTTGTCATGGAAGTAGAGATAGTTAAGACTGAGAAAAAACCAGATCTCACTCCAAGGTTAATTGATTTAGTAAGTCCAATTGGTAAAGGACAAAGATCAATAATAATTTCACCACCAAAAGCAGGAAAAACAATGATTTTACAAAGTATTGCAAATTCAATAGCAAAAAATTATCCTGAATGTTATTTGATAGTTTTGTTGATAGATGAGAGACCTGAAGAGGTTACCGACATGCAAAGAACAGTAAAAGGTGAAGTTATAAGTTCAACTTTTGATGAACCAGCTCAACGACATGTGGCTGTTGCAGAAATGGTAATAGAAAAAGCTAAAAGATTAACTGAGCACAAGAAAGATGTTGTTATCTTGCTGGACTCTATAACAAGACTGGGTAGAGCTTATAATGCTGTTATACCTAGCTCTGGAAAGGTTTTAACAGGTGGTGTCGATGCAAATGCACTTCAGAGACCAAAGAGGTTTTTTGGTGCTGCAAGAAACATAGAAGAGGGAGGATCTTTAACAATCATTTCTACTGCTTTGATTGATACAGGTAGCAGAATGGATGAGGTTATCTTTGAAGAATTTAAGGGAACTGGTAATAGTGAAACAGTTTTAGATAGAAAGATTGCTGATAAGAGAATTTATCCCGCTATAGATATTACAAAATCAGGCACAAGAAGAGAAGAGTTGTTATTTGACAAAAATGATCTTCAAAAAATGAATGTTTTAAGAAGAATAATTGCTCCCATGGGCACAATGGACGCTATTGAATTTATTAGTTCAAAATTGAAAAATACAAAAAACAATTCTGAATTTTTCAACTCAATGAACAAACCTGCCTAAAATGACTATTGATCTTAATAGAGATCAAAAAATTAAACTCAAAAGATTATTCGAGCAAAAAAATTATTCAAAATTCGAGTCATTTGTAGAAAAGCTAGGCAGTTTAGACGATCTTCCAAAATTTTTATTAATGGGCTATGCAGGTTCAAAAGTTTTGAACCCAAATTCAAAAAAAGATGACTATTTAAAATCAACAATTATTTTTGAGAAAATTTATTCAAAAGACAAGTCAAATTTAGAAGCTTTTTATAATTTAATACTTTCTAGTATAAAGGCCGAGGTAGCGAGTTATGTACTTCCACATTTAAACGATAAGTACAGATTAAAAGAGAAAGATCTTAAAGTGGTAGAAGGTTTGGCAAGAGTTCACTTTTTTTTAGGAAATCTCGATCTCTCTGTTAAATTTTTTAAAGAGCTAATAAGCCTAAATCCAAGTTCAACAATCGACGGCGGAAGATTAACATATTTAGCCTGTATGAATTATCCATCTGGAATTACACAAAAAGATTATTTTATAGAGGTCAGTAAATTAGGAGAAACTTTTAACAAATATTCAAAATTTAAAGAATACCAAAAAAAAGATTTTAAAAATGATAAGATTAAAATTGGTTTTTTATCAGGAGACTTTAGACAACACTCGGTTAATTTTTTTTTAAAAGATGTTATTTCAAAAATAAATAAAGATGAATTTCATTTAGTCGCTTTGAGTAACTTAGAAATTAATAGACACCACGAAGAAATAACAGGTTTCTATAAAAAAAACTTTGATGAGTGGTTTGATATTATTGATACAAAAGATGAGGAATTAATTACTTTAGTTAGATCCCTTAATTTAGATATATTAATAGATTTAAATGGGTTCACTTATGGCAATAGAGTGAATATTTTAGCTGCTAGATCAGCAAAAGTACAAATTGGCTGGTGTGGTTATAATAACTCATTAGGCATCGATAACATGGATTATATTATTGCAGATAAAAATCTAATTAAAAAAAATGAACAGTCTCTTTATAAAGAAAAAATAATATATTTACCTAATATATGGAACGCTATGGCAAAGCCTGAAAATTTGCCAAAAGTAAATGAGCTGCCTTATCAAACTAGTAAAATTTTTAGTTTTGGTTCATTTAATAGTTTTAAAAAAATTTCCAACGATACCGTAAAAGTTTGGTCTAGAATCTTAAATAACTCAAATTCACAATTATATTTAAAAAATTCTCAAGGATATAACAAAGAAGTATATGAAAATTTAAAAAGTAAATTTAAAAAAAATGGTGTAGATTTAAATAAAATTATTTTCTTAAAAAAATCAGACATCAATATTTTCCTGAAAGATTACAACAAAATAGATATAGCATTAGATACTTTTCCATATACTGGTGTGACCACATCATTTCAATCTTATTTAATGGGAGTTCCAGTTTTAAGTTTAAGTGGCTATAATTTTAATTCTAGATGTGGAGAGAGTATTAACAGAAATTTAGGAATGGATGAATTTATAGCAACCGATTATGAAGATTATTATAATAAATCTATATTTTTTCAAAATAAAGATAAACTCTCCCAATTAAGATTATCTTTGAGGGAAAAAGTTTTAAACTCAACGTTATTTGATACAGATAATTTCACTAATGACTTGTCGATCCTTTTTAAGGATGTCCTGAATAAATAAAATTCAGTTTTACACAGGCTTCAATTTCAAGCTATAATATTTAAATGACTATTTATGCTTTATCTACGGGTCCCGGTGTATCTGGAGTCGCTATAGTTAGAATCTCAGGTTCAGATGCCTCTAATGTAATTAAATCACTTACTGGCATGGAAATACCTAAGCCGAGAATGGCTACCCTTCGAAAAATAAACAATATCAACACTTCTGAGCTAATTGATGAAGGTATAATAATCTGGTTTCCTGGCCCTCAGAGCTACACAGGTGAAGATATGGCGGAAATTCACATCCATGGAGGTAAAGCTGTAGTTTTAGCTGTGCAAAACGAAATTTCAAAAGTAAAAAATTGTAGATTAGCTGAACCAGGTGAGTTTACAAAGCTTGCTTTCCAAAATGGAAAAATAAATTTGCTTAAAGCTGAAAGTATAGCAGATTTAATTTCAGCAGAAACAGAAATTCAAAGATTACAAGCTATAAAAATTATGAGAGGAAAATCCTCAAAAAAATTTAATGAGCTTAGAGAAAAATTGTTGAAACTTTTATCATTTGTTGAAGCCAAAATAGATTTCCCAGAAGAAGATCTACCTGAAGAAAATTTAAAAAAAATAAAAGTGGACACATTAGATGTCTTAGAGGAGATTAATAAAATTTTAGATGATCAAAAGGTTGGAGAAATAATTCGTGAGGGTTTTAAAATTGCAATTGTAGGGCCAACGAATGCTGGTAAATCAAGTCTGTTAAATAACCTATCAAAAAGAGAGGTTGCTATAGTTTCTGAGATTGCCGGTACCACAAGAGATATTGTTGAAACTCATTTAAATATAGATGGTTATCCTGTCATTATTTCAGATACAGCAGGCATAAGAGATTCAAAAGATGAAATTGAAAAAAAAGGTATTAAATTATCACTTAATAAGGCAGAAAATGCTGACTTAAAGTTAGTAGTAGTTGATGCAAAAGCCGTTCATTTAAGGGGTTTTTTAAATGATTTGCTAAAAAATGATGCTATATTAGTAGTCAATAAATCAGATCTCTTAAAAAAAAAATTAGATATCGATATTTCCAAATTTAATCATGTTTTAATTTCCTTGAAAGATAATTTAAACATAGATGTATTAATTTCAAAAATAAAAAATCAATTAAAAAATAAATTTTTATTTGAAGAAGATATTCTGATTACTAGAGAGAGGCACAGACAACACTTGGTACAGAGTTCAGATCATTTGAAAAATTTTTTGAAAAAAAATGATAAAAAAGATTTTGATAAGGCTGCAGAAGATTTGAGATTAGCAACAAGACATTTAGGCATGATAGTCGGAAAAGTTGATGTAGAGGAGATATTAGGTAGTATTTTCAATGATTTTTGTATCGGAAAATAATATCGATTTTCCTAATTTTTAGCCATTTTCAACAGATTTCGATGATAAATAACGCTTATTTAAGATAAAAAACTCAATTCTTGTAAATATTTTAATCGAATATAAATTTACATCATGAAAAAAGATTTATTTTTTGATGTAGTAGTAATCGGTGGAGGTCATGCAGGCTGTGAAGCAGCAGCAGCATCTGCACGAATTGGAATTAACACTGCCTTATTCACTCACAATAAAGATACTATAGGAGAAATGTCATGTAATCCTGCTATTGGTGGATTAGGAAAAGGTCATTTAGTAAGAGAAATTGATGCGTTAGATGGGGTTATGGGTGACGTAGCTGATAAGTCTGGAATTCAGTTTAGACTGTTAAATAGAAGCAGAGGTCCAGCAGTAAGAGGACCAAGAACTCAATCCGATAGATCATTATATCGTAAATTTATGCAAGAAAAACTTGTAAACTACTGTAATTTAAGCATTTTTTCTGATCCTGTAGTTAAGTTTATTTTTAATAATAATGAAATAAGTGGATTTCTAACATTAGAAGGTAAAAAAGTAAGTTGTAATAAGCTAATACTTACAACAGGCACATTTTTAAACGGTTTGATACATATTGGCAATGAAAGAACTCCTGCGGGTCGATTTAATGAAAAACCAAGTACAGGCTTAAGTGAACAGTTAGAGAAATATAATTTTAAAATTGGTAGATTAAAAACAGGGACACCACCAAGATTAGATGCTAGAACTATTAATTTTAAAAAATTGGAAAAACAATTTGCAGATGATGATCCTTATTTTTTTTCTTTCTTAACAAAAAAAAATCTTAATAAACAAGTATCTTGCTCTATGACCTATACCAATCAGAAGGTTCATAAGATAATTAAAAAGAATTTATCTAAAAGTGCAATGTACTCTGGCAACATACAAGGTGTTGGTCCAAGATATTGTCCTTCTATAGAAGATAAGATAGTAAAATTTGCTGATAAGACTAGACATCAGATATTTTTAGAGCCAGAGGGCCTTAATGATCATACAATTTATCCAAATGGCATATCCACATCTCTACCTCAGGTTGTTCAAAATGAAATACTTAATAATATCAATGGTTTAGAAAATGTAAAAGTTATACGACCTGGATATGCTATAGAATACGACTATATTGACCCTCGAGAACTTTTTTTAACATTAGAGACAAAAAAAATAAAGAATTTATACCTTGCAGGCCAAATTAATGGAACTACAGGATATGAAGAAGCTGCAGCTCAAGGTCTTATAGCTGGCATTAATGCTGCGCTTTCTATGAAAAATATGGAGCCCTTTATTTTAGATAGATCAGAAGCCTACATTGGCGTAATGATAGATGATTTAGTAACAAAAGGTGTTGCTGAGCCTTACAGAATGTTTACTTCACGTGCTGAGTATAGATTAAGTCTTAGATCTGACAATGCAGATTTAAGGCTTACCAGAAAAGGAATAGATATTGGACTAATATCTTCCATTAGAAAAGAGATATTTCAGGACAAATTTGCAAAATTGAGCGAAATATCCCTACAAATGTCTAGTTTGAATATAACCCCTTCCAAAGCAGGGAAATTTGGAATAAAAATCTCAAAAGATGGTATTTTAAGGTCAGCAGAAGAAATTTTATCGCAAAAAGACGTAGATATGAAAAAAATAAGGTGTATTTGGCCTGAAATTTTAGATTACGGTAATGATATTGATGAGCAGATTGAAATTAACTCTCATTATAGAGGATATTTAAAAAAGCAAAAAGCTGATATTTTAGCTTTTAAACGAGATGAGAATCTCTCAATACCAGAAAATATTGACTATGACCAATTTTCAGGGTTATCAAACGAGGTTAGAGCTAAATTTAAGGAAATAAGGCCTAAAACTATGGGTCAAGCACTAAGAATTGATGGAATTACACCTGCTGCTGTATATATTTTGTTGTCACATGTCAAAAGAAGGTTTATTAAGCATATAGCTTAATGGATCAAGTTTTTACAAATTTTTACTCAAATATATCTAAATTTAATGTTTCACGTGAAACGTGTAACGAACTTGAAGTCTTAGCATCAATGATATCAGAAAAAAATAAAAAAATTAATTTAATTAGTCGAAAAATATATGAAAAAGAAGCTATAAGATACCGTCATATTATAGATTCAGCACAAATTATTGATTTTGTTGATTTAAATGAAAGTACAACCTCTGATTTAGGAACTGGTGGTGGAATGCCGGGTTTAGTGATAGCAATTTTAATGAAAAGTTTCAAAAAAAGAATGAAAATAAATCTCTATGAGAAAAGTTATCATAAATGTGCGTTTCTTAAAGAAGCTTCTAAAAAGTTAAGATTAAACACTGAAATTATTCAGAAAGATTTATTTAAAGTTAAAAACTTAAGAACAGGCACAATAATGTCTAGAGCGTTTAAGCCGATGCCGACAATTCTTGAATTAGTGAACAATAATTTCAAAAAATACAAAAATTTAATTCTATTCATGGGAAGTAGTGGAAGAAAAACTCTTCAGGATACGTTAAAGAAATGGGAATTAGATTATGAGGAAAAAAAAAGTATAACTAATGAAGATGCATTTTTACTCAATATAAAAGAAATAAAAAAAAAATTGATATGAAAATTATTTCAATCATTAATCAAAAAGGTGGAGTGGGCAAAACCACAACTGTTATAAACTTAGCCTCGGCTTTATCTCAACTTGGTAAGAAAATTTTAATAATTGATCTTGATCCTCAAGGAAATGCAACAACAGGATTGGGAATATCAAATATGGAAAGTTCAGAGCAAACTATTTATGGAATTCTTAATGGAGCTAAAGAAATTTCAGATGTCATTAGGAAAACAAAATTCCAAAATTTAGATTTGATAACTTCAAATGTTGATTTATCTGGAATAGAGGTTGAAACAGCAGGTGATAATGATAGAGCATTCATTTTAAGCATAAAATTAAGCGCTTATTTAAACGATTCTAGCGCATCTTATGATTATGTCTTAATTGACTGTCCTCCATCTCTAAGTCTCCTAACTGTGATGGCGTTGGTTGCTTCAAATTCGCTGTTAGTGCCCCTGCAAACTGAGTTTTTTGCTTTAGAAGGTTTAACACAGCTAATGAAAACGATAGAACGTATAAAAATTAGATTAAACCCGAAATTAAATATTCAAGGCATACTTTTGACAATGTATGATAGAAGAAACAAGCTATCTTCTCAAGTAGAGAGTGAGGCGAGGAATTATTTTAAAAACAAAGTTTATCAAACTGTCATACCACGTAATGTAAGGTTATCAGAAGCACCGTCTCATGGAGTGCCGGTTTTGGTATATGATAAAAATTGTCCTGGTAGCAAGTCTTATTATAATTTTACGAATGAATTTATCAATCAAGAAAACAAAATAGGGAGTGCAGCTTAATGAATAGCATAAAAAAAGGATTAGGAAGAGGTCTTTCATCATTGATTGGAGAAAGTAAAGTTTTCTCAAGTACAAATAAATTATCTTTAAGTGATATTGTTCCAAATCCATATCAACCAAGAAAAGATTTTGATGAAGATAATTTAAAAGATTTAACTCAATCAATAAAAGAGAGGGGTGTTATCCAACCAATTATTGTTAGAAAGTCAAATTCAGGTAATTTAAAATATGAAATAATTGCTGGTGAAAGAAGATGGCAAGCCGCTAGGAAAGCCGGTCTTCATGATATTCCAGTTGTAGTGACAGATGTGGATGATTTGAAATCGTTAGAATTTGCAATTGTTGAAAATGTTCAGAGACAAGATCTTAACCCATTGGAAGAAGCTCAGGGTTATAAAAGATTAATAGATGAATTTTCATATGATCAAGAAAAAGTTTCTAAATTTATTGGTAAAAGTAGGAGCTATATAACAAATTGCTTAAGATTATTAAATTTACCCTTTGAGGTACTAAAATTAATTGAAGAAAAAAAATTATCATTTGGACATGCTAAAATCATAGTTGGTTTAGATAATGCAATTTTTGTCGCAAATAAAATTATAGAAAAAAAATTGTCTGTCAGGCAAGCTGAAAATTTTGTTAAAATCTTTAAGAAGAAACCATTTAAAGGCAATAATTTTAAAGATCCTAATATTAAAAATTTGGAGTACTCAATTTCTGAAAAGACTGGTTTAAATGTTTCAATTAAAAGCGACAAAAAGAATAAAGGTACAATTACTTTTTCTTATCATGATCATGAACAGTTAAATAAAATTATAGATATTATCAAATCTAATTACTAATTTTTTTGCTTTGACCTAGAATAAAATCTAACAATATTTTCACTGAATTAACGCTGTTTTTTTTAATTAAAATCTCTGTATCATTAATTGTATTAATTAGTTTTTCAGTTTTCTCCGAGTTATAGTTTTTTATTTGTTGTTTAACTAATTCAATATCTTTCCAAAAAATAGGAGGTTTAATAGATTTAATAACCTCATCTAAGTTACTTTTAAATTTTGTCTCATTATTAATTTCTAATAGTCTTTTTGCTTTAGTTAAGAATGTTCTTATAATAATTATTGTATCTTCATATGAAAAAATATTTTCATTAACCATATTTATTATTTTTTTCTCATTTTTGGCTAGACAATTATCAACTAATTCAGAATAGCTATTATTATTACTCATGTTTGTAAGCTTCATAATTTCTTCTAAATTAATTTTTTTTCTACCAATTAAAAAGTTTTCAATTTTATCAATCTCATTTTTAAGGTTTTGTCTATCGCCATTTGCTCGATTAATTAATAGATTAATTATTTCTTGAGAAACTTGAATTTCAACTTTTCTAAAAAAATTTATTAAAATTTTGTTTAAGGATTGATAATTATCAGCATAAAATGGAATACAAACAAATTCTTTTTTCTTTTCAAACAATGATCTTAATTTTGATTTTTTTTCTAATTTATCTGAAACTAAAATTAAATAAATATCTTGGATTTTTTTTTCAATTAATTCCTCTATTATTTTGGTGATTTTATTTGTTACACCTGAAACTATAATAAGTTTTTCATTTTCAAATAAAGATTTATTGAAGATTTCATCAAAGAAATTGTTTTGATTTTGGATTACTTGATTTTCGGCAAAATTATAGACATTATTTGTTAATACTTTCTTAAAATTATCCTCAATAAGCTCCTTTTTAAGCCCCTGATTTTCTCCATATAACAAAAAAATATTAAATTTTTTTATATCTATTTTTTTCAACTCAAAAGATTTTACAATCACTGGACGGCGCTTAAATAATTGTTTATTTTAAAAATTACTTGGTTTACTAAGTCTCGAATTAATATTTCCTCGTATTGTTTTAATTCAAATTTACTTTGAGCAGCATTATAATCAGTTTTTTCACTAAACGAAATTTGATTTTTAGAATTATCAACTTTTACAACATCAATATCTATAAAAATTTCAATTCTATAAGTTAAATCATTTCCAGTCGCATCTTTAGATGTAGTTGTTTTTATTATTTTGCTGTTCGTAATTAATTTATAAGTTTTTGGTAAACTTTGTTTTTGTTGAAACCTTTTAAAATTATTTTCCAATAAATTATTTATTTTCCTTTCTCCATTTAATTCGTAATCTGATATGAAAAATTTATAATTTTCTATATTATTTGCAATTTTATAACCACAAGAAGCTTGAAAAAAAAATATTATTAATAGAAAAATTTTTGTAATTTTCATTTGATTATTAGATTAATAATTCTATTTGGTACAAAAATTTTCTTTTTAATTTCTTTCTCACCCATAAATTTCTTTATTCTTTCATTACTTTTTAAAATCTTCAATAATTCTTTTTCATTTATGTTTCTTTCCACATTTATCATTTCTCTTTTTTTTCCATTAATTTGGACCACGATATTAATTTTTTCATCTTCTAACATTTGATTATTAATTTTTGGCCAAGAATTGTCATTGCTTTTATAACTTAACAAATCGTTAAAACATTCTGAGGTAAAATGAGGTAGAAAAGGACTCATTAATTTTAAAATTATAAAATAATTTTCCAAAAGAGTCTTTTTTTTCGTTGGATTGACAAGCTCTTTACTCATAAAATTATACATTTCATAAAAGTTTGCAACAATTACATTATATCTAAAATTTTCTAAATTATTTGTAATTTTTTGGATTAAAGAATTAGTATATTTTGAAATTAGTTGATCATTTATACCTTTTTCATCAATATTAATTTTATCTAATATTTTTTTATGTAGCCCCCATAGTTTTTGAATAAATTTATATGACCCCTCCATTCCTTCGGTGGACCATTGAACATCTTTTTCTGGAGGACTATCTGAGACTATAAATAATCTCACAGCGTCCGCTCCATAATTTTCAATCATTTCTTCAGGATCAATTGTGTTTTTTTTTGATTTTGACATGGATTCTGTTGGACCAACTTTAACTTTTTTATTATCTGAAATTTTAAAAAAACTTTTTCCATCTTTTGAATATACTTCATCAGGATTAAGCCAATTATTACTTTCATCTTTATAGGTTTCATGACAAACCATCCCTTGAGTAAACAATCCCTTAAATGGCTCATCAAACTTAAAATCACTATTCTGATATTTCAAAGCTCTCATAAAAAAACGTGAATAAAGTAAATGCAAAATCGCATGTTCTACTCCTCCAATGTATTGATCAACAGGCATCCAATAATCAATGTCCTCTTTTTTGAAACCATAATCATTCTCTTTTGGTGAGCAAAATCTAAGATAATACCACGAAGAGCATACAAAAGTATCTAGAGTATCTGTTTCTCTTACAAATTTTTTTCCTTTAATTAAAATATTTTTCCATTCATCTGCAAAATCTAATGGATTACCTTTGGTATCAAGATTAACATTTGATGGAAGTGCAACAGGTAAGTCTTCTATTGGTATAGTGGTTGGGTTACCATTTTCATCATAGGCTATCGGAATTGGGCATCCCCAGTATCTTTGCCTTGAAACACCCCAATCTTTTAAGCGAAAATTAATTTTTTTATTTCCTAATTTTTTGTTTTCTAAAATCTCAATTGTTTTTATAACTGATTTTTCTGGAACTTTTAACCCGTTTAAAAATTCTGAATTTATTATCAAACCGGGTCCAGAGTAAGCCTCTTTATCAACTTTAAAATCATCCCCTTTATCATCTGGTCTAACTACTGTTTTAATTTCTAGATTATATTTTTTTGCAAAATCAAAATCTCTTTGATCATGAGCAGGACATCCAAAAACAGCACCAAACCCATAATCCATTAAAACAAAATTAGCGAAGAAAACTGGAACTTTTTGTTTAGGATCTAAAGGATTTATGGCCATTAGATTTGTCTTAAATCCGATCTTCTCACCTATTGCAATTGCTTCTTCAGTTGTACCAGTTTTTGAACATTCTTTTTTAAATTCTCTAAACTTTTTATCTTCTAAAAAATATTTTGATATTTCATGATCTACTGAAAGAGCCAGAAATGAAAATCCAAATAAAGTATCTGGTCTTGTTGTAAAACATTTTATTTCTTTGACAGGTAATTCACCTTCAGTTTTAAATTTTATTTCACAACCAAATGATTTACCAATCCAATTTTTTTGCATTATTTTTACTTTATTTGGCCATTCTTTTAGATAGTTTAAGCCTTCAAGAAGTTCTTCCGAAAATTTTGAAATATTAAAAAACCATTGGTTTAATTTTTTTCTTTCAACAATTGCTCCTGACCTCCATCCCTTGCCATCAATCACTTGTTCATTTGCCAAAACGGTTTTATCAACAGGGTCAAAATTTACATAATTTTCTTTTCTATAAACTAGACCTTTTTCATACAGTTCAAGAAAAAAAAGTTGTTGATGTTTATAATATTCCTTTGAACAAGTTGAAATCTCTCTATCCCAATCAATTGATAAACCAAGCTTTTTGAGTTGTGTTTTCATAATAGAGATATTTTTATTTGTCCAATCTTTTGGGTCTAGATTATTTTCTCTGGCAGCATTTTCTGCAGGCATCCCAAAAGCATCCCATCCCATAGGATGTAACACGTTATAGCCGAGCATCATTTTATAACGTGCTAACACATCTCCAATCGTATAATTTCTTACATGTCCCATGTGTATTTTTCCAGATGGGTAAGGAAACATTTCAAGGACATAAAACTTCTTCTTTTTTTTATCAATTGATGTTTTGTATGTCTGATTTTCATCCCAAAACTTTTGCCACTTTTTTTCAATTGTATTAAAATTATATCTATCCATAAATCTCAAATTTATTATAAAAATTCTATTTTAACAGAAAATTTTGGATTTCCTTTTAATTACCACCTGGCTGATAAGGATCATCAGGACCAATTTTTTTTCTATTTTTTTCGACTTCTTTTTCAGTTTGAATTAATTTTAATTCAGCAGCTTTACGCAAGATAGCTAATTTTAATTCTTGACCGATAGTGTCATTATCATTCACTGAAGTTGAACAATTGTTAAGATTATCTGCTTTACATCTTTTATTGTATACAATTACTTTTAAGCCATCAGCTCTAATTTCATTTGACAAAAATTGAACCATAATCTTAATAGATTCATTGTCTGGACTATTTTCATTATACCAATCAGTAATTATTACTCCTCCACCATAATCCACATTTGAAAGTGGCATAAAATCAAGTATATCAACTGTAGCTCTCCACATTTCATTTGATGTTGCAAATTCAAATTTTCCAGATCCCTTTCCACCAAATTGACCGAACTTAATTTTTTTTCCTTCCTCCATGTTTTTTTTAGCTCTCTCTTTCGCATTAACAGGAACTTTTCTTGCATCTGTTTTTTTGTATAAACCACATTGAGCAATCAATAAAAAAATAGCACTTAGTAAGGTTAATTTCTGGAAAAATAGGTTAAAATGCTTTATATTCATAGGATTTTAACAATCATTAATTGTTAATAATAATAATTCAATATATTTCAAATATGTGGTATTTTTGCAACAATATTACTTAAAATTGGAAAAATCAATGTATATATCGATTAATTTCATAATAAATTGATAAAAAAGCCTCTCATAATTAATTAATTAATTAAAGAAAAGGAGTAATTATGAAAAAACTAACAAAAATTGGTGTATCAGCATTAGCTGGTTCACTAGTCGCTGCATCTGCGCAAGCAGGCGAATTGTCAGCATCTGGTACTTGGGAACTTACTTTCAAGTCAGACGACAAAGAGCAAGCAGCTAACCCTTTTGGAAGTAAATCAGCTATCACATTAAGTGGTTCTGGTGATGTTGACGGAGTAGGAACTGCAGCGTTTTTTGCAGTCATAAACGACAACAATCCAGCAGGTTATCTATCACATGAAATCTCATTAGATATGGGTGACATGGGTACATTTGGTTTTGACCAAGGCGTAGGTACATACGGCGTAAGCGTGATCGATGATAAATCACCGACTGCTTGGGAAGAATCATGGCACAACACTAACAACTCATCAGCTCAGTTGACTCACACAGGTGGATCAGGTGGTGTACTAGGTTATGCAAATACATTTGGTGGATTTAGTCTTTCAGTAGAGTATGCACCTGCATTAACTTCAGCAGATAACGGTGATGGTGCTTCTGGTGGAGACAACACATCAATGGCGAACGGTTCAAACGTTAACTTTAACATTCAAAACAGTGAATTAATCGAAGGTTTAGCTTTCGGTTTTGGTGCTGGTGAAAGTGAGTACGATGACACTGTTGCTGGTTCAGGAAATGATGATGGCTCTTCTGTAGTTGGTTATGCTAACTATACGATGGGATCTATCACAGCTGGTGTAACTTTATCAGACTCTAGCAACGCTAGATCTGCTACAAACGCTAATGATGGTGGAAGAGAAGTTGAAGCTTACGGTATAGCAATGGCTGTAAATGAAAACTTGTCTGTTTCTTATAATGAACACAACACTACTTTCAAGAAAGCGGGTGCTGGTCCAGATATTGAGCAAGAAGCAACTGGTATTGCAATCTCATACACAATGGGTGGAGCTACTTTAGCTATACAAAACAACAGTATGGATAACGTAGGCGGTACTGCATCTTCTAACGATGAAATTACAGAAATTAGTTTGTCATTAGCATTCTAATTTAAAGTAATTAAATTATTTAAACGGCCCTTTTTTAAGGGCCGTTTTTTTTTGCTCATTGCAATTAATAGGTATAAAATATTGTAATGACGATTAGTGATGAGCAACTTAAATCAGAAATAGACAAAGCTTTATTTAATTTCAAAAATCAAAATTATTTTAAATCTATACAAATTTTAGAGGTATTAAAGAACAAAAGAAATCATTTTTTAATATTCTGGTATTTAGGACATTCATTTTTTAGAGTTCATAATTATAATTCTGCTATAAATTGCATTAAAAAATCGATCAAATTAAAAAAACCCGATCATTTAAATCTGAATTTTCTGGCTGAAATCTACCACAGAATAAATCGTTACGATGAGTCGATTAAGTTATTTAAGGAAGCACTAGTCCTAGATAAAAAAAACACGGTGACTTTGTTTAATCTTGCAAATATTTATCTTGAGTTAGGTGAATTAAATTTGGGTGAAAAATATCTAATAGAGGTTATCAATTATGAGCCTACTAATTTTAGAGCATGGTATGAAATTATTAAAATTAATGATAAATATTTAACTCCTGATTTGGTACAAAAAGTTGAAGAATTCGCTACTCAACCAAGTGACAATAATTTAAATTATATTTATTCAAAATTAATAATTGCTGAAAATTTTAAAAAGAATAAAAATTATAGTGCAGAGCTGGATAATCTTTTAGAAGCACATAGCAAATACTCAAATATAAAAGATAAAGCAGGAAGGGAGGAATTTAATTATTTTACAAATTTATTACCTAAATTTATTTCAAAAATAAAAAATGATAATTTACAAATTAACTGTGAATTAAAACCTATTTTTATAATGGGCTTACCAAGATCAGGCACAACCCTTATTGAGTACATAATTTCATCAGCTCCAAATATTATGCCAGGAGGTGAAACTGAAGTACTAAGTAAAGTTTTTTTTTCTGAAAAGATTATCTTTAATTATAATGCAAAAAATTTGATAACTGATTTTAAATTTAAAAAAAAAGATTTTGAAAAATTAAAAATTTTGATATTAAATCAATACAGTCAATTAGGTATTGATAATTCAAATAAGTGTTTTACTGATAAATCCTTAGAAAACTTTTTATACATTGAATTAATCCAAAAAATTTTCCCTAAAGCTAAATTTGTTTATTGTAAAAGGAATAAACAAGCAAATTTTTTGGGAATATTAAAGGTTTTTTTACCAAATTTACTTTGGACACATTCAACAAATAAAATAATCAAGATGATGAATTTATATGAAAAAAAAATTAAAAAATTAACAAATGATAAAAAAATTAAAATTAAAATAATTGAATTAGAAGATTTCTCTGAAAATCCAAAAAAGATATCAAAAGACCTATTTGACTTTTTGGATATTGATTCGAGAGATGATTTGGATTTTATAGGTAAGAAAAATAATGAAAAAAAAATAATAAAAACACGAAGTAACTTACAAGTAAGGAATCAAATTTTAAAACATGATTTAAGTTACTTGGAACATTATCGTCCTCTACTAAATAAATTTGAGATTAAAAAATTGAATTAATTTAAATTAGAAAAAAGATCATTTAAATCATTCTTATATATTTCATATTTTTTTAAAGATGTTTTATATATTGGTTTATTGGCTTGGTTAAAGCTCACAGTTTTAATTGGACTATCACTTTTATAAAATTCTAAGCATTCTTTTTCCCAATTCAAATCACAAGATTTTATAAGTTCTTTTATCTTTATTTCTGGACTCGATATTAAATCTTCATATTTAATATTGATAAAAGAATTTTTGAAATATCGACACCAAAATTCCATAAGATCTTTATATAAAATGTAATACTCAGCCAGTTCATTTATGTCTGAATTCCAGCCTTGAGGAGCGTCGAATAAATTTTCATAAATTGATAAGCAATTATCTTTTGGATTTCTTATAACATGAACTATTTTTGCTTCTGGAAAAAAAATTTTAATAAAACCTAAATACCAAAAATTTGTCAAAGTCTTATCTAGTATAACTTTGTTGTCAGTATTAAAACATTTTATAAAATTTTTATATAAAAAATCAAAATCTAACTTTAAAAACTTTTCGAAGTCTTTGTAACTTCTTTTTATTTCTTTATATATTTTTTCAGGAATAAAATTTGACTCACTTATTGACGAAACTTTTGAATGAGTCGAAATTATTTTTTCGACTAAAGTGGTCCCAGACCTGGGCATACCTAATACAAAAATATAACCTTTACCTTTTCCTTTCTGAACAAATTTTTCATACTTAATTTTTGAAAAATAAGATTTAATTTTTTCTGATAAAGATTTATGTGTTTGAATGTTATAATTAATTAATTTCCTCTGTTCTTGATTAGAAATTTTTAAGTAATATAAGGATTTTTCATAATTATTTAAATCCCTGTAAACTTTATTTAATCCAAAATATAAATAAATTTTTTGATTGTTATCTAAATTTAGCTTTTCTAATTTATTTATCATTTTCATAATATGAGGATTATTTTCTTGATATTTTTCCAAAGAAGTCATTTTTTGATCTGCAATTGTGAATTTATTATCTATTGTTGTTGCCTCATTAAGATGTTTTTTTGCAAGATCTATTTTATTTATCGAACGATAAACATTAGAAATATTTAGGTGTACTATGGGTAGATTTCTATCTAGTTTTAAAGCTCTATTATAATAGTCAATAGCTTCTTGTAGAAAATAAGTATCATTTTTGATATTTCCTAAATTTACAAGTGCATTTATATTTTTTGGATTAATTTCTATAGATTTAATTAGATATTCCTCAGCTTTATTATAATCTTTTAAATATTTATAAGAAAGACCTAAATTATTAAAAGCAGAAAAATTTTTAGAATTTATATTAATTGCATTTTCGAAACAATCAATTGACCTTTCTACATTGGAAAGTTTCTGAAAACTAAGTCCAACTAGGTTCCATACAAAATCGTTATCATTTTTTTTAAGTATAACCATTGAGTCATTCACGACTTCTTGGAATTTTTTATACTCAAACTTTCTAATTAAGATTTGAATTTTTTCTTTAAGTTTTTTTGACATTTTTATTGTTTTCAAAATATCTTATACCAGCAAAACCATCTATATTAATTAACTTTAATTTTTTGATATTACTTTTATTAATCCCCCCTAATGCAATAATAGGTTTTTTTGTAAATTTAGTTAGATTGTTAAATTTTAATACATCTAGGGTTTTATTTGATTTTTTAGTTTTAAATAAGGGAGCAAGAAAAATTTGTTCAACTTTTTGTTTTTCTTTGTGTCTAATCTCACTAATTGAGTGTGCAGAACCAATAAGAATGAAGTTTT
This sequence comes from uncultured Pelagibacteraceae bacterium, assembly GCA_902516345.1. GTDB lineage: Bacteria > Pseudomonadota > Alphaproteobacteria > Pelagibacterales > Pelagibacteraceae > Pelagibacter. Next base: position 37,821 of record CABXYJ010000003.1, read on the forward strand.
GAAAATTTCCAAATTTCCTATGATTTAGTTCCTTATTGAAAGATGGTATATAAGCTCCATCTAACCTTAATTTAAAAGCAAGTTTTAAATTATTAGAAATTATAAATTTTACTCCAAGTTTTTTACAAGCTTTTTTGTATTTTATTAATTTTTTTTTATTTATTTTAGACTTATAATTCCTATAAATAAGGCAAAAATTTTTATTATAATCAAAAATATTTCTTATATTTAAATTATCTATAAAGTGGTAAATATTCTGTAAATTTTTATTATGCATAAGACAGTTAACAATTTAATTCTAATCCAAAAATTATTAAAGAAAAAAACTAATGATATTCATAAACCAAAAATTATTGCAATTAGTAAAACATTTTCAATAAGCGACATTAAACCATTAATTGATTATGGACATTTAGATTTTGGCGAAAATAAAATCCAGGAGGCAATTGATAAATGGACTTTAATTAAAAATGAAAATAAAAATATTAAACTACATATGATTGGAAAATTGCAGACTAATAAAGTAAAATTTTTAATACCCTTATTCGACTACCTCCATTCTTTGGATAACTTAAAGTTAGCTCAAAAAATTGCAAAACAAGAGGAAAATAAAAGAAAAAAGATTAAAATTTTTATCCAAGTTAATATTGGGAATGAGGAACAAAAGATTGGTGTATCTGTAGATTATTTAAAAGAATTTTATTCAATTTGTACTAAAGATTTAAAACTTAACATAATTGGTCTAATGTGTTTACCTCCAAATGATTTGAATACAAAAGTTTATTTTTCTAAAATGCAAAAACTTACAAAAGAATTTAATTTAAAAGAATTGAGTCTTGGAATGTCGAACGATTATCTTGAGGCTGTTGAATATGGCTCAACTTTCTTAAGAGTAGGGTCAAAAATATTTGGTCAAAGAATTTAGGTAATTTTTATTTTAGTTTTATTATTAATTAGTTTAATCAAGATTAAGAAATCAATTTTTTTAAGAGCAATACATCCTAATGTTTTCCTATAATCTCTTGTTAAATGAATAAAAATAGCACTTCCTTTATTTTTTTTTACACTTGGAATATTATAATTTATGGGTATTAAAAAATCGTATTTTGAATCTTTTCTAAATAGTTTTTCACATTTAATTTTCTTGGTATCATTTACTAGTTGGTTATAATTTTTATGGTTCGGATCATCACACCATCCCATTTTTTTTTCAATTTTGATCATTTTTAATTTAGTTTCAGGTTTGATGTACCTGTCACTTCTATAATACAAAGGTCCTAGTGAAAAAGTGCCTTTTGGGGTTTTTCTGTCTCCTTCTTTTTTTTGCCAAGATATGCCATTAAACCCGGTTGAACATTTGAATTCAAACTCTTTATAAATAAGTGTATATTTATTTTTTAAAATAATTGTCATAACTGTTCAATATGAACCTTAAAACTTTAATAATTTACCAAAATCAAACTTTATTCAACATTTTAACCGAATTGTATTCAGATAAATTTAATATTATTTTTTCAGATAAAAAAGATATTAATAGTCAAATATTAAATAAAAAAGATGATTATTTAATAATTTCTAGTAAAAATTTTTCAAATTTTAAAAATGAATTAGTTATCAATAATTTTCCTCTAACAATTAGGAAAATTTTACAACTTATTAACACTTCTTTTTTAAAGAAAAATTTTCAGATGCAATCAGAAATTAAAATTGGATCATACTTTTTAGACTATAATTCAAAAGAAATTTCTAATGGAGGTAAAAAACTTTTTCTCACTGAAAGAGAAGTAAATTTGATTTTATTTTTAAGTAAATCAAAGTTACCTGTGAATGTAAGTCAACTTCAAGAAAGAGTATGGAGTTATAATTCTGAACTTGAGACACATACGGTAGAAACTCACATTTATAGACTTAGGAAAAAAATTAAACAAAGATTTAAAGACGAAAATTTTATTATAAGTACACAAAATGGTTATAAGATAAATTGAAAAAAAAAAATAAAATTGCAAAAGAATTATACACCAGAAAATTTAAACCAAGAATTATAAAACCGAAAAAAGGAAAAGGAAGTTTCAAAAGAAAGAAATTTATAGCCTAGCCCCAATTTGTTGAATAATTTTTGAAGACATTTCGGTACCCTTTTTCAAACAGTCTTGCTCTGAAAAATTATTTAATTTGCCATGTAAATAACCTGCTGCAAATAAATCACCAGCACCAGTTAAATCAACAATTTTTAAATTTTTTTCAACTCCGATTTCAGAAATTTTATCACATTCAATTGACATTGCTCCTTTTGCTCCTCTAGTTATTACTAAAAGTTTTTTTGTTGCTTTAGCAAAAGAAATAACTTCTTCAAAATTTTTTGCATCAATTAAAGATGTAATTTCTTCCTCATTGGCAAAAGTTATATTCAATTTATTTTTAACTAAGTCTAAAAAATTTGATTTATGCCTATCAACACAAAATTTGTCAGATAAAGACATTGCTACCTTATTTGCACTTTTTATAGCTTTATCGAAAGCTTTTTTTGGTTCACCTTCATCCCAAAGATATCCTTCTAAAAAAATCATTTCACTTTTTTTTATGGCATCTTCATTGATATCATTTTCATTAATTTTTCCAGCAGTTCCTAAAAAAGTACACATGGTTCTCTCAGAATCTGGCGTTATTAGGATTAAACAAGTACCTGTAGGTAAAATTTCTTTTTTTTTTGAATAAAAATAACTTACATTTTCGTTTTTTAGTCCATTCTCATATTTTTCTCCAAAATCGTCATCAGAAATTTTCCCAATGAAGCCGACATTATTACTTAGTTGAGAAAGCCCAACTATTGAATTAGCTACAGATCCACCAGAAATTGTTTTTTGAATTTCTAAACCTGATAATAATTTCTTAAACTCACTTTCATCAAAAATTAGTTTCATATTACCCTTAGATAAGTTGTTATTAGAAATAAAATTATCTTCAACTTTACAAATAACATCAACTATTGCATTACCTATACCCAAAATTTTCATATTATGCTTTTTTTGTTTTTATTGGTTTTTTTCTAGCAGGATAGCAAGCAGTGCAAATTTTACAAGCAATTCCATAACATTCTCTAGCTTTACAATACTCTCTTCCATAATAAATTATTTGAAGATGAAGTTTGTTCCAGTGTTTTTTAGGAAATAATCTTTTCAAATCTTTTTCAGTTTGAATAACATTTTTCCCATTAGTCAGCCCCCATCTTTGAGCTAATCTATGAATATGAGTATCTATAGGAAACGCTGGGTAACCAAACCCTTGGGACATAACAACACTCGCAGTTTTATGACCAACGCCAGGAAGTTTTTCTAATTCGTCAAATGTTTTTGGAACTTTACTATTGTATTCTTTAACTAATATTTTTGAAAGATTATAAATACTTTTTGATTTTATTCGAAAAATACCTATTTTTTTTATTAATTTTTCAATTTTTTTTCTTCCTAGTTCCACAAAATGTTTAGGTTTATGGTATTTTGGATAAATATTCTTAGTAACATTGTTAACATTAACATCTGTGCATTGAGCAGAAAGCAAAACAGAAATTAACAAAGTAAAAACGTTTCTGCTTTTCAAAGGGACAGTTATCTTTGGGTAAGTTTTATTTAAAATTCTAAGAATTATTTTTGCTCTCTCAATCTCATTCATTATTTAAAATTCATAAGATCTCGCATTGAATAAAGACCAGGCTTTTTTTTCATTAACCATTTAGCGGCTGATAGAGCCCCTTCTGCGTATAGAGCTCTGTCAAAAGCTTCATGATTTAAGGTAATAATTTCTTTACCACTTGAAAAAATTACTTCATGTTCTCCGATTATTTCTCTTTTTCTTATAGAATTAAAATTTACTTTTTTTCCAAAGGGGAATTTTTTTTTATTGAGGAATTTTTTTCCATATAAGTTATAGAAATTCTCACCTCTGCCTTGAGCAATGCCTCTCGCTAACATCAAAGCTGTTCCAGAAGGATAGTCTTTTTTATGTTTATGGTGTACTTCGAGAATCTTACTTAAAAATTTTTTTCCAAGAGATGCTGATGCTATTTCAGTCAAATACATTAAAAGATTGATACCCAAACTCATATTTCCTGCTTTTAAGATTGGAATTTTTTTTGAATACACTTTTATTAATTCCTCTTGTTTTTTGGTAAATCCAGTTGTTCCTATGACAACTCTTTTTTTTAATCTAGATGCAATTTTCAAAATCTCAAAAGTACATCTTGGAATTGTAAAATCTATTATTACGTCTATTTTTTTAAATTCGGCTTTAGTATTTAGACTTGGTCTAATACCGCTGATTTTTTTATCTATCTTTTTGCTTTCAGTTATAATCTTTAATTCAAAATTTTTTTCTACTTTTGCAGATTTAATTAGTTGTTGTCCCATACGCCCCAAACAGCCAGTAATTGCTAAATTAATTTTTCTCATTTTGTTCTTTTAAATAAGTAGTCACCATATTCAGGTTTATCAAGAAATTTATAATTTGAAAGTCGTTTTAAAAATTTATAATTCAGATTAGAAAAAAAATTTTCTAATTTACTGAAATTATTAGTTTCTATAAGCATATAATCTATATAGTGTTTGTTAAAATCAATACCATCTAACACTTCAAGTTCATTCCCCTCAACATCCAAAGAAAAAAAATCAATTTTACCCTTATAATTAATTTCATCAATAATCTTATCAAAGGTTTTAGCAATAACATTTATTTTTAGGGTATTATTTCTATTATTTATAGCACCAGTAAGGGTGTCTTTTTCGTTGTAATAAAAATCAACATAATCTTTCTCAAAATTTTTGTTTGTTAGTGCGCAATTTTGAAAATAATTATTTTTATTACGGTTTTTTTTTAACTCGTCAAACACTGACGGAATAGGCTCTATTAAAATACCTTTCCAACTTAATTGATTTTCAAAATACCAAGTTGTAGATTGATTTACCCCATCATTAGCCCCACAATCAACATAAAAGCCATCTTTAAAATTGATAAATTCAAGCATTTTTTTATCTAGATTATTATAACCATTAAATTTTCTAAATTTCTTTATGCTCGTTTTCAATTTTGTTGGGAACAATCCTTTAAATTTAATTATAGCTTTATTAAGATATGACATTTAAAGATCATATTTAAGTTTTTTAAGTATTACTATAACTTAATTTTAAAAATTTTTGCAAATCCTAAAATTCATTATGTATAGAAAATATCATTTAAATTTTCAATATATGATTAAGTATGCCAATAAAGTGATGATTAAAACAATTATTGACCAAATCGAAAAGTTTTTTAGAAATCTATTTAATTTTGAATTTGTTTCCAAAAAACCTGGCAATACTAATATCAATACAGCAATTAAAAAAATTGCTGACATTAAATTTTCTAAATTCATTATCTATTCCAAAAACTTTTGGCTTTTTGAAAAAATTTTTTGATACTTGGATTTGATTTTTCGTTTTCAATTTCTCTAAATTTTTCAAGTAATGCTTTTTGTTCTTTATTTAAAAATACCGGCACTTCAGTTTTTAGTTGAACATATAAATCACCAAAATCACCTTTTCGTATATAGGGCATTCCTTTACCTTTTAGCCTAAATTGTTTTCCATCTTGTGTCCCTTCAGGAATTTTTATCTTCGCTTTTTTCCCATCAATTGTTGGTATTTCGATAGTAGTTCCTAGGGCAGCATCAGCTATAGAAATAGGAAATTCAAAAAATAAATTTACATCTGATCGTTTAAAAAGTTCATGTGATTTTACATTAACAAATAAATATAAATCACCATTAGTCCCCCCTCTTACACCAGCCTCACCTTTTCCGGCTAATCTAATTCTTGTTCCATCATCAACACCTTTTGGAATAGTTACAGATATTTTTTTTGATGCTTGTCTATTACCTTGGCCACTGCACTCAGAACATGGATCAGTGATTTCTTCACCATTTCCGGAACATTGAGGACATGTTTGCTGAACAGTAAAAAAACCTTGGTTCGAACGTACACGTCCGTTTCCTCCACAATATGTACACCTACTTGGACTTGATCCTGGTCTTGAACCGCTACCTTTACAAGTATTACATTTTTCGGAAGTTGAAAATTGTATATTTTGTTTTTTTCCTGAATATGCTTCTTCTAAAGAAATAGATAGATCGTATCTTAAATCTGAGCCCCTGTTATTGGAACTTTTTCTTCTTGAACTTCTTCCTCCCCCTCCAAAATCACCAAAAAAATCTTCAAATATATCTGAGAAATCTGCTCCACTAAAACCTCCAAACCCGCCAAAACCTCCTTGGCCACCACCACCATTTTCAAATGCAGCATGACCAAAGTTATCATAATTTTCTTTTTTTGATTTATCCGATAAAATACCATAAGCTTCACTAGCCTCTTTAAATTTATCCTCGGCATTTTTATCTCCAGGATTTTTATCTGGATGATATTTTACTGCTAATTTTCTATAGGCTGATTTAAGCTCTTCTGGGCTAGCGCTCTTATTTACACCCAAGACATCATAATAATCTCTCTTAGCCATGTTTCCCTGGACAAATAGATGTCAATTAAGCGCTTTTTTCTTTATTCTCGTCTTTTACTTCCTCAAAATCCGCATCAACAACATTATCGTCTTTTTTATCCTTTTCATCTTTACCAATATCCTTACTAGAATCTGGTTTTGCTGTTTGTTGTGATTTATAAATAGCTTCTCCAAGTTTCATAGAAGCTTGAACTAATGTCTCAGTTTTTTTCTTAATGTCCTCAATATCTTCACCTTTTAAAGCATCTTTCAAGGCATTAGAACCATCTTCTATTGATTTTTTTTCGGCATCTGAAATTTTAGAGCCATGTTCTTTAAGATTTTTTTCTGTTGAGTGAATTAAAGTATCTGCTTGATTCCTCACATCAACCGACTCCCTCTTTTTTTTATCAGCTTCTTTATTTGCTTCAGCATCTTTCACCATTTTTTCAATCTCTTCATCGCTTAAGCCTCCTGAAGCTTGGATTTGAATTTTTTGTTCTTTTCCAGTTCCTTTATCTTTAGCAGAAACATTAACTATTCCATTTGCATCAATATCAAACGTAACCTCTATTTGTGGTACACCTCTAGGTGCTGGAGCAATTCCAATTAATTCAAAGTTTCCTAATAATTTATTATCTGTTGCCATCTCCCTTTCACCCTGAAGAACTCTTATTGAAACAGCTGGTTGATTATCTTCAGCAGTTGAAAATACTTGGCTTTTTTTTGTTGGAATAGTTGTATTTTTTTCAATTAATTTTGTAGACACTCCACCTAGTGTCTCGATACCTAGAGATAAAGGCGTAACATCTAGTAAAAGTACATCTTTTACATCACCCTGTAGCACTCCTGCCTGTATAGCTGCACCCATTGCAACCACTTCATCAGGGTTAACACTTTTATTTGGTTCTTTGCCAAAGAAGTTCTTAACTTCGCTTATAACTTTTGGCATCCGTGTCATACCACCAACTAAAACAATTTCATCTATATCACTTGCTGAAATACCAGCATCTTTTAAAGCTGTTTTGCAAGGAGGAATTGTTCTTAAAATCAAATCTTCAACTAGCGCTTCAAGTTTGGCTCTAGTCATTTTTAAATTGATATGTTTAGGTCCAGTTTTGTCTGCGGTTATAAATGGCAAATTAATATCAGTTTGCTCTGCAGCAGATAATTCAATTTTTGCTTTTTCAGCTGCCTCTTTTAACCTTTGTAAAGCTAATTTGTCAGATTTTAAATCTATACCACTGTCCTTTTTAAATTCATTAATTAAGTATTCTACGACTGCATTGTCGAAGTCTTCTCCACCTAAAAAGGTATCCCCATTAGTCGATTTAACCTCAAAAACTCCATCTCCTAATTCAAGGATTGAAACATCAAATGTACCTCCACCCAAATCATATACAGCAATTTTTTTATTTTGTTTTTTATCTAATCCATAAGCCAATGATGCTGCAGTCGGCTCATTTATAATTCTTAAAACTTCCAAACCAGCAATTTTACCAGCATCTTTTGTTGCCTGTCTTTGTGCATCATTAAAATAAGCTGGAACTGTAATTACAGCTTTTGTAACAGCTTGACCTAAATATTTTTCAGCTGTTTCTTTCATCTTTTGTAGAATAAAGGCTGAAATTTGTGAAGGTGAATATTTTTCTCCTTTAGATTCAATCCATGCATCGCCTTTTTCAGAATTTACAATCTTAAAAGGAGCTGCCTCTATATCTTTTTTAACCGTTGGGTCATCAAAATTTCTACCGATTAATCTTTTAACAGCAAAAATTGTATTTTCTGGATTTGTTACAGCCTGTCTCTTAGCAGGTTGCCCAATTAATTTTTCTTTTTCATCTGTAAAAGCAACAACAGAAGGAGTTGTTCTTGCACCTTCAGCGTTCTCCAACACTTTTGCTTGACTACCTTCCATTATAGCCACGCAAGAGTTAGTTGTTCCTAAATCTATTCCAATTATTTTACTCATATCTTTGTTTATTTAAGTTCATATAGGGTTTAAATTTCATTCTACAAGTTGGTTAAAAAATTATTTATTTTGGTTTTTTTTCCTGATTTTCAGTGTTTTTTTCATCATTTTTTTGGGATTTTTTTGAAACACCCACTAGAGATGGTCTCAATAATCTATCTTTTATTGTAAATCCTTTTTGTATTTCCTTTATTATGGTGCCAGGTTCCTTTTGATCATCCTCTATTTCCATCATAGCTTGGTGAAAATTTGGATCTAGTCTTTTATTTAAACTCTCAATTGGCTTGATGTTATTTTTTGAGAATATTGAAATTAAATCATTGTAAATAATTTCTAAGTGATCCAAAGTTTTATTTAATGAGTCTGTATTTTTTAAAGCTTCATCATTTTTAAGTATATCTTTCGATCTTTCAAGGTTATCGATTAAATTGAGAGCCTCTCTAGCAAATGCAACTCCACCATATTCATAAGCTTCCTCTTTTTCTTTTTCAAACCTTCGCCTTTGATTTTCCATTTCAGCAAATGTTCTTGCAAGTTTATCCTCTAATTCTAAAATTTTTTCTTCAGGCGTTTTTTCAATATTTTCTTCTAAATTTTCATTTTCATTTTTTTTACTTAAATTATTCTCTTCTTTTTTCTCTTCATTTAAATTAAGTTTCTCTGATTTTATTTCTTCAGAGTTAGTGTTTTCTTCTTTTTCCATACAAAGTTATATGGTAAGAAATTTTAATATTTCCAGATGTTAAAAAAAAAAATTACCAAATTACTAATTGGGACCAATAATAAAGGAAAATTGAAAGAAATAAGGAATTTATTACCAAAAAGTATTAAGGTTTTTTCCACATCTCAATTTAAATTAAAAAGCCCAAGAGAATATGGAAAATCTTTTGAAGAAAATTCTTTAATAAAGTCTAGATTTTTCTCTAAAAAGGCAAAAATGCCATGCCTAGCAGATGACTCTGGTCTTGAGATTGATTTGTTAAATAAAAAACCAGGTATTTATTCAGCTAGATGGGCTGGAAGTAATTTAGATTTTAATAGAGCCATTTATAAAGTTTATAATGAATTAAAGAAAAAGGATAAAAATTGGCAACATAAAAAAATAAAAGCAAGATTTATATGTGCTCTTTCGATTTGTTATTATAACAAAAAAATAACTTGTGTGAGAGGGAGAATAAATGGAAGGATTTCAAGAATTCCAAAAGGAAAAAATGGTTTTGGATATGATCCAATATTTATTCCTGAAAAACATAAAAAAACTTTTGCAGAAATGAAACCTTCTTACAAATATAAATTAGACCATCGTAGTAAGGCTTTTAAAAAAATTAAAAAATTTCTTTAATTTTGCCATCATTAACTTTATAGAAATTTAATTTATGGTTAATTTTATTATCTTCGATATCAAATATACCTATCCTTCCTTTGAAAGTATTCTTTTTCTTAAAAATTGAGCTTGAATTTTCCAAGTTATTTTCTTGTGTAAGATAATAAATTAGTCCTATTAAGTCATAACTTAACAGAGATAAGTAATTTGGTTTTTCGTTAAATTCTTTTACAAATTTTTTCTCAAAATTTTCTAAATTGTTTTTATTTATTGATGGATAATATATTGGTTGAATTGACTCTTCTTTTAACAGACTTTCATCAAACCATTGATTTAAGGTAATAATATATTTGTCCTTAGGTGATACATCAGTATAAAGCAGAGATGTAATAACACTTTTTAAATTTTCATCGAAATCTGATATTATCACAGAGTCAAAATTAACATTACCTAGAGTATATTTTTTATTTAGATTTTTTAATTGTTCATCTTTATCAATTATATTTGAATTCTCGACTCTCTTAATTTCATCCTCTAAATTTTGCTTCCTAATTCTATAATTAGTTATTTTTTCAATTTGTGCAGTAAGTTTTGTTGGTTCAGAATTATAGATATGATGTTTAAAAATTTTTAATTTTGACTTTTGAACTGCTCTTTTTATCTCATTTTCATAATCAAGATTAGGAGTTAAAAGTATTGTTTTTTTTATGTCGTTAATTTCTATAAAGTTTTTAATGGCATTTACTTGGGAGTTTGCATTAACTCCAGCACTTATCACATTTCTAGGTAGTTTGTGTGTTTTATTTGTAAATGATAGGAAAATAATATCTTTAGTTTCCTCTAGATAAATTAAATTTTTAAAAAATACTGGTCCAATAACGATCTGAATACCCATGTTCTGTAATTCATTTGCAGACTTTATTGTCTGATTAGGATTGGAATTTGTGTCTTTTAAGTATATTTCAACTTTATTCTCTCCTATATCTTTTAAAGCCATTCTTGTTGATTTAATTATCTGTTGACCAATTTTTTTATTTTCACCACTAATCGGAATTAGCAGTCCTATCTTCAATTTTTTTTCATTGGCAGATATTTGAGAATTTAAGTAAAAAATTGAAAGAGGAACTAAAATAAGAATTTTAAAAAATTTAAGCATTTCGTGATATTATAATATTTTATAAAAAAAATATGGTTAGAAATACTGAGCATAATGATAAAGATATAAAGAAAGGGCTATATTTAGTACCATCACCAATAGGAAACCTATCAGATATTACGTTAAGAGCTATCGATACTTTAAAAAAATCAGATTATATATTATGTGAAGATACTAGAGTCTCTAAAATCTTATTAAAAAAATATAATATTAAATCTAAATTAATATCAAATCATAAATTTAACGAAAAAAAAAATTTGTTTAATATTTTAGAACTTTTGAATAAGGGTTCCATAATATCTTTAATTTCAGACGCAGGCACTCCTAGTATTTCTGACCCTGGAAGGATTTTGATAAACGAATGTATAAAAAACGATATATCGATTATACCTTTGCCAGGACCCTCATCTGTAACTACGGCAGTCTCAATAAGTGGTTTTTCAGAAAGATTTTTTTTCTATGGTTTTTTTCCTGAGAAAAAAAAATTATTGGTTAATGATCTAAAGAATATGTCAAAATTAGACTCATCCATCGTATTTTTTATTTCTCCAAAAAAATTTAACAAAGTAATACCATATTTAAAAAAAAATTTTGCTGAGCGAAAAATTTTGATTTGTAGAGAAATGACTAAATTTTTTGAGGAATTTATTAGGGTAGATGTTAATAAGTTAGATAAATATAATTTTGATTTTAAAGGTGAGTTAACTATTGTAATTTCCGAGAATGAGTCATTAAAAAATTTATCCAAAAAATTGGGTGAATCAGATAAAAGATTAATAAAAAAAATGATTCATAAATTATCAATAAAAGAAATTATAAATTTAATAAATCAGAAAAAAGAGATATCAAAAAAAGAAATTTATAATTATTGTTTGAAACTTAAACATGAAAATTAATACTTTTTTTCTTATATTATTATTAATTTTTTCCTACGGATGTGTAGGAGTATCCTCAAAAGGAATTTTTGGTACAGGAGTGAGTGTTGCTTTTGATCCAAGATCAGTCGGAACACAAATAGACGACTCAATTATGGAAAAAAGTTTGTCAGCTAAAATTCTTTTAGAAGAAAAATCCTACTTTTTTTCTGTAAAATCAAAAGTTTTAGATGGAAGAATTTTTCTTACAGGAAAAGTTGATGATCCAGAGCAAAAATTAAAATTAACAAAAATTGCTTGGGAGACCCAAGGTGTCAGATCTGTTAGAAATGATATTAAAGTAAAAGAGGAATTTAATTTTAAACAATCTGCTAAAGATATTTTGATTACATCACAATTGAGAACTGCTCTTATTTTTAATAAGAATATTAAAGCTACAAATTATCAAATCGACACCTACAAAAAGAAAATTTACATTTATGGCATAGCATTAAAACCTGAGGAAAAACAGTTTGTTATAGATGAGGCTAAACAAATTTTAGATGTAAGAGATGTTATCGCAAGTATAATTCTCGTAGATGATTTAAGAATTCAAAAAGATTAATTTATTTTTTATAGTCAATAACATCTGCAGAATAAGCTGCTATTGACGCTAGATTTATAATATCAGATGTGGATGATCTTAATGGTGCAATCTCGATCGGCAAACCTAAACCAATTAATAAAGGTCCAATCACTTTTGCTCTACTCATTGACTTTATCATCTTATATGAAATAGCAGCACTATGTTGGCTAGGCATAATTAAAACATTAGAATTACCAACTATTTCAGAGAACGGATATAATTCTTTATATATCTCTTCTAAAGCCACATCTGGCTGCATTTCACCATCAAATTTAAAGTCGACTTTATCTGCTTTCAAAATTTCAACAGCATCACTTAATCGTTTTGTTCTATCGGTAGCTGGCTCTCCAAAGGTGGAGTGAGATAAAAAAGCGACTTTGGGATCAAATCCAAATAGTTTTGCAACTCTTGCAGCTGATTTTGCCATTTCAGCTAATTGTTTAGAGTCCGGATACTCGATGACTGATGTATCACAAATAAAGATTGTTTTACCTCTATTTACAACCAAGTTCAGACCAAACATAATCTCTCCACGCCTAGGATCGACAACTTTAATTATTTTTTCAAGTGAAGATGAGTATCTTCTTGTATTCCCAGTTATCATTGCATCTGCGTCCTTACATGCAACCATACATGAGGCCCAAATCACTCTATCGTTTCTTATTAATCTGTCACAATCTCGCTCTAACATACCTTGTTGTCTTTGGAGTTTTTTAAATAAATATTTCACATATTTTTCTCTTTTAGCGGTATCTTTTGAATTTACAATTTCAATATCAAAATTTTCATTGTAACCAATTTTTTTAATTTGATTTTTTATCAGTTCCTCTTTTCCTACTAAGATGGGTATTCCTAATTCAGAATTTTTAAAAGCTATCGCAGCTTTAAGAGTATTTTCATCCTCACCGTCTGCAAAAACAACTTTCTTTTGTTTTTTCTTGATATAACTATTTACTCCTTGCATGATTGTGACTGTTGGATCTAATCGTTGTTTTAGCTGGTCTTTGTAGATATCAAAATTATCAACTTTTTTTCTTGCAACTCCAGTATCAATAGCAGCTTTTGCAACTGCAGCCGGTATAACACTAATTAATCTTGGATCGAATGTTGATGGAATTATGTAATCTTTTCCATAGTGAGGCCTTTCACCTCCCATTGCTGCAATTACTTCATCAGGTACATCTTCTTTAGCTAATTTTGCTATCGCATGTGCAGCCGCAATTTTCATCTCTTCATTTATTGTTTTTGATCGTACATCTAATGCGCCTCTAAAAATATATGGAAACCCAATTAAATTGTTTACTTGATTAGGATAATCTGACCTTCCAGTCGCTATAATTGCATCATCTCTAACTTCCTCAATTTCTTCAGGTGTAATTTCTGGGTCAGGGTTAGCACATGCAAATACAATTGGATTTTTCGCCATTTTTTTAACCATGTCTTTAGTTAACGCACCTTTCGCAGATAAGCCTAAAAAAACATCTGCATTAGTAATAGCATCATCTAGAGTTCTATCTTTTGTGTCATTTGCATGACTTGATTTCCATTGGTTCAAATTATCTCGACCTCTGTAAATGACCCCTGTTCTGTCTACCATTGTAATATTTTTTTGGGGTGCACCAGTCTTTTTAAATAAATTAGCGCAAGCCATAGCCGAAGCTCCGGCACCATTGACAACTATTTTAACTCTATCAATTTTTTTATTACAAATGTCTAAAGCGTTAATTAATGCTGCAGTCGTGATAATCGCGGTTCCATGCTGATCATCATGAAACACGGGTATATCAAGTATTTCTTTAAGCTTTTCTTCAATAATAAAACAATCAGGAGCAGCAATATCCTCAAGATTAATACCTCCAAAACTTGGAGCAAAATTTTTTATACTATTTATAATTTCATCTGGATTTTCGGAGTCTATCTCTAAATCAATAGAGTCAATATCAGCAAATCTTTTAAATAAAACAGCCTTACCTTCCATCACCGGTTTAGATGCTAACGCACCTAAATTTCCCATTCCCAAAATTGCTGAGCCATTACTAATTACTGCAACAAGGTTTCCTTTACTTGTATAATCAAACGCAGCCTCAGGATTATCACTGATTGCTCTTACAGGAGCAGCTACACCAGGCGAGTATGCTAAAGCCAGATCTCTTTTTGTCGTCATATTTTTTGAGGAAGATATTTCAATCTTGCCTGGCTTTTTATCTTTGTGAAAATCTAAAGCTTCTTTATCTGTGTAATGATCAATTTTTGTTTTTTTCATTTATGCTAATTAGGTGTACAAATGGGGTAAAATTAAGACTAATATGATTTATGAATTTAGTTAAGTCAACAGGGACTTTTGGTTTTTATACTATTATCAGTAGATTACTTGGTTATTTAAGAGATGTTTTGATAGCGATCTTTCTTGGAACAAGTTTTTTAGCAGATGTATTTTTTGTAGCATTTAGAATACCTAATACTTTTAGAAGATTATTTGCAGAAGGAACTTTTAATGCAGCTTTTATACCAAGTTACACTTCAGAATTAGTAAAAAAAAAAACTGGATCACAAAAATTTGCTAACGAAATTTTTAATTTATTATTTTTAGGACTATTGTTTTTAGTTTTAATTATAGAAATTTTCATGCCATTTTTTGTAAGGTTAATAGCACCAGGTTTTGTTGATAATTCAGAAAAAATTCAGCTAGCTGTCAATCTTACAAGGATAACTATGCCATTTTTAATGTTTGTGAGTCTATCTTCTTTTTTTGCTGCAATTCTAAATTCTCACAATAAGTTTGCTGCGGCCTCTGCAGCTCCAATAATCCTTAATATAGTCTTGATTGGAATTTTATTTTTTGGCAAATTTCTCAACGACGAACTAGTTTATTATTTATCATATGGAGTTTCTATTGCAGGATTATTACAACTTGTTTTTTTATACCAATTTGCGAAAAAATTTTATTCTATAAATCTTAACTTTAATTTCAAAATTAATAATAAGGTTAAATTTTTTTTCAAAAAACTTTTACCTAGTATTTTCTCATCTGGTGTTACACAAATTAATATTCTTGTCGGTACTATAATTGCATCTTTTCAAGCCAGTGCCGTATCCTATCTATATTATGCTGACAGGATTTATCAAATAAATCTTGCAATCGCAGGAATTGCGATAGGCGTTGTTGTTCTGCCACAACTTTCAAAACATGTTTTTTTAAAAAAGAAAAATAAAATTCTTTTATTACAAAATAAAGCACTTGAGCTTAGTATGTTTTTAAGTCTACCAGCTGCAGTTGCTTTAATTGTAGGATCAGATCAAATTATTTCAGCATTATTTGGTTATGGTTCTTTTGATGAGCTGTCAGTATCTAACTCGGCAAATGCACTTTACTATTTTGGATTAGGATTACCCGCTTTTGCCTTAATTAAAGTATTTTCAACTTTTTTTTTCGCAAATCAGGACACTAAAACACCATTTTATATTTCATTAATCTCGGTATTTTTGAATATATTTATTAGTGTTTATTTTTTTAAAGAAATTGGTTTTATAATCATACCTATAGCCACGACAATTTCATCATGGTTTAATGCAATAATATTATTTGTTTACTTAAAAAATAAAGATTTATTCAATTTCAATGAATTCTTTTTTGCCAAATTAATAAAAATAATTCTGGCATCTATACTAATGGGGGTATTTTTTAATTATTTAATTTTGTTTTTTGAAAATAAATTGATTTATGAATACAGTTTTAAATCTTTCTATTTGATACTTTCAGCTTTTTTAAGTCTTATATTTTATTTGAGTTTTTCATTATTTATCAAAGCTTTCAAATATGGTGATATTAAACTAAAGTATTAGCTATGGGAAAAAAAATTTTTTCAGGTGTTCAACCTACTGGAAATCTTCATCTTGGAAATTATTTAGGAGCGATTAAAAATTTTGTAAAACTTAACAATGAGGATCAAAATGAGTGTGTATTCTGTGTTGTTGATCTTCATGCTATTACAGTCGCCCAAGATCCAAAAAAATTAAAAGATAATATTTATGAAACTGTAGCAACTTTTATTGCTAGTGGTATAGATCCTGAAAAAAGTATTATCTTTAATCAATCAAAAGTGAGTGCCCATTCAGAGACAGCTTGGATATTAAGTTGTGTTGCTAGAATGGGATGGCTTAATAGAATGACACAATTTAAGGAGAAAGCTGGAAGAGATAAGGAAAAAGCAAGTATAGGTCTGTATTCCTATCCAGTTTTAATGGCTGCAGATATTTTATTATATGACACAACTCATGTACCTGTTGGAGACGATCAAAAGCAACATTTGGAACTTTGTCGAGATATTGCTCAAAAATTTAACAATGATTTTAATGCTGACAATTTTTTTAAAATTCCTGAGCCATTAATCCAAAAAGAGTTTTCAAGAATTATGAGCTTAAGAGATGGTACTAAAAAAATGAGTAAATCTGAATTATCAGATCAGAGTAGAATAAATTTAACTGATAATAAAGATCAAATAATAAATAAAATCAAAAAAGCAAAAACTGATAATTTGCCCTTACCATCTGATAGTATAGATTTAGAAAAAAGACCTGAGGCAAAAAATTTGATAGGTATTTATTCTAGTTTAATGGATGTGAATTTAGAAGATACAATAAATAAATACGCTGGAAAAAATTTTTCAGAATTTAAAGAAAATTTATCACAAGTTATGGTTGATAAAATTAGCCCAATATCTTCAGAAATAAAAAAATTATTAAGTGAAAAAACGTTTTTAGATAAAATATTATCAGAGGGAGCAAAAAAAGCTGATAAAATAGCTTCAGAAAAGGTAAAAAAAATCCAAGAACTTGTTGGTTTTTAAAATTTCTTTATTAACAAGTTTTATTTTTAGAATTATTGACTATATATAAATTATGTTTGTGCAGACTGAAATAACACCGAACCCAAATTCTTTAAAATTCTTACCTGGTAAGAATGTTTCAAACAAAGGATCATTTGAAATTACACAAAAAGATCAAACCAATAATGAGTTGGTAAAAAACTTGTTATCTATTAATGGAGTTGAAGGTATTTTTCTAGGTAAAGACTTTATTTCAATAAATAAAAATGACGTTACTTCATGGGAAGAAATTAAACACATAGTGATTTCTTTAATAAATGATTTTTATTCAAGTGGAAAAGAATGTGTAGTTGAAAATACTTTAATTGAAAATAATGAAAATTTAAATGATATAGAAAAAAAAATAATCAAAATATTAGATGAAAAAATAAGACCAGCAGTTGCGAAAGATGGTGGAGATATTAAATTTAAGGAGTTTAAAAATGGTATAGTCAAAGTACAACTCCAGGGGAGTTGCTCTGGTTGTCCAAGCTCGACAATGACACTTAAAAAAGGAGTACAAAACCTTTTATGTCATTATTTACCTGATGTAAAAGAGGTGGAAGCAATTTAAATTTATGAAAAAGAAAAATAATCTTAATAAAGTAAATTTTTTAAATTTTTTTGAAAAAAAAAAATTAGGCTCTTTTCCAAGAATATTTTTAAGTTCCATTTTGGTAATTTTTTTTTTCTACTCTGCCCCAGTGTTAATTGAATTTTCCAATGATAAAAATAATGAATACCAAAACAATTCAAAAGCAGTCTTAGCTTATACACTTAACAATGGGACCCCCAAAGAGGACAAAGCTTTAGATGAAAAAGACTTATTAATAGATATTTTTAGTTTAAATGACCTTGATACAGATACAGTTAGGTTAGATGCCTCAACTATAAAACAATTGTTTGAGGATACAGACTATTCTCTTAAAGAAGTAAGAGAAAAAAAGTTAGTAAAACCGATTGCTTTAACTTTACTGCCAAACGAAATAAAAATGATTGAAAATGTTAAAAAAAGGAAAGAATTTTTTATACAAATTGTTTTACCTTTAATTCTTAAAGAAAATAATAATATCAGAATAGATCGAATAAGGCTTTTTAATATAATTAACAAAAACAAAAATACTAATTTAGAAAAGAGGTGGCTCGAAAAAAAATATAAACAATATGGTATCCCATCTAAAGATTTATCAATTTTAAAAATAAGAATGGATGAGGTGCCGGTTTCACTAGCTATTGCTCAAGCCGCGAAAGAAACTGGCTGGGGAACTTCTAGATTTGCTCAAGAGGGTAATGCTTTATTTGGACAATGGACATGGTCAGGAGAGGGTTTAAAACCAAAAGATGCAGATAAAAATCAAGGCCATAAAGTCATGAAATTTAATGTCCTCCAAGCATCTGTTCGTGCATACCAAAGAAATATAAATACACATTCGTCTTATATAAAATTTAGAGAAGAGAGGGCAAAACTTAGGGATCAAGGATTAAAACTTGACAGTTTAAAATTAGTCTTACATTTAGATCAATATGCTGAAACTGGAAGTAAATATGTAGAGGTTTTAAAAAAGATTATTATCCAAAATAAGTTAAAAGATTTTGACGATGCTAGATTGTTACCTTCAAGTATTAATTTAGAGAGCTTAACTTAATTAGGTCTCACAGTAAATTGCGTCCCAAACCATCTCCAATTTCCATTTTCATTTAATGAGCAATTAATTCTCCCTCTCCTTGGTTTAAAAGGCTCCCTGAAATCAATACTTAATTTATTTTTTATTATCTTTATTTTTGATTTATCCCACTTTTCTCCCTCATTTGAAAAACAGTTTATATTTCTAATATTTTTTTGCTGCTCAAAAAATTCAACTTCAAATATGGGAGGGTTATTAGCTTTATTTAACTTTTTTTCTTCTGGTCTTAACACTTTATACTCTAAAGGGGAATAATTGATTATCGATTTAAATCTTTTTAATTCACCGTATTTTTCGTTTATCGGAAAGCGTGGAAGTTCAAATTTTTCTTTATTTACATCAATTACACCTGAATGTTGACCAAATGCTAAATTAAAATTTTTAGATATGTAATCTTTCATTAACTTTGAATACTCTCCAAATGGATAAGAAAAAATTGTTGGGATATAGCCTAAGTTTTTTTTAAATATTTTGCTTGCTGTATTTATATCATTTATAAATTCTTCATGTGTTTTATCTATCAAATATTCGTGAGAATGTGAGTGATGCCCAATTGCAGCAAATTTTGTATTCTCTATTTCTTTAATCTGATCCCATGTCATATATCCACTTCTGCCAATTGGTTCTGTTGAAACAAATAAAATAAAAGGAATTTGATTTTTTTTTAAATATGGCCAAGCTTCATTATAAAATGACTCAAAAGCATCATCTATTGTAAGTAAAATTTTTTTGTTCATTTTAGACTCTTCAAATTCATTCTCAAAATCTTTAGGGTTATAGAAAGAAAACTTAGACGTCTTAATTATATTCATATGTTTTATAAAAATATCCATTTGAATATTTGTTGAAGGATATTTTGACTCATTGAAACGATGATACATAATTGATAAAATACCTTGATCATCTGAATATCGTTTACTATTCTGTTCATCTGCATTAAGAATGATTGTAAAAGAAAAAATTAATATGAATATTTTAATTATTGATGCTGCGAATGAAAATATTTGTTTTATGATCATTAATAATAACAATGTTTATAATGTCACCCATCAAAATAGTAAAACTAATTATGAAAAATTGGTTATTTTATTAAAATATTTTTTAAATTCAAAAAATTTAGAATTTAAAGATATCTCAAGAATATATGTGAATAAAGGACCCGGTAGTTTCGGTGGTATCCGAAATTCTTTATCTATAGTTAAGGCAATACATTTAGTTAATAAGATTGACTATTATTGTTACAGTTTTAACGATTTTCACAATGTAAAAGGATTAAAATATCAAAATATCCCCAATCTATGCGATAAATTTAAAGTTAAAAAAAATTTGATTAATCCTATTTATTTAAGTTAAAATTGATTATGACAGATACCATTGAGCAAAAATGTATTTCTAAGGGAGTTAAACTCACAGATCAGAGAAAAATAATTGCAAAAGTAATTTCAGAGTCCAAGTCTGAGTATGGAGAGTCTGATCATCCGGATGTGGATGAGCTATATAATAGAGTTATAAAAATAGATCCTAAAATTAGCATTGCAACTGTTTATAGAACAGTGAAACTTTTCGAAGAAGCTGGAATTCTTACTAAACACGATTTTAAAACTGGTAAAGCAAGATATGAAATAAACGATGATCATAATCACTTGATTGATATCAAGACAGGTGAAATAATAGAATTTGTTGATGACGAGATATTGAGACTTCAAAAAAAAGTTGCAGAAAAATATGGATATAATCTTGTGGATCATAAACTAGAACTATATGGGGTTAAAAAAAAACCTCAGTAAATGGTTCAAAAAATATTTATAAAAACATTTGGATGTCAAATGAATGAATACGATTCAAATCGTATATACGACTCTGTCAAAAAGATCGGATTTGTTAAAACTAATAAGTATGAGGAGGCAAATTGTTATTTATTGAATACGTGTCATATAAGAGACAAAGCAAAAGAAAAAGTATATCATGAGATAGGAAGGGTAAAAAAAATATTTAGATCTAAAAAAAAACCTTTGGTTATAGTTACTGGTTGTGTAGCTCAAGCAGAAAATCAAGAAATTTTAAAAAGAGAACCATATATTGATTTAATTATTGGACCACAATCATATCACAAAATTAATAATGTTATTTTAAACCATTGTAAAAAAAAAAAAGTTTTAGAAACAGAATTTGACGCTGTAAGTAAATTTGAGTATTTAAGTAGAATTAAGAACGACTCAGGAAAATCTTCATCCTTTTTAACTATTCAAGAGGGGTGTGATAAGTTTTGTCATTTTTGCGTTGTGCCATTTACTAGAGGACCAGAATATTCAAGACCTTTTAGTCAAATTATAGATGAAGCAAAAAATTTAGCTAGTCAAGGAAGTAAAGAAATTATTCTATTAGGTCAAAATGTTAACGCGTATAATGATAAAGGGTTAAAATTGTCAGATCTAATTTTTGAAATTGAAAATTTTAAAGAAATAGAAAGAATAAGATATACTACTTCCCACCCAAAAGATATGACAGATGATTTAATCAATGTTTATAAAAATTCAAAAAAAATTATGCCTTTAGTACACCTTCCTGTTCAGAGTGGGTCTAACAAAATTTTAAAATTAATGAATAGAAAACATAAAATAAAAGAGTACCTCAATATTTATGAAAAGCTAAAAAAAGTTAATCGTAATATTGAATTTTCAAGCGATTTTATAATAGGTTATCCAGGGGAAAACGAAGAAGATTTTAATGATACTTTGAATTTAATAAAAAGAATTAAATTTATAAATTCATTTTCATTTTTATTTAGTGCAAGACCAGGAACTGTTGCAGAGAATCTAAAATTAATAAACAGAGATACCTGTTTAAAAAGATTGAAAAAAGTTCAAGAATGCTTAGCAGAACACCAATTAAAAAAGAATAAGTCCTTGGAAAATAAAGTGATAAAAGTTTTGGTAGAAAATCAAACTAAAGATAAATTAAATTTATTTGGTAGATCCGAATATTTAACCTCTGTAATTCTAGATGGAAATATTAAATATATTGGACAAATAGTGAATGTTCAAATCTTAAGAAGTAATCGCAATACTTTATTTGGAAAAATTATTAAAAAGTTTGATAAAAAGGTAGCTTAAAAATTGAGTAATTTAAATAAAATAAGTTTAAATAAAAATTTGAAATTTGTTTATTCAGATAACAGTTCCATAAGTGTTATATTTCACGATAATAGTTTGTTAATGGGAGTAGTAGGTGAATTTAATTTGAATCTAAAAGAATTAGAGAAAATTACAGGTGCTAATTTATATTCTCGAGGAAATTCAATTTTAATAAAATCAGATTCTCAAAAAAATGAATTAATTAAAAACGCAATTCAATTTTTAGCAAATCAATTTATAAATAACGGTACAATTGAAAAAAAAGATATAGAGTCCTCGGTAAATAAATTTGTGATTGAAGAAAAAGTTAATAAAGATGAAAATATAGAATATATAATTAAAACCCCGAAAAAGTCGGTAATACCACGATCAGAAAAACAAAAAAATTATATTAGATCATTAAAAAATTCAGAAATCGTAATTTCAGCAGGGCCAGCTGGAACAGGTAAAACTTTCTTAGCTGTTGCCGTTGGTTTAACTATGCTTCTAGAAAAAAAAATTGAAAGAATAATATTATCACGTCCAGCTGTAGAAGCAGGAGAAAGATTAGGTTTTTTACCTGGTGATATGAGAGAAAAAGTTGATCCATACCTTAGACCATTATATGATTCTTTGTATGATCTATTAGATTTTGAAAAAATACAAAAAAAAATTGAAGTCGGTGATATTGAGATTGCTCCGTTGGCATTTATGAGGGGAAGAACATTAAAGAATTCATTTGCAATACTCGACGAAGCACAAAATGCAACTGACACTCAAATAAAAATGTTCTTAACAAGAATTGGGGAAAATTCAAAAATTATAATAAATGGTGATCCATCACAAATTGATTTACCTAATAAATCATTATCAGGACTAATTAGATCAAAAAAGTTACTAGGTCATTTAAAAGAAATTTCAGTTGTAGATTTTGACTATACAGACGTTGTAAGACACCCATTAGTTTCAAAGATTGTCAAGGCTTACTCTGATAAAAATTCAGATGAATGATCAAAGTTAATATCATTTTAGATAAAAAAATTTGGATTAAAGAAATTAAAAATCCAGAAATTTATTTTAAAAAAAAAATTAGAAAACTCTCTAGTTATAAAAATTTTAAGAATAAGAACCAAGAGTTTTCAGTATTATTAACTGATAATAAAAAAATGAGAGATTTAAATTTTAAATTTCGAAATAGGGACAAATCAACAGACGTATTATCTTTCCCGTTAAAAATTGAGTCAAAGAAAAATTATTTAGGAGATATAGCTATTTGTTTTGAAATAATTAAAAAAAGATCTAAGCTTTCTTGTTTTGATCATGAATTAGATAAAATGTGGATACATGGATATTTGCATTTATTAGGATATGATCATAAAAAAAGCCAGGATCATCAGCTCATGAAAAAAAGAGAAGATTTTATTTTCAAAAAATTAAATAAAATAAATTGAAATCTATTTTAAAAACTAAAGCTTATTTATATTCCTTAATTTTATTTTTGGGTATAATTACATCATTTAGTTTGCCACCTTATAATTTTTTTTTTATTAATTTTTTAACTCTTCCAATTTTACTACACATACTTATTAATTATATTAATCAAAAGCTCTCATTCTTTTTGACCGGTTGGATATTTGGTATTGGTTATTTTATTTCAAATCTTTATTGGATTACAAATTCCCTTACTTTTGACGAAAATTTAAAATTTATAATTCCTTTTGCATTGATATTAATTCCCACATTTTTAGGATTATTTTACGGATTGTTTACTTATTTTTGTAGTTTTTTAGATCTTAAAAATAAATTTTCATCAATATTAATTTTCTCTCTTTTTTTTGGTGTAGTGGAGTTCTTAAGAAGTTTTATCTTTGGTGGCTTTCCTTGGAATTTAATTGTATTTAGTCTTTCTGACAATTTATACTCACTACAAATTTTATCCTACATTGGGACCTACGCCTTAAATTTATTGTCAATAACAATATTTTTACTTCCTATTATAACCTTTTTTCAATACAAAAACTTTCAAAAATCTTTAATACTCATTTTTGGTGTTATCCTAATATCAATTAATATTGGATATGGAATTTACAATCTTAAAAAATTCAAACTAATTGATAATGAAAATTTAGATTTAATAATTAGAGTCATGTCACCAAAAATTGCCATAGAAAGATTTTTAACTATCCAAGATCCAGAGCCAAATATTATAGAATTGATTGATTTGAGTGAACCTAATAATTCGGAAAAAACAATATTTATTTTTCCGGAAGGAGTTATTCCTAATATTAATTTAGATGAATTAGAGCTTTTTAAAAAACTTTTTATCGAAAAATATAGTATTAATCATAAGATTATACTGGGTATAAATAATCTTGTAGAAGATAAAATTTTCAATTCAATGATATTAATAAATAACAAGGCTGAAATAATATCTAAATACAATAAAAATAAATTGGTTCCTTTCGGAGAGTTTTTACCTTTTGAAAATTTTTTTAGAAAAATAGGTTTTAAAAAAGTTACTCAAGGATATCAATCTTTTTCAGCTGACAATGAAAGAAAAATATTGAGTATAAATCAATTGAAATTTTTGCCACTTATTTGTTATGAAATAATTTATTCAGGAAAAATTAATCTTTATCAAGATGATTATGATTTCATACTAAATATTTCCGAAGATGGATGGTTTGGCAAATCTATTGGGCCAGAACAACATTTATCTCATTCAATTTTTAGATCAATAGAGGAAGGTAAAAATATTCTTAGATCAACAAACAATGGTGTATCTGTTCACATTAATCCAAAGGGTCAAATTATTAGTCAGATAAAAGAAAAAGGTTTTTTTGATCTAAGTAGTATCAAGCGTGTTAAAAAAACCTTCTTTGCAGAAAATGGTAATAAGATCTTCTTTTATTTTGTTCTATTTTATATTACGTTAATTGTGTTTTTAAAAATTAAAGAAAAATAAATGAAAAAAAATTACCTTTTTACAAGCGAGTCAGTTTCGGAGGGTCATCCAGATAAAGTGTGTGATAGAATTTCTGACATGGTGGTTGATACATATTTGGCTGC
This sequence comes from uncultured Pelagibacteraceae bacterium, assembly GCA_902516345.1. Taxonomy (GTDB): domain Bacteria; phylum Pseudomonadota; class Alphaproteobacteria; order Pelagibacterales; family Pelagibacteraceae; genus Pelagibacter. The sequence goes on from CABXYJ010000003.1 coordinate 63,024, forward strand.
AGAGCCTCAATCAAGAGTAGCTTGCGAAACACTTACAACAACTAATAAAGTTATTTTAGCTGGTGAAGTAAGGGGACCAGAAATTAAAAAAGAGGACTTAATTCAAAAGGTTAGGCATTGTATTAAGGATATTGGCTATGATCAAAATGGCTTTACATGGAAAGAAGCAACTTCAGTTGAAAGTCATTTACATTCTCAATCCGCAGATATTGCTATGGGAGTAGATTCTTCAGGAAACAAAGATGAGGGTGCAGGTGATCAAGGCATTATGTTTGGTTATGCATGCAATGAAACAGATGTTTTAATGCCAGCACCAATACATTATTCACATAAAATATTGCGACTTATGGCAGAGGATAGAAAATCTGGTAAGCTAAAAAATATAGAACCAGACTCAAAAAGTCAGATAACGATTGAGTATAAGGATGGTAAACCCTCATCTGTAAAATCAGTTGTAATTTCTACACAACATTCTCCTGATGTAAATCAATCCGAAGTGAGAGAACTTGTAAAACCTTATATTGAAAGATCGATACCCAAAGAATTATTAAATTCATTAGATGAAAAAGAAATTTACGTAAATCCAACTGGAAATTTTGTTATTGGAGGCCCCGATGGTGACAGTGGTTTAACAGGCAGAAAAATAATAGTTGATACTTATGGTGGAGCAGCTCCGCATGGAGGAGGAGCTTTCTCTGGTAAAGATCCAACAAAAGTTGATAGATCTGCAGCTTATGCATCTAGATACTTAGCAAAAAATGTTGTCGCATCTAAAATTGCAGACAAATGTTTAATTCAACTTGCTTATGCAATTGGAGTTTCTAAGCCCTTATCAATTTATGTTGATTTATTTGATAATGATAATGAAAAAAATATACATGTGGAAAAACTTATTAAAGAAAATTTTGACTTAAGTCCGAGAGGTATTAGAGAGATGTTGGGATTAAACAAACCAATATATGAGAAAACATCTGCCTATGGGCATTTCGGAAGAATTCCTGATGACAAAGGTTCATTTTCATGGGAAAAAACAGACAAATTAAAGATTTTTACCAGTTAAATTGAGTTGAATATTAAAAAAAAATAAATATATTTCACACACATTGTTGAGTTTCAAAATGGGCCTTGGCCCATTTTTTTTTGGAGTTAACTAAAATATGTTAAATAAAAGAGCTGATAAATTAGAATTATTGAGAATAGCCGAAGCTGTTGCTTTAGAAAAGTCTATTGATAAGGAATTAATAATAAGTTCAATGGAGACAGGAATTGCAAAAGCAGCAAAATCAAAATTTGGTCATGATAATGACATTAAAGTTTTGATAAATAGAGATAATGGAGATATAGAAATTTTCAGGAAGTTAGTAATCACAGAAAATCCAGAAAATTCAAGCACTGAGATTAACCCGAAAGATGCTGTAAATTTAAATGCTTCAAATAAGGACAAAAAAATTGGAGAAGAAATTTTACAACCTTTACCATCATTTGATTTTGGAAGAATAGCAGCACAAACAGCTAAACAAGTTATTAATTTTAACGTTAGAGAAGCAGAGCGTGAAAGACAATTTAATGATTTTGTAGATAAAAAAGATACAATTTTAAGTGGTATTGTAAAGAGGTTGGAGTTTGGAAATGTTATAGTCGATTTAGGAAGGACTGAGGCTATAGTCCAAAAAAATGAGTTAATTCCTAGGGAAAATATTAAAGCTGGAGATAGAATAAAAGCTTTTTGTTATGATGTTAGAAGAGAGCAAAGAGGACAACAAATATTTCTTTCAAGAGCTCATCCAAAATTCATGGAACAACTATTTGTTCAAGAAGTTCCTGAAATTTATGATGGTTTGATAGAGATTAAATCTTCATCTAGAGATCCAGGAAGTAGAGCGAAAATTTGTGTAAAAGCCGTAGATACTTCTCTAGATCCTGTTGGAGCTTGTGTTGGTATGAGGGGATCTAGAGTTCAAGCTGTAGTAAATGAATTACAAGGAGAAAAAATAGATATAGTGAACTGGTCAGAGGATATTGCAGTTTTGGTTTCTAATGCTCTTTCTCCAGCTGAAGTTCAAAGAGTAAACGTTGATGATAATAGAAAAAAATTAGATGTTATTTTAACTGAAGAAAATTTAAGCAAAGCAATAGGAAGAAGAGGTCAAAATGTTAGATTAGCAACTAAATTAATTAATTATGAAATCAACATAATGACGGATCAGGAAGACTCAGAGAGGAGACAATTGGAATTTAAAGAAAAGACAGAAAATTTTGTTAAAAATTTAGAGCTTGATGAAACTCTAGGTCAGTTATTAGTAGCTGAAGGTTTCTCGAATATTGATGATATTAAAGACAGTTCTTTAGAAAATTTGACTAAAATTGAGGGCATAGAGGAAGATACAGCAAAAGCTCTTATAGAAAGAGCCAAAGAGTTCTATGAAAAAGATCAGGAAGATATTTCTCAAAGAATCAAAGATCTTGGCTTGTCAGATGATTTGATAAATCATAAAGGTTTAACACCTGGAATGTTAGTGACACTTGGTGAACAAAAGATTTTAAAATTAGCAGATTTTGCAGATTTAGCATCTGATGAACTAACAGGTAGTTATGATATGATAAAAGGTGAAAAAGTTAAAATTCAGGGTTATTTGGAAGATTTTGCATTATCCAAGTCAGAGGCAGATGAACTTATAATGTCAGCAAGAAAAATAATTTATAAAAGTTGAGAGATGAAAAATGACAGAAAAAAAAACAAAACTTACAATTTCTGGAAATCCAAAGAAATCTTTCAAAAGTTTTAGTACTTCAACAACCTATAATAAAAAGACTGTTATTATTGATAAACAGTTAAATAAACCTTTAAAAAAAACACATTTAAATAAGCAATTTGGGTCTAAAACAAACCCCAATTTTAATAGAGGCACTTCTTTTAAGAATACTGTAGTTCCAAAGGTTTCATCAACCACAAGTGACTTTGAAAGACGAAAACTTGCTGAACAAAGGGCTACAAAAAGACTCAAAAGTGATGGTGAAGTAAAAGATAAAAAAACTAAAACAGGTTTTAAAAAAAGAGAATTAAAACTAACTGTTTCAAGAGCGTTAAGTGATCAAATTGAAACTAGAGAGAGAAGTTTAGCCTCAGTTAAAAGAGCACGACAAAAAGAGCTTAAAAATTTTAGTAAAGAAGAAAATAAAGAAAATTTAAAACCTATTAAAAGAGATATCAATATTCCAGAGGCAATTACTGTAAGAGAGTTGGCAAATAGGATGGCAGAGCAATCAAGCAATGTTATTAAATTTTTGTTTGGTATGGGTGTTTCAGTGACAATAAATCAAAGTTTAGCTGCAGACACCGCAGAGTATTTAGTAAAAGAGTTTGGACATAATCCAATTCGTGAACAAAAAGCAGAGGAGATAATAAAAAAAATAAAAGAGTCTAGATCAGAAAATCTTAAAAATAGGCCTCCAATAATAACAGTGATGGGGCATGTTGATCATGGAAAAACTTCAGTGCTTGACGTTTTGAGAAGCACTAATGTTGTGTCAGGTGAATTTGGTGGAATAACACAACACATCGGAGCTTATCAAATAGAAAATAAATCAAACAAACTAACATTTATCGACACACCTGGTCATGCTGCTTTCACAGAGATGAGGGCACGAGGCTCAAAATTGACTGATATCGTAGTTTTAGTGGTTGCTGCGGATGATGGAGTTAAACCTCAGACGATAGAGTCAATCAAACATGCAAAAGAAGCAAATGTACCAATTGTTGTTGCAATAAATAAGTGTGATTTACCAGAGGCAGATCCACAAAAAATTAAAAATCAGTTGTTAGAGTATGAGTTAATAGCTGAAGATTTATCTGGTGATACATTGATGGTAGAAATTTCAGCTAAGACCAAGCTAAATATAGACAAATTAATTGAAGCAATAATCCTTCAATCTGAAATTTTGGATTTAAAGACTGATTTTGAGTCTAAAGCCACTGGAATAGTTTTAGAGTCAAAAATTGATATTGGCAGAGGACCAGTGGCAAATATAATTGTCACAACAGGAACTTTAAAGAAAGGTAATTATTTTGTAAGCGGATTAAGATGGGGAAAAATAAGAGCAATTATAAATGACAAAGGTAAAAATGTAGAAGAAGCCTCTCCATCTACTCCAGTAGAAATTTTAGGAATTAATGGTGCAGCAAAAGCAGGAGATGATTTTATTGTCTTGAACAATGAAAAAGAAGCAAAAACTTTAAGCCAGGATCGAACTCAAGAGAGTAAAGATGGAAGAAATCCTTTGACATTAGTTACTCAAGACTCAGCTTTTTCTGATAAATCCTCAGAAGAACTAAATTTGATAATTAAATCTGATGTGCATGGATCCTCAGAGGCGATTAAACATGCAATTAACCAGATACAACACGATGAAGTTAAACCAAAGATTATTTTAGCTGATATTGGAATGGTCACTGAAACAGATGTTACTTTAGCCAAGGCTTCTAATGCTGTTTTAATTGCATTTAATGTTAAACCAAGCAAAGAGGCAAAGAAGCTTGCAGAAAATGAGAAAATTAAAATATCTTCGTACAATATAATTTATGAAGTTTTAGATTATATTAAACAAAAAATGTCAGGATTACTCGCTCCTGAAGTAAATGAAACAATTACTGGTTCAGCACAAATTCTTGAGATATTTAAGGTCTCTGGTGCCGGGAAGGTAGCTGGATCAAAAGTCATTGATGGAGAGATTACAAGTTTATCTGAAGTAAGAATTATAAGAGATGGAGCTATAATTTATACTGGCAAAGTTGGAAGTCTATTTAGAGAAAAAAATCAGGTAAAACAAGTAAGCAATGGCCAAGAGTGCGGTATAACAGTAAAAGATTATATAGATTTTCAAAAAGATGATACAATCGAAGCTTTTAATGTTACATCCTTAGAAAGGACAATTTAATGGCAGACAGAATTGGAAAACCGATATCACAAAGACAATTAAGAGTTGGTGAAATGATAAAGCAATCTTTAAGTATGATCTTTATGAGAAATGAAGCAAAAGTCCCTAATTTGGAAACAAATACTATTACCGTAACTGAAGTAAAAATGAGTCAAGATTTAAAAATTGCTAAAGCATATGTACTCCCTTTAGGCGGCAAAAATGCAGAAGAAATTACCCAAATTTTGAAAGAGTATTCTTTTTTAATTAGAAAAATCTTATCAAAAAAAGTAAATATGAAATTTTTGCCAAAATTACTTTTTCGAAAAGATGAGTCTTTTGAGTATGCAGAAAAAATAGAAAATTTAATAAAACAAACAAATAAATAGGAAAAACTAAAAATGATTAAAAAAATACAAGAATTAGCAATGCATGATAAGGATACAGGATCATCAGAAATTCAGATAGCTTTTTTAACTGATAAGATTGAAACTCTATCAAGCCACATAAGGAAGTTTAAAAAAGATAAACATTCTTCAGTTGGATTGTTGCGAGCTGTAAATAGAAGAAAAAAATTGTTAGAATACCTAAAAAAGAATAAAATGGACTCTTACAAGAATGTGCTGTCAAAATTGAATTTAAGAAAGTAAAAGATCAAGATAGATAGAATGGAATGGAATGGAACGAAACGAACGAAAAGAAATGGAAATGAAATGTTTAAAGTATATAAGAAGGAAATTGAAGTAGCGGGCAAGAAGATAAGTTTAGAAACAGGTAAAGTAGCGAGACAAGCAGACGGAGCAATTATAGCAACATCTGGAGAAACTGTTATTTTAGCAACAGTTGTAGGAGCAAAGAAAGTAAATCCAGATATGGATTATTTTCCTTTGTCAGTAAACTACCAAGAAAAATATTATGCTGGTGGAAAAATTCCAGGTGGATATTTTAAAAGAGAAGCGAGACCAACTGAAAGTGAAACATTAATTTCAAGATTAATTGATAGACCGATCAGACCATTGTTCCCAGATGAATTTAAAAATGAAGTTCAGTTGTTACCAACTGTAATTTCATATGATAAAGATAACCAACCTGACGTTTTAGCAATAACTGCTTCCTCAGCAGCCCTTGCTATTTCAGGAATGCCCTTTAAGGGACCAGTTGGTGCATCTCGAGTAGGTTTTGTTGATGGTAAATATATTCTTAACCCATCAAAAACTGAATTGGAAAACTCAAGTTTAGACTTAGTTGTAGCAGGTACCAAAGAAGCTGTACTAATGGTTGAGTCTGAAGCAAATGGCCTTACAGAGGAAGAAATGTTAAATGCAGTTAAATTTGGACACGAGGGCTTTGTGCCAGTAATCGAAATGATAGAAGAACTTGCTAAAGATTGTAGAAAGCCAGCTTGGACTGTAGAAAAAAAAGATTTATCAGAAGTTAAGAAAAAACTTGAAGCGACTTTTACAGATGATCTTAAAAAAGCATTCGCAACAAAAGATAAAAAAGATAGATCAAATCAAATTTCAGAAATTACGGATAAGGCTAAAAAACTTTATGAAGAGGATGAAAATTACACTGATCTCGATGTAAATAGTCAATTAAAAAGCTTGGAAAAATCAATTGTAAGAACCGATATTCTTAAAAATAAAAAAAGAATTGATGGCAGAGGTCTATCTGATGTTAGAGCTATCTCATGTGAAGTTGGGATTTTACCAAGAACTCACGGCTCAGCATTATTTACTAGAGGTGAAACGCAAGCAATTGTTGTTACTACTTTAGGTACATCTGATGATGAGCAGCGACTGGAAAGTTTAGATGGGCAACAAAAAGAAAGATTTATGCTTCACTACAATTTCCCTCCTTTTTCGGTGGGCGAAACTGGAAGAATTGGGACTGGAAGAAGAGAAATTGGTCATGGTAAATTGGCATGGAGAGCAATTAATTCCTCATTACCCTTAAGAGATAATTTCCCATACACTTTTAGAATAGTATCAGAGATAACTGAGTCTAATGGATCTTCTTCAATGGCTACAGTTTGTGGAGCTTCTTTAGCATTAATGGATGCTGGAGTTCCGATAAAAGAACCTGTTGCAGGTATTGCAATGGGTTTGATTAAGGAAGGCGATGATTTTAGTGTTTTATCAGATATTTTAGGTGATGAAGACCATTTAGGTGATATGGATTTTAAAGTTGCCGGAACTAAAAATGGAATTACTTCACTTCAAATGGATATCAAAATTACAGGTATTACTTTTGAAATCATGGAGCAAGCTTTAAAGCAGGCTAAGGACGGCAGAATTCATATCTTAGGTGAAATGAATAAAGCATTGTCAGCTTCGAGAGAGGATGTTGGAAAACACACTCCAAAAATGGAACAAGTAAATGTTGATAAAAAAGATATTGCTGCTGTTATTGGAAAAGGTGGTGCAACAATTAGAGAAATTGTTGAAAAATCAGGTGCTAAAGTTGATGTAAATGATGAGGGAGTTGTGACAGTTGCTGCCTCTGACGAAGAGTCTAGAAACATTGCTTTGCAAATGATAAAGGACATTACTGCAAAAGCAGAGTTGAATAAAATTTATTCTGGTAAAGTTATGAAAATTATGGAATTTGGAGCATTTGTTAATTTTTTAGGAAAACAAGATGGACTTGTTCATATTTCAGAACTTGCAGATAAAAGAGTGGCTAAAGTAACTGACGTTGTAAAAGAAGGAGATGAAGTAAAAGTAAAAGTAATTGGTTTTGATAGAGGAAAAGTTAAATTATCTATCAAACAGGCTGTTGTTTGATTATAAATTATATTTAAGAATATTTTATATTATTCATCAAGTTAAGAGTGAAAAGAGAAACTTTAAACAATTTTAGTAAAAAAATATATTCACAATTTGGTGAAGATGGAATCTTATTAGAAATTCTTAATCGATTAAAAAATAAAAACTTAGATAGATGGTGTGTAGAATTTGGAGCAAAAGATGGGATTTCTTATTCAAACACATATAATTTAATAAAACATTACAATTATAACGCCGTATTAATAGAGGGAGATAAAAAGTATTTTAAAAAACTTTCTAAAAATCTTCCTCAAAAAAAAATTGTTAAAATAAATAAATTTGTAAATTTTTCAGGTCATAACAATTTAGATGAGATATTAGGATCAACTGTAATTCCAAAAAATTTTGATATTTTATCAATTGATATTGATGGTTGTGATTATTATATTTTTGAAAGTCTAACTAATTATAAACCTAAAATAGTTTGTATTGAGTTTAACCATCTAATTCCAAATTCAGTTGAATTTGTTCAAAAAAAAGATTTTAAAATAAAACAAGGAAGTAGTGCAAAATCATTAATAAAGCTAGCAGTAAAAAAAAATTATAAATTAGCGGGTAGCACTTTTTCAAACCTTTTTTTTATTGATAAAGATTATTTTAATTTAGTTTCAGAAAAGGAAGTATTATTAGAAGATCTAATTGATGATCATGAAATAAAGAACTTTATTTTCAGTAGCTATGATGGAACTTTACATACTACAAAACCAGTAAAATTAGGTTGGCATAAAATTGAGTTAAAAAATGAAAAAATTCAAGTATTACCAAAATTTTTGAGACACTTTCCAGATGATTATAATTTTTTTCAAAAAATAATTTTCCTTATTTTAAGAGAGTTTATTTATCCAGGAAGATTTTTAAGAAAAATTTTTAGAAAAAAATAATTGCTATGACTTTATATTTTTGGGATCAGGCATTCCAACTTTATTATACCCAGCGTCGACATAGTGAATTTCTCCTGTAACACCATCAGCTAAGTTACTGAGCAAATATAACGCTGAATTTCCAACATCATGAATATCAACATTTCTTTTTAAAAATGAGTGATCTTCATTCCACTTGTACAAGAATTTTGCATCTCCAATAGCAGATGCTGCTAATGTTTTAATTGGTCCAGCACTGATGGCATTAACTCTGATATTTTTTGAACCTAAATCTCTTGCAAGATATTTTACGCTTGCCTCCAAAGCGGACTTACAAACACCCATTACATTATAGTTTGGAATGGCTTTCGTTGACTCATAGGTTAAGGTGAGTAAACTTCCACCTTGTTTAATCATTTTTGAAGCTTCATTTGCAACTTCTGTAAATGAAAAACATGAAATTAACATACTACGCAAAAAATTTTCTCTAGTTGTGTTTAAATACTCTCCAGATAATTCAGATTTATCTGAAAAGGCAACAGCATGAACTACAAAATCAATTTCACCCCATTTAGATTTTATATTTTGAAATAACTTAATTATTTCCTCTTTTTTTTCGACATCACAACTAAAAATCAAATTAGAATTTAATTTTTCTGCTAAAGGAACTACTCTCTTTTTTAAAGCCTCACCCAAATATGTGAAAGCTAATTCAGCTCCTGCTTCAGAAAGTTTTTTAGAAATGCCCCAAGCAATAGATCTTTCATTTGCAACACCCATTATTAATCCTTTTTTACCTCTCATTAAACTCATAGCTATACTTTCTCAAAAACTAGTGTCGCATTTGTCCCACCAAAACCAAAACTATTTGACATAACTGCATTTAAGGAAATGCCTTTCTTAGTTTTAGAGATTATTGGAAATTTTTTAGCATTATCATCAATTTCAGTTATATTTGCTGAACCAGTTATGAAATCATTTTTCATCATTATTAAACAATAAATTGCTTCGTGAACTGAAGCTGCGCCTAGAGGATGACCTGATAAAGATTTAGTAGAACTTATTTTTGGAATTTCATTCTCAAATGTTTCCTTTATAGCATTGAGTTCTGTTATATCTCCTACTGGCGTTGAAGTACCGTGAGTATTTATATAGTCAATTCTATTTTTTGAAGTTGACATTGCTATTTTCATACACCTGGCTGCACCTTCTCCAGAGGGCGCTACCATGTCATATCCATCAGAAGTGGCTCCATAACCTGTTAATTCGGAGTAGATTTTTGCACCTCTGGCTTTTGCATGTTCATACTCTTCAAGAACTAATACTCCAGCTCCTCCAGCAATTACAAATCCATCTCTAGTTTTATCATAAGCTCTCGAAGCTGTTTCAGGTTTATCATTATATTTTGAAGAAAGTGCTGTCATTGCATCGAACATTGCAGTCATCGCCCAATGAATTTCTTCACTACCACCCGCAAAAACTATATCTTGTTTTCCCATTTGAATTAATTCCATTGAATTTCCAATGCAGTGACCACTTGTAGCGCAAGCAGAACTCATCGTATAGTTAGTACCCTTAATTTTAAATGGAACTGCAAGTGTTGCTGAAGCGGTGCTTGCCATTGTTCTTGGAACAATAAAAGGTCCCATTAGTTTAGGGGTTTTAGCCCTAGTTTTATCTGCAGCTAAAATTACATTTTCAATAGAAGGACCACCAGAGCCCATAACTATACCAGTTTTAAAATTGCTAATATCTTTTTCTTCTAACCCTGAGTCCGCAATAGCCTCTTTCATTGCGATATAGTTATACGCAGAACCAGATCCCATAAATCTTATTATTTTTCTGTCAATATGATCCTCAAGTTTAATCTTAGGCTTTCCATGTATATGGCTTTTTAAATTATGTTCCTTATATTCCTCACTAAATGATATTCCTGATTTTGAATTAAGAAGAGATTGATAAACCTCTTCCTGATTATTACCTAAACAAGACACAATACCCAATCCTGTAATTACTACTCTTCTCATTATTTAAATAATCCTACTTTCAAATTATCAGCCGAATAAATTTTTTTTTCATCTGCTAAAACTAATCCATTAGCAAGGCCTACAGTGGTACCTCCAGGAGCCATAATTTTTTTCATATCAATTTGATACTTTACTAGTTTTACATTTTTTAAAACTTCTCCAGTGAATTTTACTGTTCCAACTCCTAAAGCTCTGCCTTTACCTGGGTTTCCGATCCATCCTAAAAAAAAACCTACCAATTGCCACATAGCATCTAAACCAAGGCACCCTGGCATCACGGGGTCTTCTTGAAAGTGACAGTCAAAAAACCACAAATCTTTTTTTATGTCTAACTCAGCTCTTAAAGACCCTTTTTTAAAAGTGCCTTTATTATCATTAATATCTGTAATTCTATCAAACATTAACATTGGTGGAAGTGGTAATTTAGCATTTCCGGGGCCAAATAATTTGCCTTTACCACAATTAATAAGCTCATCATATGAGTATGAGTTTTTTTTCATAAAAGTTGAGTACTCTTATTTACTTGATTTTGCCATCATATAATATATTTATAATAAAGTTTAGAATAATTATAATTAACAAATAAGTATAATAGTGAAATATACTGAAAAATTAAGAAATTCTGGTTTACGACCAACAAAACAAAGACTTCAAATATGTGAAGTTTTGTTTGAAACTGAAAAAACGTTTCATTTTACTATAAATGAATTAAGTTTAAAAATTAAAAAACAAATAGATAATAAAATATCATTAGCAACAATCTATAATACTGTTCATGCATTTGAAAAAAAAGGATATTTAAAACAAATTCCTATCAATTCTAATGAAACATATTTTGATACCAATGTTTCTGATCACCATCATTTTTATGATTTAAAAAAAGAAAAATTAATTGATTTAGAAAATGCAGATGTAGGGCCTATTGATATTAAGAGAAAAATTGATGGAAAAAAAATTAAATCTGTTGAGATTTTAGTTAAGCTGGAGGACTAATCAATTGATCAATTCAGCGTCATTTTTAACCATTTGACACTTTTTTAGAATCATTATAAACTACTTAAAAGCCAATATAATTATTTATGGGGAACAAATGAGTACTGAAAATTTAAAAAATAAATCTTTCAAAGTTAATCAATTAGGCAAATGTCCTTTTACAGGAGCTGGAACACCTGCAAAATTCTCTGCAGGCAGAGGCCAATCAGTTAGAGACTTTTGGCCAAATAGTTTAAATCTTAAAATACTTAGTCAACATTCTAATTTATCAAATCCGATGGATAAAAAATTTAACTACGCTAAAGAATTTAAAAAACTTAACTATAAAGCTCTAAAAAAAGATTTAAAAAAATTGATGACAGACTCTCAGGAATGGTGGCCAGCAGATTACGGTCATTATGGACCTCTGTTTATTAGATTAGCTTGGCACGCAGCAGGAACATATAGAACTGGTGATGGAAGAGGTGGAGCTGGAACTGGAAATCAACGATTTGCACCACTTAATTCTTGGCCGGATAATGTTAATTTGGATAAGGCTAGGTTACTTCTTTGGCCAATAAAAAGGAAGTATGGAAAAAAAATTTCTTGGGCAGATTTATTTATCTTAGTAGGCAATGTTGCATTGGACTCTATGGGTTTCAAAACATTCGGCTTCGGTGGCGGACGAACAGATATTTGGGAACCAGAAGATGATATTTACTGGGGATCAGAAAAAGAAATGCTAGGTGTAGAAAGATACACCAAAAACAGAGATTTAGAACAACCTCTTGGTGCTTCGCATATGGGTTTAATTTATGTAAATCCACAAGGCCCTGATGCTAATCCAGATCCAAAACTTGCGGCACACGATATTCGAGAAACATTTGGTAGAATGGCAATGAACGATTACGAAACAGCAGCGTTAGTGGCTGGTGGACATACATTTGGAAAATCACATGGAGCAGCACCTGAGTCTCATAAAGGTCCTGACCCTGAAGCTTCCAGAATTCAAGATCAATCAACTGGATGGAATAGTGGATACAAATCTGGAAAAGGTGTTGATACAATCAGTAGCGGTATAGAAGGTGCTTGGACACAGAACCCAATTCAATGGGATATGGGTTATTTAGACTGTCTATATGATCATGAATGGGAACTTACAAAAAGTCCTGCCGGTGCTCATCAATGGACGCCAAAGAAAAATGGACAAAAAATAAAAATGGTTCCTGATGCACATGATAAAAATGCGCTTCATCCTCCAATGATGCAAACAACAGATATTTCAATGAAAGTCGATCCAAGTTATGGACCTATTACAAAGCATTTTCATAAAAATCCAAAAGAATTTCATGATGCATTTGCAAGGGCTTGGTTTAAATTGACACATAGAGATATGGGGCCAAGGATTTGTTATCTTGGAAGTGATGTTCCAAGAGAGCAATTAATTTGGCAAGATCCAATTGATAAGTCAAAATATAAATTAAAATCTAAAGATATTAAATTTTTAAAATCAAAAATATCAAAATCAAAAATTTCAATTTCTGAACTAGTATCTACTGCTTGGGCTTCAGCTTCAACGTTTAGAGGCTCAGATAAAAGAGGTGGGGCTAACGGGGCAAGAATAATGTTAGAGCCTCAGAAGAGTTGGAAAGTAAATAATCCAACTAAGCTTGCAAAAATTATCTCAATATTAAAGAAAATTAAAAAAAAATTTGATAGTAAAAAGAAAACTGTTTCTATGGCGGATTTGATTGTTTTAGCTGGAGGTGTAGGAGTTGAAATGGCTGCCAAAAAAGCTGGTTATAAAGTAGAAGTTCCTTTCTCGCCAGGAAGAGGTGATGCGAGACAAGATCAGACGGATATAAATTCATTTGGATTATTAGAACCCCAAGCAGATGGTTTTAGAAACTATCTAAATGGTGATAAATCAATTGTATCCGCTGAGGAAAAGCTAATTGATAAAGCTCAATTAATGGGCCTGACGGCTCCAGAAATGACAGTTTTAATTGGTGGGATGCGTGTATTAGATACAAACTTCGATAACTCTAAACATGGGGTTTTCACTAAAAAACCAGGTGTACTTACAAATGATTATTTTACTAATTTGTTAGATATGAATACAACATGGAAAGAGACAGATAAATCTGAGCAAACATTTGTTGGAGTTGATCGAAAAACGAAAAAAACTAAGTGGGAAGGCACAAGAGTTGATCTTATTTTTGGTTCGAATTCACAACTGAGAGCTTTAGCTGAAGTTTATGCATGTAGAGATTCTATGGAAAAATTTATCAATGATTTTGTTGCAGCATGGTCAAAAGTTATGAATGCAGATAGATTTGATTTAAGGTTAAACTAAAAGGTAAAAATCAATCAAACATATGAACACAACTAATTTTAAAGATTTTTATGAAGTGCCAAATCTCAATTTTGATATTTCAAGACTTAGATCAGATTTAGAAAAAGTTTTAAAAGATAAAAGCTTTAATTCACCAGGAGTTACCCATTTTGGAGCAATACCGATAAATCAAATTCCTGGTGATGAAAATTCTATTAAAGGAAATAATATAAGAGGCAAATATTGGACTATTGCGGATGATACTGGCAAGGAAGTTTCAAGAGATGTTGATATAGATGAATCTAAATATACCCAATTAGTTCCAGAATTTGAAAAGACTTATTTTAAAGAAGTGTTTGAGACTTTGAGCAAAAGATATAAATTAGGCAGAGTTAGACTTTTATTAAAAGAGCCAAGATCAACTTTAAGCTGGCACAAAGATCCAGAGTGTAGACTGCATGTGCCAATAATAACTAACAAAGGTTGTTCAATGGTCATAGAAAATGTTGCTAAACATTTACCTGCAGATGGAAAAGTATGGATAACTAATAACACCAAATACCACAATTTTTTTAACGGCGGAGAACAGGCCCGAGTTCATTTGGTCGCGTGTGTGTTGGAGAGCCCTTTCAGAGATTAACATGGAATTAACTAGTGGCATATTTAAAGCAGCTGAAAATGTCTACAAGAATAATCGGGGTTCAATATTAAGAACAATTATTTACACCATTGGACATTTTATGATTGCTATAACTGTTTTAATGTTAGTAGCAGATGTATCTTTCATGATAGCATTAACAGATGCAATCGTGGAACCAATTGCTAATTCGATTTGGTATTTTATATTAGATAAGTGGTGGGCAAGTAAGTCCGCAAAATAAATAAAAATATTAATAAGAAAAATATTAGTAATAATAATTATTCGCAAACAAAATGTGCTAATGATAATTGTTCTCACTAAATTTTCTTGAATGTTTTCTTTTTGTAATTATTCTTAAATAATGCAAATTGAAAATTATAATTGTAAGAAATGTGGTTTAACAATCTCATCAACTTGTTCAAAATGTAGTAAAGTTGTAGATGTTGAGATACTTGATGATGGTTGCATTGTACAGAAAACAAAATGTGTTGATTGCGCAAACACACCTGTAATCAAAGATGTTTGTGCTCAACAAAAATAATTAACTATTTTTGTCATTCTTCTACTTTCGTCCCCATAATTGTTCATTATTTATCCAACCTCTATATTTCTCGCTTTTTATTTTACACCAGCCATCAATGCATTTCTGAATTAACAAAACCCTTCCTTTTTTGATTTTTGCTATTGGTTTAGAAAAATTAGTTGGTTTTTGAAATAAAACTTTATCTTTAAGAGGTATAACGGAATTAATCTTTTTTAATTGGGAGATATGTATCCAGCCACTATTATTTTTAAAATCAATAATTCGTCTAAAATTCTCTTTTTTATCAATTTGCACAATAGGTAAATCCTTTTTTTTATAAATATATTTAATAGGAGACTCGAGGCTTGGGCCATATCTTACATTCACTTTATCTTTTTTTAATGATAAAAAAATACTATCTGCAATCGCAATTGAAAACAAAAATAAAGAAAAAAAAAAAATTATAAATTGCTTAAACATTTTTTAGTTTGTTTAATTTTACTTTTCTAAAATCTAAATTCAATAAATCTAATATGAGCATATATCCATTTAAATTTTTACCAATATTTAAGATATTTTTTAAAACCTCATTCGCTTGCATAGTTCCGATAATACCTGCTACTGTACCTATAACTCCCTCATATTCACAATTCAATATATCATCTGATACCTTATTTTCTTGAAAGAAACTTCTTATACAGGGAGTTTTTTTATCTTTAAAATCAAAAGTAAAAATATGTCCATCAAACTTGCTGATAGCACCTGTTACTAAAAATTTTTTAAACTTTTTACAAAAATCATTTATCAAAAATTTAGTCTTGAAATTATCTGAGCCATCTACGACATAGTCATACTTTTTTATGATTTTAGAAAAATTATATTCATTTATTCTGATTTTATGACAAACAACATTTGTTTTTGAATGAATCTTTTTTAACTTTTTTTTTGCACATGAAACTTTGGATATCTTTATATCACTTACATCATAAAGACTTTGACGGTGAATATTTGATAAATCAACTTTGTCATTATCAATAATTCCCAAAGTTCCTACGCCAGCTCTTGTTAAAAATTCTGCAACTGGACACCCTAAACCACCCATACCAATTATTAAGACTTTTGATTGAATTATTTTTTTTTGGCCAGTGGCACCAATATTTTTTAAAATAATCTGTCTTGAAAATCTCTTAATTTGACTTTTACTTAATTTTGAATTCATTTGCCCGTGGAACCAAATCCACCCTTCCCTCTTAATGTTTTTGGCAACTCGTTGGCTTCCTCTAATTCAATCTTGATAACTGGAGATAGCACCATCTGAGCAATACGATCACCATTATTTACTATAAAACTATTATTTCCATGGTTATAAATAATTACTTTAATTTCCCCTCTATAATCACTGTCTATAGTTCCAGGGGTGTTTAAAACAGTTATATTATTTTTTGCTGCTAGACCTGATCTAGGTCTAATTTGAATTTCGTAATCCTTAACAAACGCGACTGATAAGCCAGTAGGAATTAGTGAGGATGTTTTTGGTTTTAAATTTATAGGTTTCTTTATAAACGCTTTGAGGTCCATGCCAGAGGCCCCATTAGTTTTATATTCTGGTAATTTAACTTCAGGATCTAACTTTTTTATTAGTACTTTGACCATTAGTTAATTTGATTAACAATTCTATCTACAATTTCTTCTGATATTTCTGATTTTTTTTTTAATGAAAGTTTTTCTTTTTTATTTGGGTTATCTTTATAGTGTATATTTACCTCATTATAATCAGATTCAAAACCAATATTTTTTTTTGACACATCATTAACTATAATCCAATCACAATTTTTATTTCTCAATTTTATTTTGGCATTTTTATCTAAATCATGAGTCTCAGCTGCAAAACCTATAACTAGTTTGGGCCTCATAGAATTATGATTAGAAACATAGTTTAATATATCTATGTTTTGTTCTAAGTTTATGTTGTAATTTTCTTGCTTTTTCAATTTGTTAGGGCTTTTTTGATTTATCTTATAGTCAGCTACTGCAGCTGTAAATACTGCTATGTCTGCTGGTAAACTTTTTTGTGTAGCTTTAAACATTTCTTCTGCAGTTTCGACTCTAATTAAGTTTATGCCCTCATCTATTTGTAAGTTAGTAGGTCCTGATATTAATGTAGTATCAAATCCCCTTCTTGATAAAGATTTCGCTATTTCATATCCTTGTTTCCCACTTGATTTGTTTGTTAAAAATCTAACTGGATCAATATATTCATTAGTTGGGCCTGCAGTTACTAAAGCTTTAATTCCTTTACCTTTAGATTGGGAAGATAAAAAATTCAAAATTTCATTTAGAATATCAGATGGTTCGGACATTTTTCCTTCACCATATTCTCCGCATGCCATATCACCTATTTCTGGACCTATAAATCTATACCCATACCTTTTTAATGTATTTAAATTGTCTCTAGTTGATTGATGCTCCCACATTCTTATATTCATTGCCGGAGCTAAAAATACTTGTTTATTGGATGCTAGAATTACAGTAGATGCTAAATCTCCAGTTGAACCCTGACTAAGCTTTGAAATTGTATTTGCAGTTGCTGGAGCAACAACTATTACATCAGCCCATCTTGATAAAGCAATATGATCCATTTCTGTTTCATTTTCTACACTAAATAGATCATCATAAACTTTGCCTTGTGATAGGGATGCTATGGATAATGGTGTTACAAATTCCTTCGCACTTTTAGTTACAATAGTTTTTATTTCAGCATTATTTTTTCTAAATAGTCTAATTGTTTCAAGGCTTTTATATGCGGAAACCCCACCACAAATAACAAATAAAATTTTTTTAGTCATTAAATCGTTCATTGGCTGAATTAAAATACCAATAGACCTAGAATTACAAGAGCTAATAATCCAATGATAGATTGGTTTTTAAAAGCTGTCATTTCAAGTTTTTTTGTATTTAGATCATTATATGAATTTGAATTTTGTGGTATTTGACCATTAGCTAAAAATGTGAGTGCTTGATTCGCTTTATCCATTATTTGTGGAAAATCTGGCAATCTTTTCAAAACTTCATTTGTGTTTTGAAGTGTTTCATTTATTGTTTTTACTGGATCCTTGGTTTCTTTAAGCCAATTTTCAAGAACAGGCCTTGAAGTTGTCCAAATATTTGTATCGGGATTTAATTTTCTTGCTACACCCTCTACTACCACCATGGTCTTTTGTAACATAAGGAGCTGTGGTTGTGTTTGCATGTTGAATTTTTCTGTTACATTAAAAAGTTGTTTTAGTAATTTTCCACCAGAAATATCTTTGACTGCTTGTCCGAAGATTGGTTCACCTATTGATCTTAATGCTTGTGCTAGATCTTCTATTGGAACATGTTTTGGAACCAAACCTGCAACCAAGTGTACTTCAGCTACTTTACGATAATCTCTCTGTATAAAACCAAATAATATCTCAGCTAAAAACCTCTTACTCATTTTATCAAGTCTACCCATTATCCCAAAATCAATTGGCACAATGTAACCATTATTATCTATAAATATATTTCCTTGATGCATATCTGCATGAAAAAAACCATCTCTTACAGCATGTCTTAAAAAGTTTTGAATTATATCTTCTGCAATTTTCTCTGTATTTAAGTCTCTTTTTTTTAGTTCATCAGTCTCTCTTATTGAAACACCATCGACCCAGTCAAGTGTCATCACATTTTCACTGGTAAAATTCCAATAAATTTGAGGCACTCTAAAACCAATATCATTTTTTGTATTTTCACCATATTCATTTGCAGCCGCTGCTTCAAATCTTAAATCCATTTCTAGATTTGTAATTTCTTTTAGTAGAAAAACCACCTCTACAAGCTTGAGTCTTTTTGTTTTTTTTATAAAGGACTCTACTATAAAAGCAAAAAGCATCATGGAATCTATTTCCTCATTAAAAATTTTTTTAATATTTGGCCTTAGAATTTTAATAGCTACATCTTTAATTACACCATCATCATTAATTTGAGCCTTATGTACTTGTGCAATTGACGCTGCAGCGACAGGTTCGCTCAAATTTATAATTGAATTATACATATCGTCCCCTAAATCTTTTTTAATAATTTCTTTTGCTTTGATCAATGAGAATGGAGGTAACTTGTCTTGAAGATTTTCAAGATTTTTAGACAAATCTTCTCCTATAATATCTGGTCTTGTTGCTAAAAATTGTCCAAGTTTGATAAAAGTAGTACCCATTGACTCAAGAGAAATTGATAATCTTTGCCCTTCATTTTTGCTTTCTTCAATTCTTTTTTTTTTAGTAAATGAGAATGATAAAATTTTAAACAATAATTTAATTATAATAGGTGGTTCTTGAAATTTAGATACTATATTAGGAATATCCGATTTAGCAATTTTTCTTGCCAACTTAAATAGCGTAAATATTTTTTTTATCATTAAATTTTCCACCCACTGTGTATAGACACAATTCCACCCGATAAATTTCTATATTCACATTTTTTAAATTCATTTTTAATCATAAGATTGATTAATTCATCTTGATTTACAAAACTTGCTATACTTTTGATTAGATATTCGTACGGTTCTTTTTTGCCTAAAATAATTTTTCCTAAAGATGGAATAAACTTTGAATAATTTTTATACAAAAAATCTAAATTTTGATTTTGTATTTTTGAAAACTCAAGACAAAAGAAACGCCCACCAGGTTTTAATATTCTGTATGCTTCTTTAAGAGCTTTAGTTAAATTCTTTGTATTTCTGAGGCCAAAACTAATTGTATAAAAATCATAAGAATTATTTTTTAGTGGAAGTTTTTCTGCTGAGGCGATAATCCAATTAATATTTTTTAAGTTTTTTAATTTTTGCTTAGCTTTTTTAATCATATTTTTATTGGGATCAACGCAGGTTACACTATTTTTTTTACTGCAATTATTCAAAAAAAGTTTAGCAATATCACCTGTGCCGCAGGCGACATCTACTAGTTTTGAGTTCGATGTGGGGTTCATCATATTTAATAGATTTTTTTTCCATAATCTATGAATACCTAAAGACATTAAATCATTCATTAGGTCATATCGGTCGTATACATGATCAAACACATTTTGTACTAGTCCTTTTTCATTTTGTAGATATTGTTGCATATAATAAAATTATTTATTCAATATAGTATTAAATGCCAGAATTACCAGAAGTAGAAGTAGTAAGACAGTCGCTAAATAAAAAGATTAAACATGAAAAAGTCAAAAAGGTAATAGTTAGAAATACAAATTTGAGATTAAAAATTCCATCTAATTTTAAAGATCATCTTAAAGGTCTAAGAATTATAAAGGTAGAAAGATTTTCTAAATATCTAATCTTATACTTATCAAATAAAAGCTTTTGTTTAATACATCTTGGCATGTCAGGTACTTTACATATAATTGATAGGAAAAAAAAAAATACAGTAACAAATTTGAGTTTTTACAATTCTCCTGTTCTGCCGAAGAAACATAATCATGTCGAAATAATTTTTAAAGATTTTAGAATTGTTTATAATGATCCTAGAAGATTTGGTTTTTTTGAATTAATAAAAGATACTCATCACTTACAAAAAAGATTTAAACATTTGGGACCTGAACCATTTGAACAAAGGTTTGATCATGAATATTTACTTTTTTTCTTTAAAAATAAAAAAAAAAATATTAAAAATTTTTTAATTGATCAAAATTTTGTATCGGGAATAGGAAATATTTATGCTAGTGAAATTTTATTTTTAAGTAAATTAAATCCAAATATCAAAGCATCATTAATCAGCGCAAAAGATTGCTTGAATATTGTGAGATATACGAAAAGAATCCTTAATGATGCAATAAACTATGGTGGATCGAGTATTAGAGACTTTAAAAATATTTCTGGAGCAAAAGGTAGTTTTCAAAAAATATTTAAAGTTTATCAACGTGATGGTTTGAATTGTAAAAGACGTAGGTGTAAAGGAATTATTAAAAAAAAAAAAATTTCAAATAGATCAACCTTCTATTGTAATATTTGTCAAAAATGATCGATTATTTCATTGACCAAAATAAATTATCAAGTTATATCCCTGCGATATGGCAAATACAAAATCTGCAATTAAAAGAATAAGAAGAATATCATCACAGACTGTTGTAAACAAAATTAGAAAAAGCAAATATAAAAATGTTTTAAAAAAAATGAATTCACTTCTAGATAGTAAAAATAAGTCTGAAGCATTAAAATTCTTACCTAAGTTGAATTCTGAACTAATGAAGGTAGCTAAAACAGGAATAATCAAAAAACAAAACGCATCAAGAAACGTTTCAAGAATTACAAAAAAAATTAATTCAATATAATTGTTATACTTATAGTTGATTCAACTTAAAGCATACGCATTATATATGTTTAAATATTTTATAATTACAAGATTTTGAT
>CABXYJ010000004.1 GCA_902516345.1 uncultured Pelagibacteraceae bacterium
AATTTTTAATCACATTAGATAAACCAAAAAAAATTGACTCACCAATTATATAATGACCGATATTAAATTCTTTGATTTCTTTAATTCTAGACAAAATTTTAGTTGTTTTATAATCCAAACCGTGACCCGCGTGAACTTCGATACCAAATTTATCAGCTAATTTTGAGCATTTCGATATTTTCTTTAGTTCATTTGAATAAGGTTTATTTAATTTTACCAAATTTGCAACACGGCCAGTGTGAATTTCTACGCAATCAGCTTTAATTTCTTTTGAAATCTTAATATCTAATATTGAAGGATTTATAAATAAACTAGTTCTAATATTTTGTTTTTTAAATCTAGCAATAATTTTTTGCAATTTTTTTTTATTTTTTATAAGATTTAACCCACCTTCTGTTGTAATTTCTTTTCTTTTTTCAGGAACAATACAAATGAAGTCTGGTTTGATATTTAAAGCTTTTCTTACAATGTCAGAGTTAGTTGAAATTTCTAAATTAACTAAAATATTTTTTAACTCACATATTTTTTTAGCATCTAAATCTTTGATATGTCTTCTATCTTCTCTTAAATGAATCGTAATTGAGTTTGCACCAGCTTTTTTTGCAAATTTAGCTGCAAAAATAGGATCTGGGTGTTTTTCACCTCTTGCATTCCTTACGGTAGCTATATGATCAATATTTACGCCAAGACGTTTCACTTAATAAACCTGCTTCCAGGTTTTGATATAGGTATTAGTTTTAAATCTGATGGTAATTTATTACTTTGATAAGTTGGAACATTAATCTTGAGATGCGAAATTATCTTTTTATTAATTCTTAAATTTTTTTTTGTTGATCTGTCAATTATACATGCAAGCCCCAAAACTTTTCCTTTGTTTTTTTTTATAAGAGTAAAACATTCTTTGCTTGATTTGCCAGTTGTGACAACATCCTCAACTATTAAAACTCTAGAACCTTTTTTAATTTTAAAACCTCTTCTCAATAAAAAAGTTCCTTTAATTCTCTCACAAAAAATAGTTTCTTTCTTAAGAATTCTCCCTATTTCGTATCCAATAATTACTCCTCCCATAGCTGGTGATAAAATTAGATCAATTTTTTTAAAACTTTTTTTAATTTTTTTTGCTAACGATGTGCAGATATCTTGAGCCAAATGTGGAAAGCTTAGCAATTTTGCACACTGAATATACTTGGGGGAATGAAGACCGGAAGATAGTACAAAATGACCATCTAGCAATGCATCAGTTTTTCTTAAAATATTTAAGGATTTTTTGAGTGAATGCATTTCTTTTATTTTCATGTCTAATTATTTTAAACTTAATACCTTTTTGCTTAAGTTCAGCAATAAAATTTGTAAAATTTTTTAAATCTTTGATTATCAATTGAAACTTAAAATTTATGTAATTTGGGTTTTTTCCTGCCATTTCTAAGTTTGAGATGTTCAATTTATGTTGCCCTATTAAAGAGCTAACGTCTCCAAGTTGTCCCGGCCTATCAGGTAAAGAAATCCATAAAGTAGTGTTATATTTCTTTATTCTTTCTTGTTTTTCTTCTCCTTTATCATGCCAATATCTTCTTATAGCTGCCCTAGCCTTTCCTGTTTTGGTTGTTGGTATCCAATGAAGTGATGGAGAATTATTCTTTGACGTAATAATCTTCACTCTATCTCCGTTTCTTAATATTGTTTGTAATTCACTTTTGTAGCCATTTATTTCGCATCCTACAGCAGTGTCACCTATTTTTGTATGAACTGCATATGCAAAATCAATAGGAGTTGCATCTTTTGGTAATTTTATAACTGAACCTTTTGGGGTAAAACAAAAGACATTTTCTTGAAACATTTGAAGTTTTGTATACTCATAATAATGTTCCGGGTTTTCATTTTTTTCAATAATTTCAACAAGATCTTTAAGCCAATCGTATTCTTTCCAAGTTAATGAATTAAATTTTTCAGAAGATTTATATTGCCAATGTGAGGCTATTCCTCTTTCAGCAAATTCATGCATTTCCTTTGTTCTAATTTGTATTTCTATAGGCTTTCTGTTTGATCCAATAACTGATGTATGAATCGATTTATAACCATTTATTTTAGCTGAAGATATATAATCTTTAAACTTACCTGGGATACAATTGTACTTTTTATGTAAGATGCCTAATGTTTTATAGCAATCATCTATATTCTTTAAAATTATTCTAAAACCAATAATATCTGTTATATCTTCTAAAGACACTTTTTTTTTTTGAACTTTTCTCCAAATAGAAAAGGGAGTTTTCTCTCTTCCAAAAATATTAGATGAAATATTATTTTCTATTAATAGTTGACCTAATTCATTTGAAAGATTTTCAAACATATCTTTTTTATCAATTTTTATTTCATCTAATCTTCTCTGTATCAATAACCTAGCTTCATAATTAAGTATCTCAAAAGAAAGATCTTCTAATTCATCACGAATTCTATGCATACCCATCCTATCTGCTAAAGGTGCATAAATTTCCATTGTTTCTTGAGCTATTCTCTCTCTTTTAACTTTATTGGAAATTCCTTTGATAGTTCTCATGTTGTGTAATCGATCTGCAATTTTAACTAGTAAAACCCTTATGTCTTTAGATGTTGCTAAGATTAACTTTCTAAAATTTTCAGCTCTGGAGTTCGAAGCAGCAGTATTCTCTAAAACAGAAATTTTTGTTACACCATCAACTAAATCTGCAACCTCATCACCAAATTCACCTTTAATTGTCTCATAGGTTGCATGTGTATCCTCTATTGTATCATGAAGTAATCCTGTTGTAATAGTTGCGCTGTCTAGTTTTAGATCTGTCAATATATTTGCTACTTCAATTGGATGTACTGAATAAGGATCTCCAGAGGCTCTTTTTTGATACTTATGAGCTTTAACAGCAAAATTGTAGGCTTTACTTAATTTTTCAGGATTTAAAAATTTATTATATCCTTTAACCTTGTTTATTAACTCTTCAGAATTTAACATCCAATATTATACCATTAAATTATATCTGTTTAATAGAATTAATATCAGTAATTGGTAGTGATAATAAAAGATTTTTAATATGATGCTTTGACAATGGATGTTTCCAATCTTTATCCAACTCAAATAGAGGAAAAAGAACGAAATTTCTTGTATGCATCCTTGGATGAGGCAAAATAACTTTGTTTTCAATCTTCAAATTTTTATAATCAATAATATCAATATCGCAATATCTAGGTGCATTTTTAGCTAATTTTCTTCTTCCAAACTCATCCTCTAAATTTTTGAAAATATTAAGTAAATCTATTGGATGATAATTAGTCTCTATTTTTAAAACAATATTATAAAATTTAGGATTACGTGGATTTGGCCATGATAAACTTTCATATAACGATGAAGAGGCTAGAATCTTTATTCCTTTTTGAAGTATTTTGAATTTTGCTCTTTCAATATTATCTCTCTTGTTTCCTAAATTTGATCCTATGGCTATATAAATCTTTTTAACTTGATTTTCTAACATATCTTGCTTTATCTCGATTCCAATCTCTTGTTTTTTTTACAGCCCTCTTATCAAATATTTTCTTACCTTTAGCAACAGCAAGTTCTACTTTTGCTTTACCTTTTTTAAAATACATTTTGGTTGGAACTATTGTTAATCCATCTCTTTGCATTTTTCCAATGAGTTTGTTAATTTCTCTTTTATTAAGTAAAAGTTTTCTTTCATCGTAAGGGCTGTGATTTGAATAGCTTGCTTGTTTGTATGTTGGTATGTGGGAATTAATTAAAACTATTTCACCTTTTTTCTCAACAGCATAAGAGTCTGTTATATTTATTTTACCCTCTCTAATCGATTTAATTTCAGAGCCTTTAAGAACTATGCCTGCTTCAAGTAAATCTTCAAAAAAGTAATTAAAACTAGCTTTACGATTCAAACAGATAATCTTCAAACCAGGCTTGGTTTTTTTCTTCATTAAATTAATTTTGCTAATTTTAATGCTTCTTCTACAATTTTCTTAGTTGATTCAGTTATACTTACCAAAGGAAGTCTTACACTATCATCGGAAAGATTTAATAATTTTGCTGCAAATTTTACAGGACTGGGGTTGCTCTCTATAAACATTGAATAATGAAGTGGCTGTAAAATTTTATCCAATTCTTCAGCTTTAGATTTGGATATCTCATCGCTTAGGATTGAAAATTTTTGAAATTCTGAGCATAATTTTGGGGCAATATTTGCAGTTACACTAATAGCACCTGTTCCTCCTCTTCTATTAAATTCAAGGGCATTGTCATCATTTCCAGTTAATTGAATAAACTCTTTTCCCAATTTTTCTTTAGTTTTATTAACCCTATCTAATTCTCCTGTAGCATCTTTTACACCGACAATATTTTTTAATTCAAATAGCCTAGCCATAGTGTCAACTGACATATCAACAACTGACCTTCCTGGTATATTATAAATTATTATTGGCAAACCAGAATTGTCATTTATTGCTTTGTAATGTTGATAAAGACCCTCTTGTGTTGGTTTATTGTAATATGGTGTTACAACCAAGGCACCATCGGCTCCAATTTTTTCAGCATGTCTGGTTAAAGAAATGGCTTCTTTTGTAGAGTTAGAACCTGTTCCAGCAATTACTGGTATCTTACCATTACCTTCTTTAACACATAATTCTATCACTTTTTGATGTTCTTCATGACTTAAAGTAGGAGATTCTCCAGTAGTACCAGCTGGTACTAAACCATTTGTCCCATTTTTAATATGAAAATGAATGAGTTTTATATAAGCATCTTCATCAAACTTATCATCTTTAAATGGAGTAATTAAAGCAACATTTGAACCTTTAAACATAAATACTTATAACATAGATTGTTGATTCATATAGTAAAGATTATGATAAAAAAAATCTTATTTTTTATAGTTTTGTTTAACTTTTTTGGAATAAGTTTAATTCATTCAACAGAAATTCTTCCTTTAAAAAAACCTGTGCAATCAATAGAAGAAAAGCAAAAAAAATTATTAATTGAAATTACTAAACCTTTACCAAAACCTATTACAAAAAGTCAAAAAAAAGTCGATAAAAATGAAAAGTCTTCTGAAAAAGTTACGATATCGGGTTTAATTTTACCTAAAAAGAAACCTTCAATTCCAGGAAAAAAGAAAGCAGCTCAAATTAAGATCTCAAAATACTATAACAAAAAAGATTTTAACTTGGCAAAAAAAGCTTTTTCTGAAATGAAAAAAGCTAATTGGACTAATGCTGTTAAAACGTCAAAAAAAGCTAAGGATAAATCAATATTTAATTTCATACAATGGAGACACCTGTTAACAAAGGGTAATAAAGCATCATTTTATGAATATAAGAGTTTTATCGAAAACAATGAAAATTATCCCAGAATTGGTAGGATTAAATATTTAGCCGAACATAAATTATCAACAAAAACAATGTCTCCTAAAAAAATCATTGATTGGTTTGGAACTTCAGAGCCTTTAAGTGGTTTTGGTAAAATGATATTAGGAGAAAGCCATATAGCCAACGGAAGTAAAGACAAAGGAATTAAGCTATTAAAAGAAGGATGGGCTTACGCAGATTTATCTAAATCAGAATTAAAATTTTATAGAAAAAAATTTAAGAAATATTTAGACCCCAGAGATTATATTGATAGAGCAGATTACTTGGCATGGAGTAATAAATATTGGGATTTAAAAAGAATGTTAAGATATTTGCCAAAAGAATATCAGCTTTTATATACTGCAAGACAATTATTAATGAGCAAGTCTTACGGAGTAGATAATGCAATATCTAAAGTTCCAGAAAAATTTAAAAATGATGCAGGTTTAAATTACGATAGATTGAAATGGAGAAGAAAAAGAGGAAGAGTTGATAGTTCAGTTGAAATTTTATTAAAAATTAAAAATACAAAAGATTACATGGTAAGACCAGATAAATGGTGGTTTGAAAGAGAAATTATTTCTAGATCTTTAATTTACAAAAAAAAATATGAATTAGCTTATAAAATTGCAAGTAATCATGGCTTGTCAGAGGGTCCTGAGTACGCTGCCGCTGAATGGATGAGTGGTTGGATAGCTCTAAGTTTTTTAAAAAACCCGTTATTAGCAAAAGATCATTTTGAAAAATTTTATAATAATGTGGGATATCCTATTAGTGTAGCAAGAGGAGCATACTGGTTAGGTAAATCTTACGAAAAATTAGGTAATAAAGAATTGTCAGAACAATGGTTTGAGGAGTCTTCAAAATATCTAACTACTTATTATGGTCAATTATCTTTTATGGAGCTTTATCCGAATAAAAATTTTGAATTATCAAAGGATATCAAAGTTAATAATGAATATCGTAATAATTTTTTTAAAAAAGAAATTGTTAAGTTGGTTTATTTGCTAGATGAGTTAGATGAAGATAAATATGCAAAATATATATTAAGACATTTGGCTAATGAAAATATTTCTAATGGAAGCGAGGTTTTGGCAGCAGAACTAGCAACAAAAATCGAGAGGTTTGATTTTGCAATTCAAATTTCTAAACTTGCCTCATATGAGAAGAGATTTCATAATAAATATAATTATCCAATAATAAGTACTCCTACTTATATAAATGGAAGAAAAATTCCAGAGACAGCATTTATTCTTTCAATAATAAGACAAGAAAGTGAATTTGATTTAAAAGCAAATAGTCATGCCGGAGCAAGAGGTTTAATGCAACTGATGCCATACACAGCTAAATTGGTAGCCAAACAAGCAAAACTTCCTTATTCAAAATCAAGATTAACATCAGATCCAGAATATAATATTAACTTAGGTTCGCATTATATTGCAGGACTAATTCTTAATTACGATGGTGCATACCCTTTTGCAATAGCAGCTTATAACGCTGGCCCTAAAAGAGTAAGATATTGGAAAAAAATAAATAAGAATCCACAAAAAAATCAAATTACCTATGTTGATTGGATTGAGCTAATAAAATTTAAAGAAACTCGAAATTATGTGCAAAGGGTTTTAGAGAATTATAATGTATATAGATATATTCTAGAACAAAGACCAATTCCGATGAAAAACTTTTTTAAAGATAATCCATTATTTTGATATATGGCGGAAGAGGAGGGATTCGAACCCTCGGTACAAGTTTCCTCGCACGGTCATTTAGCAAACGACTGGTTTCAGCCTCTCACCCACTCTTCCAGGAAATATGTCACTTCTGATTGTATTGAATATTCAATATTTATAAAGTAATTATTCAATAATTATGAAAAATAAGTATTCAATATTTTCACTTATTAAGAATGCTTTCTCATATCATGAAAATTGGGAGAAAGCTTGGAAAGATCCTGAGCCTAAAAAACAGTACGACGCTATAATAGTTGGTGGTGGAGGACATGGGCTTGCTACTGCTTATTATCTAGCGAAAAAACATAATATGAAAAATATTGCTGTCGTGGAAAAAGGCTGGATAGGTGGAGGTAACACTGGAAGAAATACTACGATAATTAGATCGAATTATTTGTGGGATGCAAGCGCCAGTCTTTATGATCACGCTTTAAAGATTTGGGAAGGTTTATCACAGGAACTAAATTATAATGTTATGTTTAGTCAAAGAGGTGTGATGAATCTTGCTCACAATTTGCAAGATGTAAGAGATTTAAAAAGAAGAACACATGCTAATAGACTTAATGGTATAGATGCAGTTTATTTGAATACTGAAGAAGTCAAAAAATTTTGTCCAATTATAAATACTTCTCAGGATATTCGTTATCCAGTTTTAGGTGGTACTCTTCAAAGAAGAGCAGGTACAGCAAGACATGATGCTGTTGCCTGGGGATATGCAAGAGGAGCTGATGAAATGGGTGTGGATATTATTCAAAATTGTGAAGTAAAAGGAATAAAAAGAAATGGTGATAAAGTTGAAGGCATTGAAACAACTAAAGGATTTATTAAAACCAAAAAAATTGGTGTTGTAGCAGCTGGTCACTCTAGTGTTATAGCAAATATGGTAGGATTAAAACTTCCTTTAGAAAGCAAACCTCTTCAAGCTTTAGTATCTGAACCGGTTAAACCAATTATAGATACTGTTGTTATGTCGAATGCAGTTCATGCTTATGTGAGTCAATCTGATAAAGGAGAACTTGTTATTGGAGCTGGAACAGATGATTATATATCTTATTCTCAAAAAGGAAGTCATGACATTGTAGAAGGAACCTTAAATGCAATACTAGAATTGTATCCAATTTTTAGTAGGATGAGGATGCTTCGTCAGTGGGGTGGAATTGTTGATATTTGTCCTGATGCGAGTCCTATAATAAGTAAAACATCAGTGAAAGGTTTATATTTTAATTGTGGTTGGGGAAC
This sequence comes from uncultured Pelagibacteraceae bacterium, assembly GCA_902516345.1. Taxonomy (GTDB): domain Bacteria; phylum Pseudomonadota; class Alphaproteobacteria; order Pelagibacterales; family Pelagibacteraceae; genus Pelagibacter. Next base: position 8,343 of record CABXYJ010000004.1, read on the forward strand.
AGGAGGATTTAAAGCTACCCCAGGTTCAGGAGATTTATTTGCTCACACAATTGCTAATGACGAACCTCATAAACTCAATGCTGCATTTAACTTAAATAGATTTGTAAGTGGAGATTTAGTTGATGAGCACGGAGCTGCAGCAGTTGCACACTAATGTTTTTAATTAATTGTCCTTTTTGTGGTGAAAGAGAACAAAGTGAGTTTAAAGCCGGCGGTGAGGCTCATATAGAAAGACCAAAACAACCAACAGAATTAAGTGATGATGAATGGGCAGAATTTTTATTTATGAGAAAAAATATAAAAGGTGTTCAATTTGAAAGATGGAATCATGCTCACGGCTGTAGAAAATGGTTCAATATTGCTCGAGATACTTCAAATGATCAAATCAAAGCAGTTTATAAAATGGGTGAAAAACCACCTGTAAAATAATAAATGTCTAAAAATTTAAGATTTAAATCAAGTAAACTATTAGATGAAACCTATCGAATTTCATTCAAATTTAATAATAAAATATATTATGGGTACAAAGGTGATACTCTAGCATCAGCTCTCTTGGCTAACGATGTTCATCTAGTGGGAAGAAGTTTTAAGTATCATAGACCTCGTGGAATTATGACGGCTGGTTCAGAGGAACCTAATGCAATTATTCAGTTACATGATAATACTTCAAGAACCGAGCCAAACGTTAGGGCTACAGAAATTGAGATTTATGAGGGTTTAGTTGCTTCTAGTCAAAATTGTTGGCCAAGCGTAAATTTTGATATTGGCGGAATTAATAATATTCTGTCCCCTGTTCTACCAGCAGGTTTTTACTATAAAACTTTTATGTGGCCTAAAAATTTTTGGGAAAAATATGAATACTTTATAAGAAAATCGGCAGGTCTAGGAAAGTCACCAAAAGAGGCTGATCCTGATATATATGAGCATAAATATATTCACTGCGATGTTTTGATAATTGGGGCTGGTATATCAGGAGTTATTGCAGCTAAAATGGCAGCAAAGAATGGTTTAAAAACTCTCTTGGTGGATGAAAAATCATTTTTAGGTGGATCAACAACTTATGATAACTCAGAATTTTCAAAAATTAATAATCAGATAGCAAGTTCATGGCTAGAAAAAGAAGTTAATGAAATATCTAAATTAGAGAATTTAGAAATTAAAACTAGAACTAGTGTAGCAGCTTTTCATGGATACAATTTTTTGTTAGCTCGTGAAAATCTCACTGATCATTTACCAATTAATCAAAGAAAAAATAAAATTAGACACAGATTATTAAAAATTAGAGCAAAAAAAGTAATCAGTGCTACTGGAGCGATAGAGAGGCCTCTAATATTTGATAACAATGATCGTCCAGGAATACTATTATCCTCAGCTATTAAAAAATATATTGATTTGTATGGTGTGGCTTGTGGTGAAAATATTATTCTTTTTACCAATAACGACACTGCATACGAAACTGCTATTAGTATGACTCAAAGGGGGATTAAGGTCAATGCAATCATCGATAATAGAGAACAAGTTGACTCAAAACTTTCCTACGAAGTTGAAAAAAATAATATTAGAATTTTCAAAGGTTATACAGTTGTTGATACGTATGGTTATAAAAGAATTAATGGATTATCAATTATGAAACTTTCTAAGGATGGACAAAAAGTAATTGGAGAAAAAATAAAATTAAGTTGTGATTCTTTGGGTGTATCAGGTGGATGGACACCATCAGTCCATTTATTTACACAATCAGGAGGAAAATTAAAATTTAGAGAAGAGGATCAAGTTTTTATTCCAAGCAAATATCCTTCAGATCAATTGTGTATTGGATCCTGTAATGGAGATTTTACTATAGAAGAAATCACAGCAAACACAATTTTATCTATCAAAAAATTTCTTAACATCAAAAATACAAATTATAAAACTTTAGAAATCATGACAGGAATAAATAAATCAAAAAGAAATATCTGGTTGTTACCGTCAGATAAAATATTAGGAAAAACTAAATCTTTTGTAGATTATCAAAACGATGCGACTGCAAAAGACATTAAATTAGCGCTTAGGGAAGGATTTAGATCAATAGAACATGTAAAAAGATATACCACAACCGGCATGGGCACTGATCAAGGTAAACTAGGTAACATGCATGCTTTAGGGATAATTTCAGAAACTGCAGGGACTAAAATGGGTGAGCACGGGACCACAACTTTTAGACCACCTTATACTCCGCTTACTTTTGGAACTATAGTCGGAAGAAATGTAGGAAAATTTTTTGATATAATCAGGCGAACACCAATTCATGATTGGCATGTTATAAATAACGCTAAGTTTGAAAATGTTGGTCAATGGAAGAGAGCTTGGTACTATCCTAAAGAAAATGAAAATATGCACCAGGCTGTGCAAAGAGAGAGTAAAGCAGCTAGAGATTGTGCGGGTATACTAGATGCATCCACTTTAGGTAAAATTGATATTCAAGGAACTGATGCTTCAGAATTTCTAAACCGTGTTTATACAAATGCTTGGTCTAAACTTGCTATTGGTAAATGTCGTTATGGTTTAATGCTTAATGAGGATGGCATGGTATATGATGATGGAGTGACAACCAGGTTAGATGAAAATCATTATATAATGACTACTACCACTGGTGGGGCTGCAAATGTATTAGGAAAACTTGAAGATTATCTTCAAACAGAGTGGCCTGAACTAGATGTTTATTTATCATCTGTAACTGATCATTATGCAACTATAAGTGTTTGCGGTCCACATAGTAAAAAAATTGTGTCTAAAGTTATTCCTAATTTAGATTTTTCTGATGAAAAATTTCCACATATGTCATTTAAAAACGCAAAAATTGGAGAGATAAAATGTAGAGTTATGAGAATTAGTTTCACTGGAGAACAAAGTTATGAAATTAATATTCAATCAAATTATGGAAAATCTGTTTGGGAAAAGTGTATGGAGGCAGGTAAAAATTTTGATATTACTCCTTATGGGACAGAAACAATGCATTTATTGAGAGCTGAAAAAGGTTTTATAATAGTCGGCCAAGATACAGATGCAACCATGACACCAATTGATTTACAAATGGACTGGATAGTGAGTAAGAAAAAATATGACTTCATTGGAAAAAGATCGCTGTATAGATCAGACACAATTAAAGAAGATAGAAAACAACTAGTTGGGTTACTTACTGAAAATCCTGAGGAAGTTTTAGAGGAAGGTGCACAGATAGTTACTGATATTAAAAAATCGCCTATTGAAATGTTAGGCCATGTTACTTCAAGCTACTATAGTCCGAATTTAAATAAATCCATTGCTCTAGGAGTAGTGAAAGGCGGAAAAAAAATGCTTGGACAGAAGTTAATTATTCCAATGGAAAATAAAAACATAAACGTGACTGTAGCTGATCCTGTTTTTTTAGATAAGGAAGGTAAAAGATTAAATGCTAAATTATAATCAACCAATAAAAGAGCAAAAAACATATCAAGGTTTGCAAATGAGTGAAATAAATCCAGTTATGAAATTAATAATAAGAGGAAAAAAAAGAGAATTTTTATCAGCTGTTGGTAAATCTTTAAATATGGTCTTACCCACAAAAGCTAACACCTCGACTCAAAGTGAAAAATTGACAGCTTTATGGCTCAGTCCTGATGAATGGATGATTTTTTCAAACAGTGTTGTTAAAGAAAACACTAATACATACGGTACAGAAACACTTTTAAATAAGAATATATGCAAATTAAATTTAGGAGCTGTAATAGATGTTACAGACCAATTTGTTAGAATCACTCTAAAAGGAGATAAAATTTATGACTTATTTCAGACCGGATCACCTTTTAATTTTAATGAATTTAGATACAAAATTGGATCTGTAACTCAAACAATTATCGCAAAAGTTGATGTTATTATTCACAATCAAAATCAAAATGAGGTCAATTTATTCGTAAGACGCTCTTTTTCTGAACATTTATTCTCCTGGATGAATGATAGTGCGTCAAGATTATAGTCTCATTTAGATCCTAAATAAGTTAAATAAAATTTATGAAAAAAATATTATTAATAGCATTATTTGCTTTTTTACCCTTCTCATTAAACGCAGACTCAAATTTAGATAAAATATTATCATCTGGAGTATTAAAAGTTGGAACTACCGGTGACTGGGATCCAATGACCGTCAAAGATCCTGCAACGAATAAGTATAAGGGTTTTGATATAGATGTAATGAATGAACTTGCCAAAGACATGGGTGTAAAGGTTGAGTTTGTGCCAGCAGAGTGGAAAACGATTGTATCTGGAATAACATCGTCAAGATATGATATCTCAACTAGTGTTACAAAAACCCCAAAAAGAGCTGAAGTGGCTGGTTTCACGGACACATATTACAAATATGCTACTGTGCCACTAGTTCTAAAAAAGAACTTAAAAAAATTTCCAACTTGGGATTCTTTAAATAATTCAAAAGTAACTATTGCAACTACTCTTGGTACTTCTCAAGAAGAAAAAGCTAAAGAATTTTTTCCAAAATCAAAATTAAACTCAATCGAAGCACCAGCAAGGGATTTCCAAGAAGTCTTGGCAGGTAGAGCTGATGGTAATATCACAAGTTCTACTGAGGCAAATAAATTAGTTATCAAATATCCTCAGTTAGCAATCGTTCCAGATGGTGGAAAAAATCCAGCATTTTTAGCAATGATGGTTCCCAAAGGTGATAATAAATGGAACGAGTATGTGAACAGCTGGATCAAGAAGAAAAAATCGTCTGGCTTCTTTACTAAATTGTTATCTAAATACAATCTAAAAAGTTTATAATAGATTAGTATTTAGTTTTTTATTCTTTATAACTTAATGAGTGAGAAATTTAGCTTTTTTAACTTTAATCTTCCCTTTAGCCTCATGCGGAAAAAGTGAATTAAACTGGTTGATATTATCCCCTCAAAATGTTGAGGGATTAACAAATCTAAAGTTTCTTTTAAGTGGTTTAACTACCACTATATTCATTTCGATAATTTCAATTGTTATATCGATATTGATTGGTCTTTTAATCGCAATACCATCGCTTTCAAAAAATAAATTCTTAACTTATCTTAATATTGGTTATGTAGAAATTGTAAGAGCAATTCCTTTGCTAGTTTTAATTTTATGGATTTATTATGGATTACCAATAATGACAGGAATTAGTTTTAGCCCATTTGTTTCAGGTATCATAGCCTTATCTATAAGCGAAAGTGCATTCCAAGCTGAAATTTTTAGAGCAGGAATAAACTCAATTAAAAAAGCTCAATGGGAAGCAGGAAGTTCTTTGGGTTTGGGTTTTTTTAGAAAATTAAGATTAGTTATCTTACCTCAGGCTGTGAAAAATATTTTACCAGCTATAGGTAACCAATTTGTTTACGTGCTTAAAATGTCATCACTTGTATCAATAATTGGTATTGGTGATTTGACAAGAAAAGCTAATGAGTTAGTCGTAACAACTTATAGACCATTAGAAATATATACATTTCTTATTCTAGAATATTTAATCTTAATATTGATTGTTTCTTATTTGGTAAGAAAGTTAGAAAAAAAATTACAAAAAGACTAATTTTTACTTCTATAATCCCAAGGATACTCAAATGTCATTGACCACATACCTTTTTTATTTTTTTTTGCATAGTTCTCATCTTCAATAAATTTAGTTGAATATTTCCTGTAAGCAAAAGCAAATCCCTCTCTAACAAGATACTTAGATAAACTTTGATTATTTACAAAACATTCAGCTAAAATTCTCTTATATCGATCTACACCCTCATTGACACATTCTACCTTATTATCACCTATCTTTTTAATAAGTAATTCTTTTGCCCATATCCCACATTTAAGTACTTCATTATTCTTTTTGCATACTTGTTTAATTTCAGGAGTATCAATGCCACTAAAACGAATTTTTTTGCCATTTAAATGAATAGTATCTCCATCAACAACTTTTGCTTTGTTAGATTTAAGATCAAAAGAAGAGGTTAAAAAAAATATTAGACAAATACTAATTAGTAAAAAGACTTTTATTTTGTTTGAAAACATTGTTCAAAAAATACCCAATAAACATTAGAACTGCAATTCCCATAAACCAATTTGTTACTAATATTGTATAAAAAATATCCTCATAATTTCCTCCTTTAATGTTGATTACATACCACAAACTTAAAAATGGAAGTGCTGTTAGCCGTAAAATACTTAAGTAAAGACTATATAATGGTCTTTTAACTGCTTGGAACACTGCAGTTGTTATAAAAAAAACAGGATAAATTGGACCAATCAGTGCAGCAATTTTTAGATATATTGTACCGTGTTTTATTGCCTCTGAATTATCAGTGAATAAAGAAACTAAAAACTCTGCACCCAAAAAAATTATTATTCCTGCACAAATCATAAAAGATGATCCAAAATAAAGAGCCTTTTTATATAATTCTCTTAATCTATCAAAATTTTTTGCACCAAAATTTTGTCCTCCAATAGATAGGACTGCTGTATTTAGACCAATAACTGGAAGTAAAAAAACTTGCTCAATTCGTAAAGCAGCACCGTAACCAGCAGTAGCTAAATCTCCAAATTTTCCAATGAAGTAAAGAATATTAAAAATACCTACGCCAATTAATAACATACTGAACATTACTGGAATTGTCTGGTATAGGAGTTCTCCTAGAAGGTTTAATTTGGGTATAAAACACTCAGGCTTAAGATATTGCTTTAATTCACAACAATAAACTTTATAAGCTAAATACAGAAGACCGATAAATTGTGAAACTACAGTTGCAATAGCAAGTCCAGCTATACCAAAAGCTGGTACATAACCATAACCAAAAATAAATAATGGATTTAGAATAATGTTTAAAAAGAAACTAAAAATCAAAACATTTCTATAACTTTTTGTATCTCCTTGTGCGTTTAAAGTTCCATTTAATGAAATCTGAATCAAAACTATTATTGTTCCATAAAAAATTACATCAAGATATTTTCTAGTTAAAATAATTCCTTCCTGGTCCGATCCCATTAAGAAAAGTAGAAAATCTGAAACATTTAAACCAAAAAAAGTTACTAGGATAGATAAAAAAATTGCAAATACAATTGACTGGGCAACAAATAATGACGCCTTCCTTTTATTCTTAGCACCTATATTATTTCCAATTAAAGTATTTGTTCCCGCAGTTAGACCAACGCCTATAGCAATAATGGTGAAATAAATTGGAAAAGATTTTGCAATTGCTGCTATTGCTTCAGCAGATATTCTACCCGCAAACCAAGTATCTACTAAATTATAAAAAGTTTGAAATAATGAACCAACACTTGCTGGGATTGTTATCTTTCTAAGTAAAAACCATATTGGATCCTTAGTTAATTTGAAAGATTGTGACAAATAAATCCTTAGTTAAATTCTTTTTGAAAATTATATTTTTTCCCTGATAACTTTGCCTTGTATACCTGACTTTGTCTCATTCTAAAACGAGATTTTTGATTTTTTGAAAGTTTATGAAAACAATTAGGACAAGTCACACCTTCCTCATATCTTCTAGATTTTTTATCCTTAACTGAAATTGGTTGCCTGCATCCACCACAAATTGAATATGTTCCTTGTACTAATCCGTGTTTTAAACTTACTCTGTTGTCAAATACAAAACATTCACCTTTCCATAAACTGTTTTTTTGTTTAATTTTTTTTAAATAATTTAAAATTCCACCTTTTAATTGATAAATATTTTTAAAACCTTTTTTTTCTAAATATACAGATGCTTTTTCACACCTAATTCCGCCAGTGCAAAACATAGCTATTGGCTTATCTTTTTTTAACTTTTTTAAATATTTTGGGAAATCTCTAAAGTTACCTATATCTGGATTTACCGATTTCCTAAAAGATCCAACTTTGTGTTCAAAAGGTTTTCTTGCATCTAGTAAGAGAGTTTTTTTATTTTTTATTAATTTATTCCACTTTATTGGATCAATATGAGTGTTTTTTTTTTTGATTCTGTTTAAAATTCTAAGATCCATTGGAACAACTTCTTTTTTAATTTTTACTTTAGGTTTATGAAATGGTTTAAATTTACTCTTTGAATTACTGAAACTATCGAATTCTTTGATATTCAAAATTTCTTTTAATCTAATAATTGTAGTCTTAATGTCTCTATTTTTACCAGATACAGATCCATTTAAGCCCTCTTTAGATATAATAATTGATCCATGTATATTTTTATCTACTAAGAGATTATTCAATATTATTTGTTTTTTTTTTAAATAATTTATTTTTTGAAATTTATAAAAACCATATATAGTGAACATTATATCTTCCTACAAACAGTCATTCCATCACCAAATGGTACCATGACTTTTTCAATTCTCTTATCTTTAGAGATAAAATCATTCAAATCTTTTATATTTTTAGTAAATTTATCATTGATATCTTTATTAATAACTTCTCCATGCCACAATACATTATCAATTATCACTAAACCTTCTTTATTTAATAGATCTAACGAAATCTCATAATATTTTTTGTAATTCATTTTATCTGCATCAATAAAGACTAAATCAAACTTTTCATTTCTAATACTCATCAAAGTTTCTAATGCTGGTTTAATTATAGTTTTAATTTTATGATCTTGATTAGCTTTTTTAAAAAATTTTTGAGCAACTTTATTTGTTTCCTCATTTTTATCTAATGCGATTATGCTACCTTCATCTGGTAATGCTAAAGCCATAGATAACGTGCTTAAACCTGTAAAAGTTCCTATCTCTAGGACTTTTTTAATTTTTGAAACTTTAATAATTAAATGTAGAAATTGACACTGAGAAATAGATATTTGCATTCTTTTTGTATCACCAAGTGATAAATTATAATCTATTATTTCTTTTTGAATTGGATGTAATTTCAGACCGTTCTTTAGAATATAATCTTGTAAATTTTTTGTGATATTAAGGTCTGAACCCATAACCTTATAATTTTTTCTTTAGGATCTCATTGATTAATAGAGGATTAGCTTTTCCACCTGATGCTTTCATTGCTTGACCAACAAAAAAACCAAAAAGTTTTTCTTTACCTTGTTTATATTCAATAGCTTTTTCTCTATTGTCATTAATTATTTTATCAATTAAAGCCTCTAAGGCTTTTGGGTCACTTTGTTGTTTTAATCCTTTTTCCTCAACAATTTTTTGTGGATCTTTATCTCCATCAATCATTAATTCAAAAACGGTTTTCGCTATTTTCCCTGAAATGGTTCCATTCTTAATTAGATTAATCAATATAGCAAAGTTTTTAGCGCTCACTGGGCTTTGAGAAATTTCTAAACCTTTGCTATTTAAAACGGCAAATAGCTCACCAGTAATCCAATTGACTGCTAATTTAATATCTTTGTTTTTACCCATTTTTGTTACAACTTCTTCAAAGTATTTTGCAGTATCAATATCAGATACTAAAATATTTGCTTCATAAGGAGACAATTTAAACTCTTCAATAAATCTTTTCTTTTTATCATCTGGGAGTTCTGGAATATCATTTTTAAGCTCTTCAATAAATTTATCTGAAACCTCCAAAGGTAACAGATCAGGATCAGGAAAATATCTGTAATCATGAGCATCTTCTTTTGATCTCATTGACCTTGTTTCATTTTTCTTTGTATCAAAAAGTCTCGTTTCTTGATCAATAGTTTTGCCCTCTTCTATTAAATCAACTTGTCTATTAGCCTCATATTCTATTGCCATCTGCATAAATTTAATTGAATTAACGTTTTTAATTTCACATCGAGTGCCAAATTCTTTTGAGCCTTTTGGTCTTACAGAAACGTTCACATCGGCTCTTAGAGAACCTTCTTGCATGTTTCCATCACAAGTTCCTAGATACCTCATTATAGATCGTAATTTTTTGATGTAAGCATTAACCTCATCTGGAGATCTTAAATCAGGCTTGCTAACTATTTCCATTAAAGCTACCCCTGATCTATTTAAATCTACAAAGGTATTTTGTGGGTCAAGATCATGAATACTTTTTCCAGCATCTTGCTCTAAATGTAACCTTTCTATACCAACTTCTTTTTGACCCTTAGGCATATCCAAAATAACCTTGCCCTCACCTACTATGGGATCTTTAAACTGTGAAATTTGATATCCTTGAGGTAAATCTGCATAAAAATAATTTTTTCTATCAAATACTGATCGTTTATTAATTTTTGCGTTAAGACCAATGCCAGTTTTAATTGCTTGTTTAACACAATATTCATTTATTACTGGTAACATTCCTGGAAATGCAGCATCAACTAAACTAACCTGTGTATTAGGCTCCGCTCCAAATTTAGTTGAAGAAGTAGAAAATAATTTTGACTCAGATAAAACTTGAGCATGAACTTCTAAACCAATTACAACCTCATACTGATTGTCTCTTCGATTAATCAAATATTCTGAATTTTTTTTACTCATTTTATCCACCAATCAGTAATCTTATTTTTAAAATTGATTTTTTCTTCCATAGCATAAGCTATATTTAGTATATTTTGTTCATCAAAAGCTTTGCCTATAATTTGTAAACCCAAAGGATAACCATTTGAGTCGTGTCCTGCAGGTATTGAGATGGCTGGAAGTCCAGCTAAGTTAACAGGAACAGTAAATATATCATTTAAATACATCGAGACTGGGTCGTTTGTTTTTTCACCTATTTTGAATGCTGAGCTCGGTGTTGAAGGAGTTAAAATTGCATCGACTTTCTTATATACATTATCAAAATCATTTTTAATAAGTTTCCTCACTTTTTGAGCTTTAAGATAATATGCATCATAATACCCAGAAGACAAAACGTAAGTTCCAATCATAATTCTTCTTTGAACTTCAGCTCCAAAACCTTCTGATCTTGTTTTTTCATACATATCAATTAAATTTTCTCCTTTAGCTCTAAATCCATACTTAACACCGTCATATCTTGCTAAGTTTGATGATGCCTCTGCTGGAGCAACGATATAATAGGTTGGTAAGGCATAACTTGTGTTTGGCAGAGAAATATCAATTGTTTCAGCACCACAATCTTTAATATACTGAATACCTTTTTTCCAAAGATCTTCAATTTCTTTTGGCATACCATCAACTCTATATTCTTTTGGTATTCCAATTTTTTTTCCTTTTATATTATTTGTAAGTTCTTTACTGAAATGATTTCTTTTAAAGTCTATTGAAGTAGAGTCTTTAGGATCGTAGGAACTAATCACTTCATGTAATAAAGCACAATCTTTAACATTTTGTGCCATAGGTCCTGCTTGATCCAATGATGAGGCAAAAGCAACTATCCCATATCTTGAACAACTTCCATAAGTAGGTTTTAATCCTACGATTCCAGTGAAAGAGGCTGGTTGTCTAATTGATCCACCAGTATCAGTACCAATTGTAATAGGAGTCAATTGTCCAGCTACTGCTGAAGCTGAACCACCAGATGATCCACCTGGAACTAAATTTTTATCAATAGGATTTTGTACATTACCAAAAAAACTTGTTTCATTTGATGAACCCATTGCAAACTCATCACAGTTTAACTTGCCTAAAAGTATTGCACCTTCATTCCAAATATTTTCAGTTACGGTCGACTCATAAGTTGGTATAAAGTTATTCAAAATTTTACTACCAGCAGTTGTTTTAATATTTTTTGTACAAAATAAATCCTTAACTGCCATTGGAATACCAGGCAGTTTTAAATCTAAATTGGGTTTTTGATCAAATTTTTTTGCTTTATCAATGGCTGATGTAAAATCATTTGTAATATAGGTGTTCAATTCCTCAGATTTTTCAGATCTATCAATAAATGCTTTGGTTACATCTGTTGAAGAAAGTTTTTTATTTTTTATATTTTCAACTAATTCAGTAAGAGATTGTTTTGTTATATCTGACATTATTCAATCACCTTGGGTACTACAAAATAATCCTCATTATCCTGAGGAGAATTTTTAACAATTTGTTCTCTTATATTTTTACTTTTTACTTTATCAGATCTTAATTTTAAGGTTGTTTCAGCAATAGAAGTTAATGGTTCTACATTATCAGTTTTTAATTCATTAAGTTTTTCAATGAAATCAAAAATAGAATTTAAATCACCAGCCAATTTTTCAGCTCTTTGCTCATCAACCGAAATTCTTGCTAATTTTGATATATGTTTTATTGTTTTAAGATCTATGCTCATATGCTATTTAAATATGACGCAAAGTATCACTTAAGTTTAAAATATACAATATGATCACTTTAGAGGAATTCAAAAAGAAACGCTCAGATAAGTGTAGATTGATAGGTTTAGACCTCGGCTCTAAAAGAATTGGTGTGTCAATCTGTGATGAAAAACAACTAATAGCCACTCCGTTAAAAACAATAAATAGAAATTCGCTTAAGGATCTTATTGATGAACTAAGATTAATTATTAATGAAAATAATATAAAAGGAATCATTGTTGGAAATCCTTTAAATATGGATGGATCCTCAGGTAGGTCAGCTCAATCAGTAAAAGATACAACAGAAAATATTGAAAAAAACTTAGACATTCCGATTTGTCTGTGGGATGAGAGACTTTCAACTGTTGGTGCTTTTAACCTATCCAGCCAATTAGATATTAATGTAAGTAAAAGAGAAAAAAAAATCGATGAAAACGCCGCTGCTTTTATATTACAAGGAGCTTTAGATTTTTTGAATAATTAATACTTGCTATTATAGAGGTTTATAGCTATAGAGTTGGTTTTAATGGCAATTCCAACAAACAAAGCTATTAAAATAACTCAAAAACACTTGTTAGGAATTCAAGATTTATCAATTAATGATGTTAACTTGATTTTAGATGAGGCAAATACATTTATAAAGGTCAATCAGGGTAAAAATAAAAAAGTTGATGTGTTGAGGGGTAAAACTCAAATTAACTTATTTTTTGAACCATCAACAAGAACTCAAAGTTCCTTTGAATTAGCTGGTAAAAGACTTGGTGCAGATGTCATGTCTATGAACATAAGTAACTCAGCAATTAAAAAAGGTGAAACATTAATTGATACTGCCATGACTTTAAATGCAATGCACCCAGATATAATCGTTATTAGACATCAAGACTCTGGAGCTTGTAATTTGCTCTCTCAAAAAGTTAATTGTGCTGTCTTGAATGCTGGAGATGGGAGGAGAGAGCATCCTACTCAAGCTTTATTAGATGCACTAACAATTAAAACTCGTAAAAATAAAATTGAAGGTTTGAAAATTGCAATATGTGGAGACATACTTCATTCAAGAGTAGCTAGATCGAATATTTATTTACTAAATATGTTAGGAGCTGAAGTAAATATAGTTGCTCCAACAAATTTAACGCCAAGAGAAATTGAAAAATTTGGAGTTAATACTTTCACTGATATGAGAAAAGGATTGAAAGATTGCGATATAGTTATGATGTTAAGATTACAAAATGAAAGAATGACTAGTTCTTATCTTTCGTCCAATAGAGAATATTATGAATATTACGGGTTAACAACTGATAAACTAGAATATGCTAAACCTGACGCATTAATTATGCATCCCGGTCCAATGAATAGAGGTATAGAGATAGATACAATATTAGCTGATGATATAAACAAAAGTGTAATTAAAGAGCAAGTAGAACTTGGAGTGGCGGTTAGAATGGCATGTTTGAAAATATTTTGCAAATAAATGAAAAAACAATATTTTATAAATGCAAACATAGTTGATCCTCATAACTCAATAAATGAGAAAGGAGGTTTAATTATAAGTGAAGATGGTAAGATTGAAGCTATTGGAAAAAAAGTTAACACAAACAACATTCCAAGTAGAGAGAAACCAATTGATTTAAAAGAAAAATATATTTTTCCTGGTTTAGTTGATATGAGAGTATTCGTAGGCGAACCTGGTTACGAATATAAAGAAAATTTCAGAACTCTAAGTGATGCAGCCTTATCAGGAGGAGTTACTTCAGTTGTAACAATGCCGAATACAGATCCAGTAATAGATAATGTATCTATAGTAGATTTTTTGAAAAGAAGAGGAAGAGATAAGTCAAAAATTAATATATTTCCATGTGCCTCTCTTACAAAAAACGTTGAAGGAAGGAACATGATAGAGTTTGGACTTTTACAAAGTAAAGGAATAATAGCTTTTACAGATGGTGTAAAAACAATTCAAAATCCAAGATTAATGTCACGAATAATGAACTCTGCTGGTGATCTTGGGTGTTTAATTATGCAACATGCTGAAGATTATGAGCTTGCAAAAAATGGAATGATAAATTCTGGAATAATTGCATCTAAATTAGGGTTATCAGGCATACCAGAAATTGCCGAGAGAATTTCGATTGAAAGAGACCTAACATTACTTGAAAAAGTAAAATGTAGATACCACATTTCACAATTATCATCACAAAAATCAGTTGAGGTAATAAAATATAGAAAAGAAATTGTTAAATTTACCTCAGGTGTTTCTATAAATAATCTATCTTTAAATGAAAATGATATCGGTGATTTTAAAACCTTTTTAAAACTATCTCCTCCATTAAGAAGAGAGGAAGACAGATTAGCTCTGGTCCAAGGTTTAAAAGATGGTTTGATTGATGTAATTGTTTCAGATCATAAGCCTGAAGATGAGGAATCTAAAAGATTAACATTTGCACAAGCTGCTACAGGTGCTTCTGGTATAGAAACTTTATTATCATTGGCTTTAGAACTATACCATAACGATTCACTTAAACTTGAAACTATTATAAAAGCCCTCACCTCTAATCCAGCAAAAATATTAAAAATAGATAAAGGTAATTTATCTATTGGAAATGATGCTGACTTATGTATTGTTGATATTAATAAACCGTGGATTGTAAAAAAAGATAAATTAGTCTCTAAGTCAAAAAATACTTCAATCGAAAACAAAAAACTTCAAGGAAAAGTAATAAATACATTTGTAAAAGGCAAAGAATTATTTAGGCTTTAATAATATGGATATTTTTTTTATTGCTTTAACTTGTTATTTGATTGGATCAATACCGTTTGGATTTATACTAACTAAAATATTTTTGAAAAAGGATGTCAGAGAAATTGGTTCCGGTAACATTGGCGCGACTAATGTTTTAAGAACTGGAAATAAAACAGTTGGCTATTTGACATTAATTTTAGATATTCTGAAGGCGGTGATACCAATCATATACATTAAGTTTTTTTTCCAAGATTTTATATATATTTCTGCTTTATGTGTATTCTTAGGTCATGTATTTCCTCTTTGGTTAAAGTTCAAAGGAGGAAAAGGTGTTGCTACTTTCGTTGGAATCTTATTTGCTATAGATATTTATCTTGGAGTAGTCTTTACCATTTCATGGTTTATAACATTTTTTATTTCTAAATACTCTTCTCTTTCATCTTTAGTAGGTGCAGCTTCTATACCAATTTATTTACTAATTCTAAATCAATTTGATCAGGTAATTTTTTTTATAATAATGTTTGTCTTAATATTTTTTACCCATAGAGAAAATATTAAAAGGTTGAAAAATAAAGAGGAAAATAAGACTAAGATTTATTAATTTGACTATCTAGGTCTTTTGAGTAGTTTGTAGATTATGAATTTGGTCATTGTTGAAAGTCCTGCTAAAGCTAAGACTATTAACAAGTATCTAGGTGATGATTATAAAGTTTTAGCAAGTTATGGTCATATAAGAGACTTACCTTCTAAAAATGGTTCTGTTGATCCTGATCAAGATTTTAAAATGGAATGGGAAGTTGACAACTTTTCAAAAAAATATCTTAAAGAAATTACAGATGCTGCTAAAAACTCTACTAAAATAATATTGGCTACTGACCCTGATCGTGAAGGTGAAGCAATAGCTTGGCACGTAAAAGAGTATTTAAATGAAAAAAAACTTTTGAAAGATAAAGAAATTGAGCGTGTTGTGTTTAATGAAATAACAAAAAAAGCTGTAATACATGGAATAGAGAACCCTAGACAGATTGAACCACTACTGGTTGATGCGTATATGGCTCGAAGGGCACTAGATTATTTAGTTGGTTTTAATATTTCACCAATACTTTGGACTAAACTACCAGGCTCTAAATCAGCAGGAAGAGTCCAATCAGTGGCTTTAAAATTAATTACAGAAAGAGAGCACGAAATAGAGTCTTTTAAACCAGAAGAATTTTGGACCTTAAATATTAAATTTGCCGACAATAAAAATCAAAATATTACTGCCAGTATAAGTCAACTAGATAACAACAAGATTGAAAAATTCTCATTTAAAAACAAAGATGAAATAAATAAAGCTATATCAAGTATTAACAAAAAAAAATTTAGTATTGTTGATATTTCAAGCAAGGTGATAAATCGTAATCCTTCTGGGCCTTTCACTACATCTACTCTACAACAAACTGCTTCAAGTAGATTAGGTTTTGGTGCATCTAGAACAATGCAAATCGCCCAAAAACTATATCAAGGAATAGAGATAGAAGGTGAAACTATTGGATTGATCACTTACATGAGAACTGATGGAACCAACTTATCCAAAGATGCAGTAATGTCTTTCAGAAATTATATCCAAGAAGAAATTGGTAATGAATATTTACCAAAAGATCCTTTAAACTACTCTGGTAAAAAAGCAAAAAATGCTCAGGAGGCACACGAGGCAATAAGACCTACAGATATTATTAGAACTCCTCTAAGTGTTAAAAAATATCTAAGTACAGATCAAAATAAACTATATGACCTCATTTGGAGCAGGGCTTTGTCTTCTCAAATGCATTCTGCCAAGTTTGATAGAAATACTATTACTATAACTTCCGATGCAAATGATACAGTTTGTAAAGCTAGTGGTTCAGTTCTAAAATTTGATGGTTTTTTAAAGGTTTATAATAACCAAAATAAGGATGATGATGAAAGTATTTTACCAGCTATGTCTAAAGGACCTATTAATATTGAAGCATTGTTGGATGAACAACATTATACACAACCACCACCAAGATACTCTGAGGCCAGTTTAGTTAAAAAACTTGAAGAATTAGGTATTGGAAGACCATCTACTTATGCAAGCATTATATCTACAATTGCCAATAGAGGATATGCTGAAATACTTAATAAACGTTTTTTTCCCACAGATAGAGGTAAATTAATTTCAGCTTTTTTAGAAAAATTATTTTCAAAATATGTAGATTATAATTTTACAGCTGGACTGGAAGATCAATTGGATGAGATAACCACTGGAAAAGAAAGTTGGATAAAAGTATTAGAACTTTTTTGGAAAGATTTTAATAACAATGTTTCAGAAGTTAAAGAAAAAAGAACTAGAGAAGTTTTAGATTTACTAAATGAAAGTTTAGGAAGTTTGGTTTTTGATAAAGATAAAGAGGGAAATATTTTAAGAAAATGTCAATTATGTAATAATGGAACTCTTAGTTTAAAAAATAGTTTTAGAGGTGGTGCTTTCATAGGTTGTTCAAATTATCCAGAATGTAAATTTACAAGGCCATTATCTAAGGCGAAAGCAGCTGCACAAGCACAATTAGCCGAACCAAAATTAATTGGAAAACATGAGAACGGTAATGATATATATTTAAAAAATGGAAGATTTGGCCCATATCTTCAGTATGAAAAAATACTAAAAGAAATTGAAAATGAAAAAACGACTAAGAAAAAGAAAAAAATTAAAAAAAATAAATTAGAAGTTAATGAGCTATTAAAAAATGTTTCAATACCCAAAGGTTTAGAATTGGAAAATATTGATTTAGAAAAAGCTAAATTCCTTTGTTCGTTGCCAAAGTCTTTAGGAATAAATCCTAATAATCAAAAAGAAATTACATTAAATACAGGTAGATTTGGTCCTTATCTAAAATGTGAAAATAAATCTGCAAGAATTGAAAATATAGAAGAGATTTTTTCAATAGGTTTAAATCGAGCAATAACTCTTATAGCTGAGGCAAAACCAGGTAGAATTTCTTCATCTATAATTAAAGATTTAGGAGAGCATCCTGAAGATAAAAAACCTGTAAGAATAATGAAAGGACAATATGGTCCTTACATCAAATACAAATCATTAAATGCTACAATTCCTGAGGAAAAAGACCCAACAGATTTAAATATGGAAGATGCATTAATATTGATTGAGAAAAGAAAAGAGTACGATAAAAGTAAAAAAAATAAAAAAAGGAGATAAAATGATAAGAAAATTTATTATAACTTCAATAATATTACTGTTTTCTAATAGTCCAATATTAGCTGATGTAGTGGATTGTAACAAATTTAGTAAATTATCTAAAGATTATCTTAAGTGTCAAAAAGACAACCTTAAACAAAAAAGTGATGACTCAGGCTTAACCGGTACTGTAAAAAATTTTAAGTCAAGTAAAACATTATCTGAATTTTTTAAAAAAAATAAAAAATAATAATGAATTTTGAGGAAAAAATTAATGAACTTAAAATTTCACTTCCAGAAGCTAAGGCACCTGTTGGTTCTTATATAGCAACGAAAATCATTGGTAAATTACTTTACATATCTGGACAAATCTCAATTTCATCTTCAGGCGAATTGATCAAAGGTAAGGTTGGTAAAGATATATCTACCGAGGAAGCCTATAACGCGGCAAAGAGATGTGGTTTAAGCATAGTTTCTCAAGTAAAAAAAGCATGTGAAGGAGATTTATCTAAAGTCAAATCATGCATAAAATTAACAGGTTTCGTAAACTCAACTGATGACTTTATTGATCAGCCAAAAGTTATTAATGGAGCATCAGATCTTATAGCCTCAATATTTGGCGAGGCAGGTATGCATACAAGAGCTGCAGTAAGTTCTAATAGTTTACCTCTTGGAGTTGCTGTTGAGGTTGATGCAATTTTCGAATTAAAATAAATTATCTACCAATACCAAAATATTTGATTTTATCTTGCCTCATTTTAATAGGAGAATAAATATTTCTGAGATCATAAATCACAAAATTTTTATTTTTTACTAGTCTTTTAAAATTCAAAAATTTAAATTCATTCCACTCTGTATGGATAATAATCAAATCTGTTTTAAGGCATGCTGAAGATAAATCTTTACAAAATTTGACATTAGTAAATTTATCAAACTCTTTTTTTTTACCCGTTGGATCGTAATATCTAATTTTTGCGCCTTTTTTATGTAATCTAGGTATCATTAATAAACTTGATGCCTCTCTCATATCATCTGTATTAGGTTTAAAAGTAACCCCTAAAAAAGTAATATTCTTATTTTTAACCTTATTATTTAAAATTTTATACACTCTATTTGCTAAAATTTTTTTTCTATTTTCATTCGATCTAATAACTGTTTTTATTATGGGAAGATCCGTTTTAAAACTTTTTGCAACATCAACTAAAGCTTTTGTGTCTTTAGGAAAACAAGAGCCACCATAAGCAGGTCCTGCTCTTAAAAATCTATCTCCAATTCTTTGATCTAGCCCCATACCAAAAGAAATATCTTTTATATCTACACCACTTTTTTCACACAAATTTGCAATTTCATTAATATATGAAATCTTTGTTGCTAAAAAAGCATTTGAAGCGTATTTGACTAACTCAGCACCTTTTCTTGAAGTATTAAAATATCTGCTTTTTTTTTTTATAATTGGTAGATATAAAGACTTCATAATTCTATTTGCTTTTTGACTATTTGTACCTACAACTACCCTATCAGGATATATAAAATCTCTAATAGCCTCTCCTTCTTTTAAGAATTCAGGATTTGATACAACATCAACAATTTTCTTTGTTCTTATTGGATTTAGAATTTTTTCAACCTTATCACCTGTTGAAACAGGGACAGTTGATTTGGTTACTACAATTTTATACTTTTTGATGTATTTTCTCAATTTCTTAGCAACTTGAAAAACATACTTCAAGTCTGCTGAATTACTTTTTTTTTTAGTTGGAGTACCAACACAAATAAAAATTATATCAGCTTTATTAACAGCAAGTTTCAGATCTGAAGTAAAGAATAGTCTCTTTTGTTTCACATTTCTCTTTAATATTTCATCAAGACCAGGCTCATGAATTGGTATTTTTCCTTGTTTCAACAAATTAATTTTTTCTTTGTTGTTATCAACACAATGGACAATATTTCCTAAATCAGAAAAACATACTCCTGATACAAGACCAACGTATCCTGTTCCAATCATACAAAGTCTCATATTTTTGAAATCTCTTTTGACGAATTGATATAACCTTGCATTGTTCCACAATCCAAATATTTACCTTTAAAATTATGACCTATAAATTTATTTCCCTCAATTATTAATCTTCGTATTGCATCTGTAATATGTATTTCACCCCCTTTACCTTTTGGTTGGTTCTTTAATTTTTTAAAGACTTCTTTAGGTAATATATATCTTCCAATCACTGCATTGTTTGAGGGAGCACTTTTAATTTCAGGTTTTTCAATAACATCCTTTATATAAAAATTATGAATGTTAATATGATTTTTTTTTGAAAATATCCCCCATCTATTAACAGTTTTTTTATCTACTTTCATACTAGCCATTACAGAACATTTTTTTTTTTTATGAATAGAAATCATATCTTTTGAACAATTTTTTTTAATTATCAAATCATCTGGTAGAAGCATTAAAAAAAAATTACTTTTTATAAATTTTTGAGTCTTTAAAACTGCATCGCCAGTACCTAATGGTTTATTTTGATAAACAAATTTAACCATTTTTTTATATTTAAGAATTTTTTTATATTCACTTATTATTCTAGGATCTTTCTTTTTTTTTATTATGTTTTTATAAAAATTATCTTTATAGAAATAATCCTTTATAATTTTTTTTTTATTGGAAATTATAAAAATTACTTCTTTAATCCCCGCTTCGATACACTCATCCAGTATATACTCAATCCCAGGTCTTCCGTTCATTGGTAATAGTTCTTTTGGAAAAACACTTGTTAGAGGAAGTAATCTTGTTCCTAGACCAGCCAATGGAATAATTGCTTGTTTAATCATTTAAATGTTTTACTTATTAAAATGTTTTATACAAATGAAAATTTTATTAAATAAAAATGATTTAAATGAGGCGCTAAATAAAGTCTCAAATATTGGTTTTGTACCCACAATGGGTAGCCTTCATAAAGGTCACATATCTCTTATAAAAAAATCTTTAAATGAATGTAAATATACTGTTGTAAGTATATTTATTAATCCTCAACAATTTAATAATAAAGAAGATTACAAAAAATATCCAAAAAACATTAAAAAAGACCTTTCTATATTAAAAAAACTTAAAATTGATTTCGTTTTTTTACCAGATAAAAAAACAATTTATTCAAAAAAGAGGGGTATTAAAATAAAGATATCTAAAAGAGAGAAAATTTTATGTGCAAAATTTAGAAAAGGTCATTTTGAGGGTGTTTTAGATGTTATGGATCGTTTAACCAAGTTAATTAAGCCAAATAAAATTTATATGGGAGAAAAAGATTATCAGCAGCTTTATTTAGTAAAAAATTTTATAGAAAAAAGGTATAAAAGTAAAATTATTTCATGTGAAACAATTAGAGATAAATATAAACTGGCATTGTCATCGAGGAATTTTTTATTGAAAAGAAAATATTTGAAAAAAGCGAGACTTCTAACAAATAATCTAATTATTTTTAAAAAAAGATTAAAAAAGCAAAAGAATATGAAAAATTTGATTAAAAAAAAAATAATTGAATTAAGCAAAATTTACAAAGTAAAGTTTGATTATTTGGAAATTAGAAATAGAAAAAATTTAAAATTATCTAGAAAAATTGAAAGTTCAAAATTGTTTTTTGCTTATTCAATCAATGATATAAGATTGATAGATAATTTTTAATTTTTATAAAAAATAAGCACCTACACCAAGAAATGATACGAAACCAATAACATCTGTTATTGTTGTTACAAAAACGCTTGAAGCTATTGCTGGATCTATATTCATTTTTTTTAACGTAACTGGAACAAGAATTCCGAATAAACCTGCAACAACCATTGTTAGTATCATCGATACAGAAATGATTAGAGAAAGCTGAATGTCTTGAAACCACAGTTGAACAATAATTGAACTAATGATAGCAAAAATAATACCATTTAAAATACCTATATTAAATTCTTTAAAAATGTTTTGATTAAAATTATTTTTTGTAAGATCGTTTGTGGCTAATGTTCTAACAGTAACAGCCAATGTTTGCATTCCCGCATTTCCACCCATAGATGCTACTATCGGCATTAAGAAAGCTAAAACTACCATTTGCTCTATTGTAGCACCAAATAAACTAATACAATAAGTTGCTAAAAATGCAGTAAACAAATTTAGTAATAACCAGTTAAATCTTCTTTTTGTCTTAGTAATTACACCATCAGTGATTTCTTCATCACCCACACCTGCTAATCTAAGAGCATCCTCCTCAGCTTCTTCTTTTAATACCGTTAACACATCATCAGCAGTAATCATTCCAACAAGTTTACTATTTTTATCAATTACACAAGCTGAATTTAAATTATAATTTTCAAATAAGTTTCCAACTTCTTCTCTATCCATATCAACAGGAATTAAAAATCTAGAATCTTCCATTATAGAGGACATTTTTGCTTCTCTTGGATTCCTCAAAACTTTTGATGAAGGGACAATGCCAACAGGTTTAAAATTTTCGTCAACAATATATATTTCGAGAAATTGTTCAGGTAAATCTTTGTTTTCTCTTAAATAATCAATTGTTTGACCAACAGACCAATTACTTGGAATAGCGGTAAATTCTCTTTGCATAATTCTGGCCGCACTATCCTCGGGATAACTAAGACCTTCTAATAATGCAAAGCGATCTTTAGGTGGTAAAGCAGCTAATAGAGAGTTTTTATCTTTCTCATCAACATTTTCAAGTATTGCGATTGCATCATCTGACTCAAGATTCTTAAGTATTCTGACAATGGCTTCCGACGAAAGATATTTGATTATTTCTGACTGAACAGACTCGTTTAGCTCGATAAAAACCTCAGGATCAATCTTAAAATTATTAAGTTTAATTAAGTTTTCTCTGTCATTTTGTTCTAAATGCTCGATAATATCTGCGGCATCAGCTGGATGCATTTCTTTAAAGGAATTAGTGATAAATAAAGCATCATTGCTTGCAATTTTATCAGTTACAACTTTTATATATTCTTTGTTGAATTCAAAATTGACTTTTTTATCTTTTATTTTTTTAATTAAAGTCATAAATACACCTATTATTTAGTCGGATCTTTTAATACATAATAGAAAGATTACAATTTTAAAATTAAAATGGAGATTAAAAAGTCAAAAAAACCTATAAAATATGATGATGCAATTAGAGTTATGGAAAAAAGATTGCATAATATCAATCTGGGTATTGCCGATGAATTAGTGTGGATTTTAGAGCATGAAGAAATTTATACAGCAGGAAAAAACCACAAAGATAGCGAAATTATCGATAAGTCTATCAAAATAGTTAAAACTAATAGAGGTGGAAAAATTACTTATCATGGACCTGGACAATTGGTTTGTTATTTTGTTATTGATTTAAAAAAACGTAAAAAAGATATAAGAAAATTTGTAACATTGATTGAAAAAACAATAATAAACACTCTTAAATTTTATGAGATAAAAACCTTTGCAGACAGAAATAATATTGGTATTTGGTACAATGACAAATCAGGTATAAAAAAGGTTGCAGCTATAGGATTGAGAGTTAGTAAATGGATAGCTTATCATGGTTTCTCTATTAATATAAATAATGATTTAACAAAATATAATGCGATAGTTCCATGTGGGATTAGTGATAAAGGTGTTACAAATTTAAAAAAAATTAAAAAACAAAATTATAAGGGAATTGAAGAAAAACTAATTAAAATTTTTTCTACAAATTTGAAAAGTTAAGTCGTTTTGTTTTTAACAATTTTTTAAAATAACCTGGTGTCAAAGCTGTGTAAGTATATTTTTGATCTTTTATAATAAATCTTATTTGGTATGAATGAAGCATTAAATTTTTATTTTTACCTTTTATCAATGTTGATGATATATATTTTTGATCTCCGTATATAGAGTGGCCGATATTAAATAATTGTTTTCTCAATTGGTGTTTTCTACCAGTAATTGGTTTCAACTCAATCAGACTTGAATTAGAGTTTTTATCAAGTACTTTAAAATATGTTTTTGCATCTTCTGTAATTTTTTTGCCATTATCATATCTAAAAAGTTTATCATTTAATTCTCCTGATTTTTTATCTAATTCTCCATGACATATGGCTAAATAGGTTTTATGAACTTTTCTTAATCTAAATAATGAGGTAAGAATTTGTGCGGTTTCCCTGTTTTTTGCAATAATAAATACACCTGAAGTATCCTTATCTAATCTATGTACTGAGTAAGGTTTTGAACCTTCAAAAATTTTACTTTTCTTAAATATATCGATTAAATTTTTTTTTGATTTAGTCCCCCCTTGTACAGAAATACCCGCAGCTTTATTAACTACAATAAAATCATTATTATTATCAATAATTAAATCTTCATTAGATTTTATTATTTCATCAGTAGGAACAAATCTAATTTTTTTGTGTTTAATTGTATCTTTGAATTTGAAATTAAAGATTTCAATTTTATCGTTTGTTCTAATTTTAAAAGAGCTTTTTATTTTTTTCTTATTTAGCTTTATTTTTCCAGATCTTAAACTTTTTTCAATTAAACTTTGCGGTATTTTTCCAATTTTGTTTCTTAGCCATCTATCAATACGCATATTGTCAGAAGCTGAATCAACGAGAAAACTTTCATTCATGATCAAAAAAGTTTATGCTGAAGCTAATTTTTTTTCCTCTTTTTTGTCAGTAACTTTCGTTTGATCTTTTTTCTTTTTATCAACTTTTCTAGCTTGGACATCTCTATCAACAAATTCAATAATTGCCATAGGAGCATTATCACCGTATCTAAAGCCAGCCTTAATTATCCTTGTGTAACCACCTGATCTTTTTTCATATCTTTTAGACAAAGTTTTTTTAACTTTATTTGCAGAATTTATATCCTGTAATTTAGAAACTAATATTTTAGTATTATGTAAAGTATCTTTTTTTCCTAATGTAATAATTTTATCAGCTTGAGGTCTTAAAAATTTTGCTTTTGGTAAAGTTGTCTTGATTTGCTCATATTTGATTAGTGAAATTAACATATTTTTCAATAATGCTTTTCTATGTTCCGAAGTCCTATTCAACTTCTTATTTGACATATTATGTCTCATTAAATAGCTTCCTCTAATTTTTTAGACATTTCAGCAATGTTATCTGGCGGCCAATTTGGTATTTCCATTCCTAAATATAAAGACATTCCAGTCAAAACTTCTTTTATCTCATTTAAAGATTTTCTACCAAAGTTTGGTGTTCTTAACATTTCACCTTCTGATTTTTGAACAAGATCACCTATATAAATTATGTTATCATTTTTTAAACAATTCATGGATCTTACAGATAGTTCTAGTTCATCTACTTTTCTTAATAAATTTTTATTAAATTCAGGTTCTGTTGATACTTCTTTAATAGGTGCCTCAACTGGCTCATCAAAATTGATAAACATCTTTAATTGATCTTGAAATATTCTAGCAGAGTAAGCAACCGCGTCTTCAGCGGAAATTGATCCATTAGTTTCAACTTCCATTGTTAATTTATCGTAATCTAATGCTTTACCTTCTCTTGCTGTGCTTACAGAGTATGAAACTTTTTTCACTGGACTATACAGGGAGTCTATAGCTATTAAACCTAAAGGTGGTTCCTCAGGTTTATTTAATTCGGCAGGAACATACCCCTTTCCAGTATTAACATTCATTTCAACATGGAAATTTGTATTCTCATCTAGATTACAAATAACTAAATCAGGATTTAAAATCTTTACATCAGCAACTGGTGTAATATCAGACGCCTTAATTTCTCCTGGCCCCTTGGCATCAAGAACAAGTTTTTTAGTTCCTTCTGACTCACATTTTAAAGCTAAAGACTTTATATTTAGAACAATATCTGTTACATCTTCTCTTACACCTTTTATAGATGTAAACTCATGTAAAACTCCATCAATTTGTATAGAAGTTACCGCAGCTCCCCTTATAGATGACAATAAAATTCTTCTAAGAGAATTACCTAGAGTTAGACCATATCCCTTTTCAAGAGGTTCTGCTATAATCGTGGCATGTGTTAAATCATTACTTATCTTTACGTCAAGCTTATTTGGTTTAATAAGTGATTTCCAATTTTTTATATTTACATTTTCAGTTTCCATTAAACTCTCCTTTTTTTTGGTGGTCTTGTGCCATTATGTGGCATTGGTGTTGTGTCTTTGATAGATAAAATTCTAAAACCTCTTGCTTGTAAAGCTCTTAAGGCAGTTTCTCTACCTGATCCAGGGCCTTTAACTTCTACGGATAAAGTTTTCATTCCATATTCTAGAGCTTTAGATGCTGCAGCATCAGCAGCAATTTGTGCAGCATATGGTGTAGATTTTCTAGAACCTTTGAATCCTTTTTGACCAGCTGAAGCCCATGAAATTACATTTCCGTTTGTATCAGCTATTGAAATTATTGTGTTATTAAATGTGGATTGAACGTACGCTACACCGTTAAGAATATTTTTTTTTAATTTTTTTTTTTTTGAGTATGAGCTTTTAACTGATTTTTTTATAATTTTTTTTTCAGTTTTTTGATCCTTACTATCAACTTTATCAGATTTGGTCATAATTATTTTTTAAGTGGAGTTAATTTTTTTCCAGCAATAGCAATTGCTTTACCCTTTCTAGTTCTTGCATTGCATCTAGTTCTTTGACCTCTGACTGGTAGTTTTTTTCTATGCCTTGATCCTCTATAACATGCTAAATCAATTAGTCTTTTTATACTTAATGAAAAATCTCTCCGTAGGTCACCTTCAACTTTAAAATTTTGGTCAATATACTCTCTTATTTTCAAAATTTCTTCATCTGTTAACTGATTAACCCTTTTATTTTTTGGAATTTCTAAAGATGAACAGATTTGATTAGAAAATTTATCTCCAATCCCGTAGATATATGTCAATCCTACATGGACTAGTTTATTTTGTGGGATATTAATACCTGCGATACGAGCCATAAATTTGTGATAAAATATGCTTTTTATATAAGAAGTTTTTTTAATGTCAACGACTTAAACGTTTATAAATGCCTTAATTTTACTGGTTATTTCGTCAATTTGTAAATCTCCATCTAATTCATAAAAATTTTTATTTTTAGAGTAGAAATCTAAAACAGGTTTAGTCGTTTCCATATAAGTATCATACCTCTTTAAAATAGTGGTTAGATCATCATCTGATCTTTTTTCTAAAATTTTTCTTTTTTCAATCCTTTTAACTATTTTTTCTTTATTTACATTAAGAAAAAAAATAAAATCTATTTTTTGATTAGTGTCATTAAGTAACAATTCTAAGTTCTTAGCCTGAGTTAAAGATCTGGGATATCCATCAAATACAAGTTTATTTTTTTTGTTTGGATCAAATATAACATTTTTTATTAATTGATTTACAATTTCATCGTTTACAAATTTTCCATCGTTCATATCATTAATTATTTTTTTTCCAATTTCTGAATTCTTTTTAATTTCATCTCTGAGCATATCACCAGTTGAAACTTGAAAATTGTTATAATTTTTTACAAAAAATTTTGCTTGTGTACCTTTACCAGCACCTGGGGGCCCAAATAAAATTACATTCACTTTTGTTATCTTCCAAATTTTGTTTTTTTAATAAGTTGTTCATACTGTGAGCTCATTAATCTAGTTTGAATCTGTGTCACAGTGTCTATTGCAACAACTACAACTATCAAAATAGAGGTCCCACCTAAGTAAAAAGGAATAGGATAATTTGCAATTAAAAATTCTGGCATTAAACATACTAATGTTAAATATAAAGCTCCTATTGTAGTCAATTTTGTAAGTATGTTTTCAATATAAATAGCCGTACTTTCACCCGGTCTTATTCCGGGAATAAATCCACCATATTTTCTAAGATTATCTGCTGTTTCATTTGGGTTAAAAGTTATTGAAGTATAGAAAAAAGTGAAAAAAATTATACCTGATGCGTATAAAAGCATGTAAAGTGGTTGTCCCTGAGTAAAATAAGAGCTTATATTTAAAAAAGTATCATTTTCGGAAAAATTAAAGTTAGAAAATGTTACGGGTAATAATAATAATGCAGATGCAAAAATTGCAGGTATTACCCCTGCCTGATTTATTTTTAAAGGTAAATGAGATGACTCCCCTCCATACATTTTATTTCCCATTTGTCTTTTTGGATAATTTATTAATATTTTTCTTAAAGCTCTCTCCATAAAAACTATGAAAAGTACAGTCAAAATTAATAAAATAAATATTCCTATGATCATTAATGTCGAAACTGCACCTGTTCGACCTAGTTCAAATGTTGTAACTAAAGCTCTTGGGATTTCAGCAACTATTCCAGCAAAAATTATTAAAGATATTCCGTTACCTATTCCTCTCTGTGTAATTTGTTCGCCTAACCACATTAAAAAAATAGTGCCAGCTACAATTGTTGTCACCGTGGAAACTTTAAAAAAAATTCCTGGATTAATAACTAAATTGGGTGAAGACTCCAATCCAACGGCTAATCCATAGCCTTGAACAGTAGCAAGTAAAACAGTTCCATATCGAGTTATTTGGGCAATCTTAGATCTTCCTGTTTCACCTTGAGCCTTCAGATTTTTGAAATAATCTGAAACTCCAGTCAAAAGTTGTACTATAATTGCTGAAGATATATAAGGCATGATACCAAGTGCAAATATAGCCATTCTACTTACAGCTCCTCCTGCAAAGACATTAAACATTCCGAGTAAGCCTTTTTGATTACTTTCCATCATAATTTTTAGTTGATCTGGATCAATTCCTGGCAATGGAATAAATGTTCCAAATCTATAAACAGCTAGAATTGCAATTGTGAAAATTATTCTATTCCTTAAATCAGTATTTGATGATGTAGAGCTCATTTTAAATTATTTTTTAATCTGTAGTGAGCCACCTATTTTTTCTAATTTAACGATTGCAGATTTTGAGGCTAAGTCAGCCTCAATATTTACTTTATCTTTAATCTCACCTGAGCCTAGAATTTTTAATTTAGTATAACGTTTATTAATCAATCTCAATTTCTTTAACAATTCACTATTTATAATTTCTTTTGTGGTAATGCTTTTTTTGTCAATAAAAAATTGAATTTTATCTAAATTTAAGATTGCAATTTTATTTTTGTTAAGTGCATTAAATCCTCGCTTTGGTAACCTTCGATACAATGGCATTTGTCCACCCTCAAAACTTTTGATAGCTACACCTGATCTTGATTTTTGTCCTTTTACTCCTCTACCAGAAGTCTTACCTTTACCTGAGCCGATACCACGGCCAACCCTAATCTTACTTTTTTTGAGCTTGAATGTGTTGTTAAGTCTAATCATTATCCTCTTTTCTCAATAATTTCAGAAATCTTTTTGTTTCTAATTGAAGATATCTGTTTTGGTGAATTTTGTTTAAGTAATGCTTTCATTGTTGCCCTAATAACATTATGGGCATTGGATGTGCCCATTGATTTAGCAACTATATCTTTTACTCCTAAAACTTCACAAACTGCTCTTACAGGACCACCAGCAATAATTCCAGTTCCCTTGGAAGCTGCTCTCAAAACTATTCTACCTGAACCCTCTTTAGCGTTAACATCATGATGGATAGTTCTGCCCTCTCTTAATGGAATATGAATTAATTTCCTTCTTGCCATTTCATTAGCTTTTTTTATTGCATCTGGAACTTGTTTTGCCTTTGCATGCGCAATACCAATTTTACCAGCTTGATTTCCTACAACAACTAAGGCAGAAAAACCAAATCTTCTTCCTCCCTTAACTACTTTTGTAATTCTATTTATATGAACAAGTTTTTCTAAGATATCATCAGTTTTTTTGTCTTTGTAATCCATATTAAAAATCCATTCCATTTTTTCGAAGAGTTTCTGCAAAAACTTTTACCCTTCCGTGGTATTTATAACCTGCTCTGTCAAAGAAAATTTTATTTATTTTTTTTTCGTTTGCCTTTTTTGCTAGTTTTTCTGCAACAATCTTTGATAATTCTGTTTTATTAACTTTTGTAGCAGATTTAATGTCTTTTTCGACTGATGATGCAGATATTAAAGTTATATTTTTTGTATCATCTATTATTTGTGCATAAATATTTTTTGATGATCTTGAAATTGACAATCTAAATCGATTATTGCCAGAAACTTTTTTTAGTTTATTTCTTACTCTAAATATCTTTCTTTTATTTGTATCTAATTTCATTATTTTTTCTTACCTTCTTTTTTTAATATATATTGACCTTTTTCTCTTACACCTTTTCCTTTGTAAGGTTCAATTTTTCTTAAAGTTTTAAGTTTAGATGCTACAGACCCAACTTGTTGCTTATCTATACCTGTAATAGTTAAAGTTGTTTGTTTTTCTACTGAAATTTTTATCCCCTCAGGAATATCAAAATTTATATCATGGCTATAGCCTAACTGCAGATTTAATTGACTTCCTTTAATTGATGCTCTGTATCCTACCCCAACTAATTCTAAAACTTTTTCATACCCTTTGGATGATCCCATTACTGCATTATTTATTAAGCTTCTGTTCATTCCCCAAAGTCTTTTGATTTCTTGATCTATCTTTTTTGGTACAATTGAAATTTCTTTGCCCTCTTTAATATCTAAATTGAATAAATTAAGGTCGATGTTTAAAGTTTTTTTACCTACTGGTCCCTCTATATTTAAAATATTGCCTGATAAAGCAACTTTTACTTTTTCTGGGATTGAAATATTTGTTTTTCCAATTTTAGACATTAAAATACCTTACAAATAATTTCACCACCGACTCTTTGTTTTCTAGCATCTATATCAGTCATCACTCCTTTTGGTGTAGAGATTATCGCAATACCTAAACCATTATTTATTTTGGGTAATCCATCTGCACTTGAAAAAATTCTTCTTCCTGGTTTTGACACTCGCTCAAAGTTACTTATAACAGGGTTACCATAATGATACTTTAATTCTAAGGATAGTTTTGGTTTTTTATTTTCTTCGTTTACCTCAAAATGTTTAATAAAGCCCTCATTTTTTAGTATTCCAGCTATTTTTACCTTAAAATTTGAAGATGGTAATTCAACTTTTTTATGATTTCTACTTTGAGCATTTTTAACTCTTGCTATCATATCTCCAATTGGGTCGCTAAAACTCATATTATCCTTTCTACCAACTTGATTTAACTAGACCTGGTATCTTTCCTTGCAATCCAAGTTGTCTTAATGCAATTCTAGATATTTTTAATTTTCTATAAACACCATGAGGTCTACCTGTTATTTGACATCGATTCATTACTCTTGATTTGGCCGAATTTCTTGGTAATTTTGACAATTTTTGTTGTGCTCTAAATCTTTCCTCTAAAGGAAGTTTTTTGTTCATAACAATTTTCTTTAATTTATCTCTTTTTTTATAAAATTTATCAGAAAGTTTAATTCGTTTATTATTCTTATTAATTGAACTTAATTTAGCCATTTTAATTTTCTCCTTTTTTAATAAATGGAAAGTTAAATTTTTCTAATAAAGCAAAACTTTGATCCTTGTTTTTTGAAGATATTACAATTGTTATGTCTAATCCTCTAACTTTATCTGCTCTATCAAAACTTACTTCTGGGAATATGATATGTTCTTTAATCCCAAAAGTATAATTACCAAATTTATCAAAACCATTTCCAGGAAGCCCTCTAAAATCCTTTATCCTTGGTAGGGCAATATTTACAAGTCTATCAATAAACTCATACATCTTGTCTTTTCTTAGAGTTACCTTAAGACCAGCATTTGTACCTTTTCGCGTTTTAAAATTTGCAACCGATTTCTTAAATTTTGTTACAATCGGCTTCTGTCCTGTAATTTTAGCTAAATCTTCGTCCAATGATTTTAAGATCTTTGTATCATTGCCATCAACCCCTAATCCCATATTTAAAACAATCTTTTCTATTTTTGGCCCCATATATAAATTTTTTAGTCCAAATTGTGTTTTTAAAGCAGGTTGAATTTCTTTATAAAACAGATTTTTTAATCTTGGTGTCATTATTTCTTAGCCTCACTTTTTTTACTTTTTGCTTTTTCATCTAATAACTTTAAATTTGATAAGTGAATAAAGCTTTCTTTTGAGATAATACCACCCTTTTTTTCTTTTGTAGTTTTAACGTGTTTTTTTATCATATTTATTTCTTTTACTTTGGCTCTATTATTTGCTCTATCAATCTCAATAACTTCACCTTCTTTTTTTTTATCTTTTCCAACAAGAATGCGAACTTTTAGTCCTTTCTTAATCATTATAAAACCTCTGGTGCTAATGAAATTATTTTCATTTGTCCTCTATTTCTTAATTCTCTTGTAACTGGTCCAAAAATTCTTGTTCCAACTGGCTCTCCTTTGTCATCAACAAGCACTGCAGCATTATTATCAAATTTTACTTTTGATCCATCCTCTCTATGGATTCCTTTTTTTACTCTTACCACAACCGCTTTATGTACGGATCCTTTTTTAACCTTGCCTTTTGGTATAGCTTCTTTTACTGCTATTACAATTGTATCGCCAATACTGGCATATCTTCTCTTAGAACCACCTAAAACTTTTATACATTCAATTTTTTTGGCTCCAGTATTATCTGCAACTAATAATTCTGTTTGAACTTGTATCATTATTTAGAAATCTCCATTACTTTAAATTTTTTGTTTTTTGAGAATGGTTTACTTTCAATTATAGATACTTTGTCACCAGTCTTAAAAGTGTTGTTTTCATCATGAGCATTATATTTCTTTTTTACTTTTATAACTTTTTTTAATAACGGATGGGAATATTTTCTTTCAACAATTACTGTAATTGTTTTGTTAGGTTTATCACTTATAACAATTCCAGTTAAAATTTTCTTAGGCATTTAATTTTCCTTTCAAAAAAGTTTTTAATCTAGCTATATTTTTTTTTGTTTCATTTATTTTAGCTGGGTTGCTGACTTGGGAGTTAATTTTTTGGAATCTAAAATTAAACAAGTCTTTTTTGAATTTTTCAATATTCTTTAATGCTTCGTCTTTGGATAGTTTTTTTATATCTTGTTTTTTCATTATGCAAATCTTTTAATAGTTTTTGTTTTAATTGGTAATTTTGCTGATGCTTTGTAGAGTGCCTCTTTAGCTATCTGTTCAGATACACCATCTACTTCAAATAAAATCCTTCCTGGTTTTACTCTACAAGCATAAAACTCTGGAGATCCTTTGCCTTTACCCATTCTTACTTCAATTGGTTTTTTTGAAACAGGAATATTTGGAAAAACTCTTGTCCAAACTCTACCTTGTCTTTTCATGTGTCTTGTTAAAGCGACTCTCGCTGCTTCAATTTGTTTTCCAGTTACTCTATCAGGCGATAACGCTTTTAAAGCATATGCACCATAGTTAATAAAATTTGCTCTTGAAGCTGTCCCATGAATTCTGCCCTTATGAGCTTTTCTCCATTTTGTTCTTACTGGTTGTAACATTTTTTATTTTTCCTCTTTCTGAATCACTTTATTTGTTTCTTGGCTAAATTCTTTTGCAAAAACCTCACCTTTATAGATCCATACTTTAATACCAATTATTCCATAAGTCGTAAGAGCTTCCGCCTCTGCATAATCAATATCTGCTCTTAAAGTATGCGATGGTATACTTCCATCCCTTAACCATTCAGTTCTAGCAATTTCATTTCCACCTAATCTTCCACTAATTGAAACTTTAATTCCTTTGGCTCCTAATCTTAGACACGATTGCATTGCTCGTTTCATTGCTCTTCTATAGGATATTCTCTTAACAAGTTGTTGAGCAATATTTTCAGCAACTAAGAATGAATTTGTTTCAGGTTTTTTAACTTCTTTAATATTTAATGTAACATCATTTGTTGTAAATTTTGATAAATTATTTTTAATTTTATCTATATCACTTCCTTTTTTTCCTATTACAAATCCAGGCCTTGAAGTATAGATTGTTACGTAACATTTATTAGCGGTTCTTTCGATCATAACTTTAGATACACCTGAATTAATAACATTTTTTTTTATATATTCTCTAATTTTGAAATCCTCAATTAAGTAATTACCAAAATCTTTCTTCTTAGCATACCACACAGAGTCCCAGCCTCTGTTGACTCCCAATCTGAAACCAACTGGATTAACTTTTTGTCCCATGTCTCTCCATTTTTTTAATTTCAGATAAAATTATCGTAACACTTGAATATGGTTTAAGAATTGGTGCAGCTCTTCCTTTTGCCCGAGGTCTGAACCTTTTCATTATAATTTTCTTTCCACAATAAGCTTCTTTCACAATTAATTTATCGATATCATATTGAAAATTATTTTCAGCATTTGCTACAGCGGAACCAATTGTTTTTTTTATATCTTTTGAAATTCTTTTTTCTGAAAATTCTAGATCTCTTATTGCTGTATCCACTTTTTTACCGACTATAGCTTTTAGAATTGGATTAAGTTTTCTTACACTAGACCTAATATTATTATTCACAGATCTTACAATTTTTTCTTTATTCTTAATTACTTGTTTTTTTTTAACCATAATTATTTCTTCTCTTCAGATTCTGCTGGTTTAGCTTTTTTATCTGCCGGTGTATGACCAAAAAAAGTTCTTGTTGGTGCAAACTCACCTAATTTGTGACCCACCATATCTTCAGATATAGTAATTGGAATAAATTTTTTTCCATTATAAATTAAAAAACTTACGCCTACAAAATCTGGAATTATTGTTGATTTTCTTGACCAAGTTTTAATAGGTATTTTTTTTGAGTCGATTTTATATTTATCTACTTTTTTAATAAGACTTTCCTCAACAAATGGACCTTTCCAAATTGCTCTAGCCATTATTTAGTATCCTTTCTCTTATTTCTTCTTTTGACAATATATTTATCAGTTCTTTTATTATCTCTAGTTTTTAAACCTTTGGCTGATTGACCTTTAGGTGATACTGGATGTCTTCCACCTGCAGATTTTCCTTCTCCACCACCATGTGGGTGATCAACAGGATTTTTAACAACACCTCTTGTATGAGGTCTTCTTCCTAGCCATCTAGATCTACCTGCTTTTCCAATTTTGATATTTTTTTGGTCTGGATTACTTAAAACACCTATTGTTGCTAGAGCTCTTGAATCAATTCTTCTTACTTCACCAGATGTAAGTTTAATTAAACTGTAGTTTCCATCTAAGCCACTAATAGTCACTGAAGTTCCAGCTGAACGGGCTATTTTTCCTCCACCCCCCGGTTGAATTTCAACATTATGAATATCTATGCCTACTGGAATATCCTGAAGTGGCATACAATTTCCGATTTTAATCTCTTTTTTAGAACCGTTTTCAATCTTATCACCTACTTTAATCTTTTGCGGAGCTAAATAGTAAAAGTAAGAATTATCCTCAAATTTTACTAACATAATGTAACAAGATCTGTTTGGATCATACTCTATTCTCTGAACAGTAGCAGTCATATCGCTTTTTTTTCTATAAAAATCTACGTGCCTGTACATCTTCTTATGTCCACCAGCTCTATTTATTGATGTAATCCTCCCGTAATTATTTCTGCCTTTCATAGAATTTTTTGGTGATACTAGTTGTTTGAAAGGTTTGCCTTTCCAAAGACCATCTCTATCTACAAGAATAGTTCCTCTAGATGACTTTGTATAAGGTTTAAAAGTTTTAAGTGCCATTTTAAATTCCAGTTGTTAAGTCAATACTTTGACCCTTTTTAAGTGTGATTATAGCTTTTTTATATCCAGAAACTTTATTTTTCTTTCCTCGAGTTAATTTAATCCTACTTTTTTTATTAATGATATTTATTTTAGTGACATTAACTTTGAAGATTTTTTCAATATTACTTTTTAAATTTTTCTTATTTGAACCATTTGGAACTTTAAAAACAATCTTATTTTGTTCAGACAAATTTGTTGATTTTTCAGTCACAAGGGGAGATATTATTTTATCAAATAAATGTAATTTACTCATTAACTATATCTCTTTTCTAATTCTTTAACTGAACTTTCAGTAAAAACAATTTTTTTAAACTTAATTAAATCAAAAGCACTGAAATGATTTACATCGGTAACTTTTAGATTTGGAATATTTCTAATTGATTTTTCAACTTTGTCTTTAGAAGATTTATCTAATATTATTAAAGAATTTGATATTTCAAACTTTTTAAGTATTGTATGCATATCTTTTGTTTTTTTAATTTCAGAGCTAAAATCATTTAAAACTAATAAATTTTTATTTTGAATTTTTTCACTCATAAGAGATGCAATACTATTTTTCTTTTCACTTTTATTTAATTTTCTTTTTTTGTAAGATGATCTTCCTTTAGGACCATGAGCTACACCTCCACCTACAAATATTGGTGCTTTTTTACTTGCATGCCTTGCATTACCAGTTCCTTTTTGTGCATAAATTTTTGATGTTGGTCCAGAAACCTCATTCTGTTGTTTTGTTTTTGCGTATCTGCCTTTATAGTTTGC
This sequence comes from uncultured Pelagibacteraceae bacterium, assembly GCA_902516345.1. Lineage (GTDB taxonomy): Bacteria > Pseudomonadota > Alphaproteobacteria > Pelagibacterales > Pelagibacteraceae > Pelagibacter. The sequence goes on from CABXYJ010000004.1 coordinate 44,902, forward strand.
ATTAGTTTTGTACAGTACGCTGCTCACAAGTTTATTATTAACCTTTGCAGAAAATATTTTATCAAGTACCTCAATCGAACTTTTTTTTCCATCTAGATGTAACTTTTCAATTTTCATTATTTTTTCTTTTTATCTGGAGTTTTTTTTGCCTCTTCTGCAATTTTAATTTTTTCTTTAATAGTTTTTTTTCTTATATTCTTTACAGATTCTTTTACTATTACTTCAGTATTTTTAGATCCAGGAATTGAACCCTTTAAATAAAGTAGATCATTTTCTATATCAGTCTTTATAACTTCTATATTTTGCATAGTTCTTAATTTATCTCCCATGTGACCAGCCATTTTTTTTCCTTTAAAAACTTTACCTGGATCTTGTCTTTGTCCAGTTGACCCATGTGATCTATGAGATATTGAAACACCATGGCTTGCTCTTAAACCGCCAAAATTATGCCTTTTCATTGCTCCAGCAAAGCCTTTTCCAATAGTTTTAGATCGTGTATCAACAAATTTTGTATCCTTAAAAATCTCAATTCCAAATTCATTTCCTTCTTTAAAATTTTGAGTATCTAAAACTCTAAATTCTTTTAATCTTTTTTTTGCCTCAGTATTTTTCTTAGCAAAAAAACCTTTCATTGATTTAGTGAGTTTAGAATTTTTTATTTTTCCGTAGCCAAGTTGAATAGCTTTATACCCTCTCTTTTCTTCATTAATAACCTCAATAACTCTCGCCTTTTCCATTTTAATAACTGTTACTGGCACTAATTGACCAGACTTATAAAATTCTCTTGTCATACCAATTTTTTTTCCAATCAAAGCAATCTCAATCATTTTATATCTTAATCTCCACGTCTACTCCTGAAGCTAGATCAAGTTTCATCAATGCTTCAACAGTCTGTGGTGTTGGTTCAATAATATCTATAAGTCTTTTATGAGTTCTAGACTCAAATTGTTCCCTGCTTTTTTTATCTATGTGAGGTGATCTTAAAACTGTATATCTTTCAATTTTTGTTGGTAATGGTACAGGGCCTTTTATTGTTGCACCCGTTCTTTTCACAGTGTTTACTATTTCTTCAGTTGATGCATCTAATATTTTATTATCATAAGCTCTCAACTTTATTCTTATATTTTGTTTATCCATTTTAACCTGCAATCTTTTTAGTTACTTCGTCTTGAACATTTTGAGGAACTTTTGAATAATGATCAAAAAACATTGAATATTGAGCTCTACCCTGGGACATGGATCTCAGATTATTAATATATCCAAACATATTAGCTAGTGGAACCATAGCTGTTATCACTGTTGCATTTCCTCTTTGTTCTTGAGTATTTATCTGACCTCTTCTACTGTTTAGATCACCAATAACATCGCCCATATAGTCTTCGGGTGTAACAACTTCGACTCTCATAACTGGTTCTAATAATTTTAAACCACCTTTTGTACAGGCTTCTTTGAAACATGCTCTGCTTGCCAGTTCAAAAGCTAAAACACTAGAGTCAACGTCATGGTGTAAACCATCCAATATTGTAACTTTATAATCGATCATTGGAAATCCAGCTAATATTCCACTATCCGAAACAGTTTCAATACCTTTCTCAACACCAGGTATAAATTCTTTTGGGATAGCGCCACCTTTAATTTTGCTCTCTACTGCTCTACCTTTTCCAGGCTCCTGAGGTTCGACAAGTAATTTTACTTTAGCAAATTGGCCAGCACCTCCACTCTGTTTTTTATGAGTATATTCAACTTCTGAAGAATTTTCTATTGTTTCTCTATAAGCAACCTGAGGAGCACCAACATTTGCCTCAACTTTAAATTCTCTTTTCATTCTATCAACAATAATATCTAAATGTAACTCACCCATACCTTTAATTATTGTTTGCCCTGACTCCTCATCTGATGTAACCCTAAAAGAAGGGTCCTCTTTTGCTAATCTTCCTAATGCCTCTCCCATTTTTTCTTGATCTGCTTTTGTTTTAGGTTCAACTGCGATTTCAATAACTGGATCAGGAAATTCCATAGGTTCAAGCAATACTGAATTTTCTTCATCACATAATGTGTGACCGGTTATTGTATTTTTTAAACCTGCTAAAGCCACTATATCTCCTGCGTTTGCCTCTTTGATATCCTCTCTTGAATTTGCGTGCATTAAAAGCATTCTTCCAACTCTCTCCTCTTTTTCTTTTGATGAATTATAAACAGCTGTTCCAGTTTTAATAGTTCCCGAATAGACTCTTATAAAAGTCAATGAACCTACAAAAGGATCATTTGCCACTTTAAAAGCAAGTGCCGAAAAAGCGGCTTTATCATCAAATTTCATCTCTACCTCATCTTCTCCACCGAGTTTAGTTCCCTTTATAGAGCCAATATCAACTGGGCTGGGTAAATAGTTTACAACTGCATCCAACAAGGGCTGAACTCCCTTATTTTTAAAAGCTGAACCTGTTAAAACAGGAACAAAACTAAAGTCCAAGGTCCCTTTTCTTATACATTTTATTAAATCTTCTTCTTTAATGTCTTCCCCATTTAAATAGGCTTCCATTATTTTTTCGTCTTGTTCGACTGCTAATTCAACTAATTCTGTTCTATATTTCTGACATATCTCTTTAAGATCCTCTGGAATTTCTTTATATTCCCATTCAGCACCTAATGCCTCATTTTTCCAAACTTGTGCTTTCATTTTAACTAAATCTACAACTCCAGTTAGAGATGATTCTATTCCTATCGGAATTTGGATTACCAAAGGTTTTGACCCTAATCTGTCTTTAATCATTTCAACACATCTAAAAAAATCAGCACCGGTTCTATCTAATTTATTTACAAAGCAAATTCTTGGAACTTTATATTTATCTGCTTGTCTCCATACTGTTTCAGATTGAGGCTCTACACCTGCAACACCATCAAAAACTGCAACAGCTCCATCTAAAACTTTTAAAGATCTTTCTACCTCAATAGTAAAGTCTACATGACCTGGGGTATCTATTATATTAATTCTGTGATCTTGCCAAAAACACGTTGTAGCGGCAGAGGTAATAGTAATACCTCTTTCTTGTTCTTGCTCCATCCAATCCATAGTTGCAGCACCGTCGTGAACTTCTCCGATTTTATGACTCTTTCCTGTATAATATAAAATTCTTTCAGTTGTTGTAGTTTTTCCAGCATCAATGTGTGCCATGATACCGATATTTCTATATTTATCTAATGTATGTGTTCTTGACATATAGTTTTACCATCTAAAATGTGCAAAAGCTTTATTTGACTCTGCCATTTTGTGTACATCCTCTTTTTTTTTAACTGCTGCACCCTTTTTTTCATATGCATCATAAAGTTCATTAAAAATTTTATCTGACATATGTTTATCTTTTCTTTTTCTTGCTGACTCAACTAACCATCTGATAGCTAAAGCTTGGGCTCTTTTGCTTTTAACTTCGACAGGCACTTGATAAGTTGCACCACCAACTCTTCTTGACCTAACTTCAACAGTTGGTTTTATATTGCTTATTGCCTCATTAAAAATATTTATTGGCTCATCTTTTGTTTTAGACTTAATTTTATCAATGGCCTCGTAAACTATTTTTGCAGCAACTCCTCTTTTACCATCGTACATAATATTGTTGATTAATTTTGGGATTATTACTGACTTATATTTGGGGTCTGGAATAACATTTTTCTTTGGTTGTGTTTTTTTCCTAGACATTTTTATTTACCTTTTTTTGTTCCATACAAAGATCGCCTTTTTTTTCTATTAGCAACACCTTGTGTATCTAAATTTCCTCTTAAAATATGGTATCTGACTCCAGGCAAATCTTTTACTCTACCACCTCTAATCAAAACCACAGAGTGTTCTTGTAGATTATGACCTTCACCAGGTATATAAGCTGTAACTTCAAAACCATTTGATAGTCTAACCCTAGCAACTTTTCTTAATGCTGAGTTAGGTTTCTTTGGAGTTGTAGTATAAACTTTAACACAAACACCTCTTTTCAAAGGTTGTTTTTGAAGAGCAGGAACTTTATTCCTATTAATTTGTTTCACTCTTTTTTTTTTCAACAATTGATTAATAGTTGGCATAATTTATTTAATTAGTTTATTTTTAGATGAAATAACTGACAGGTTATATGTGGCAGCGTTTAGTACCTTAATAGCACTACATTCCAACCAAAAACATCGCCAAATTACTAATTAATTAGACTTTGTCAAACTAAAACTACTGAAAAAATGTCTTATTTTTTACTGGTTTACTTGAGCTTCAGACTCCTCAATCTTATCTTGTTCCGACAAGAATTTATTATCATCTTCTAAAGCTTTTTTATTCCATTTATTTTTAATATTTCCAGTTCCAGCGGGTACTAATCGACCAACAATAACATTTTCTTTTAACCCACTTAATGGATCAATTTTCCCTTTTATCGCCGCATCTGTCAAAACTCGTGTTGTTTCTTGGAACGAGGCTGCTGAAATAAATGACTCGGTTTGTAACGAAGCTTTTGTTATACCCATCAGAACTCTTTCACCAATTGCTTGATTTTTACCCTCATTCTTTAACTTTTCGTTTTCATTTTCAAACTTTATTTTATCTACTATTTCTCCAGGTAAATAAGAAGAGTCTCCTGAGGATTTAACTTCTATCTTTTTTAGCATTTGTCTTAAAATAGTTTCGATATGCTTATCATTAATTATAACACCTTGTAATCTATAAACTTCTTGAACTTGATTTACAAAATACTCTGTTAACTCTTTTATTCCTAGAATTCTTAAAATATCATGAGGTAATGGTTGACCGTCCAACAAGTACTCACCTTTCATAATTTTTTCGCCCTGATTAAAATTAATGTGTTTTCCTTTCGGAATTAAATAATTAGAAGGTTCAGAGCCATCTTCAGGAACAATTGAAACTCTTTGTTTGCCTCTTACCTCTTTACCAAAAATTACTTGACCATCATTTTCAGCAATAATTGCGCTATCTTTTGCTTTTCTTGCCTCGAACAATTCTGCAACTCTCGGTAATCCTCCTGTAATATCTTTTGTTTTTGTTGTCTCCTTTGGTAATCTAGCAATAACATCCCCTGCTGAAACTTTTTGACCATCTTTTACTGAAAGAATTGAGTCTGGAACCAAATAATACCTAGCTTCATTATCATCTGCTTTTTTAATTACATTTCCTTTTTCATCTCTTAAAGTAATTCTAGGTTTTAGATCAGTATTTTTTGATTGAGATCTCCAATCAACTACAGATTTAGATGAAATACCAGTAGCATCATCAGTAGTTTCTTGTATTGATACTCCATCAATAAGATCTACAAAACTTGCGATACCACTTTTTTCTGCAATTACTGGCGTAGTATAAGGATCCCATTCGCAAATCTTAGTATTTGCTTTTATTTTTTCACCACTTTTAAAAAATAGTTTAGATCCGTATGCAACTTTATAGACAGCTATTTGTACACCATTATCATCTTCAATGGAAAGTTGAGTATTTCTTCCCATTACTATTAAATTCTTTTTAGAATCCTCAAGAATATTTGAATTGATTATTTTTAAAACTCCATCATTTTTAGAAACTATTTGAGAGTCTTGTTTTACAGATGCCGTTCCACCGACGTGAAAAGTTCTCATGGTCAACTGTGTACCTGGTTCACCAATTGATTGAGCAGAAATCATTCCAATAGCTTCTCCAACGTGCACCATTTTACCTCTAGATAGATCTCTACCATAACAAGTAGCACAAACACCTTCTTTTGAACTACATGTCATTACTGAAAAAACTTTAAGTGATTTAATTCCTGCAGAGTCAATTTTATCACAACCAGCTTCATCTATCATAGTTGATTTTTTGATTATTATTTCACCAGTTAAAGGATGCTTAACATCCGACGCTGTCACTCTACCTAAAGATCGTTCAGATAAACTTACGACAACGTTTCCACCCTCTAAAATTTCTGATAGTTCAATAAATCCTGGGTTATCACAATTTTTCTTTGTAATTGTTAAATCTTGAGCTACATCACATAATCTTCTAGTTAAATAACCAGAGCTAGCTGTTTTAAGAGCGGTATCAGCTAAGCCTTTTCTAGCTCCATGTGTAGAATTGAAATATTCTAAGGCAGTTAATCCCTCCTTAAAATTTGAAATAATTGGACTTTCAATAATTTCACCTGATGGTTTAGCAATTAGTCCTCTCATTCCAGCTAATTGCTTCATTTGAGCCGCTGAACCTCTTGCGCCACTATCAGCCATCATAAAAACTGAATTAATTTTAAGCCCTTCGTCAGTTTTTTCAGTGGCAGAAATGCCTTTCATCATTTCACCAGCAACCTTGTCAGTACATTTTGACCATGCATCAACTACTTTATTATATTTTTCACCTCTAGTAATCAGACCTTCTGAATACTGAGTTTCGTAATCAGCTATAAGTTTTTTAGTATCATCAATTAATTTTGTCTTGTTTTCAGGTATTATTAAATCATCTTTACCAAAGGAAATTCCAGCTTTAAAAGCATGCTTGAATCCTAAATCTTTTAGTTTGTCACAAAATATAACAGTTGTTTTTTGACCACAAAATCTAAAGACAATGTCGATTATTTCGGAGACTGTTTTTTTGGGAAGTAATCTATCTATTAAAGAAAATTTAATATTAAAATTTTTAGGGAGTAGATTTGCTAGTAAAAACCTTCCAGCAGTTGAAGTATATTTTTCAAATTTTTTCTTTCCATCAGCATCGATTGTTTCAAATCTAGAGATGATTGTACTATGAACTTTTATTTGACCTGAGGATAACGCAAATTCAATTTGATCTGCATCAGTAAAATACCCTATAGATTTATCTGTAACTGGCTCTTGGGATAAATAATAAATCCCTAAAATCATATCCTGACTTGGTACAATTATAGGCTTACCATTCGAGGGAGATAAAATATTATTGGTAGACAACATTAAAATCCTAGCTTCTAATTGAGCTTCTAAACTTAAAGGAACATGGACAGCCATTTGATCTCCATCAAAATCAGCATTAAAAGCAGCACAAGTTAGTGGATGTAACTCTATGGCATCACCTTCAATTAATTTTGGTTCAAAAGCTTGTACGCCCAATCTATGAAGAGTTGGAGCTCTGTTTAATAATACAGGATGCTCTCTCACTATAAGTTCTAAAGCGTCCCAAACTGCATTAGTTTCTTTTTCAACTAATTTCTTTGCTTGTTTTATTGTTGAAGCCAAACCTAATTTATTTAATCTTGCATATAAAAATGGTTTAAAAAGTTCGAGCGCCATTTTTTTTGGCAAACCACATTCATGAAGTTTTAAGTCAGGGCCTACAACAATTACAGACCTACCAGAATAATCAACTCTTTTTCCTAATAGATTCTGTCTAAACCTTCCTTGTTTACCTTTGAGCATCTCAGCCAAAGATTTAAGAGGTCTTTTGCCTGTACCAGTAATTACTCTTCCCCTTCTACCATTATCAAATAAAGCGTCGACAGACTCTTGAAGCATTCGTTTTTCATTTCTTACAATAATATCAGGTGCCTTTAGATCCATCAGTCTTTTTAAACGATTATTTCTATTTATTACTCTCCTATATAAATCATTCAAATCTGACGTAGCAAATCTACCACCATCTAAAGGAACTAATGGTCTGAGTTCTGGTGGAATAACAGGAACAACAGTTAAGATCATCCATTCAGGTTTTTGCCCTGTCTCAATAAAAGACTCAATTAATTTTAATCTTTTTATTGCTCTTTCTTCATTAACTTTTGACTTAGTCTCTTTTATATAATTAATTAAATTTTTTCTCTCTAGATCTAAGTCTAAATTTTTTAACATTTCCAAAACAGCTTCTGCTCCAATACCTGTTGTAAAAGCTTCTTCGCCAAATTCATCTTGGTACTTAGCTAGTTCTTCTTCATTTAGTAACTGATTTTTTGCCAATCCTGTTAAGCCAGGTTCAATAACAATGAAATTTTCAAAATATAAAACTCTTTCAATTTCCTTTAATTTCATATCAACAGCTAAAGCTATTCTGCTAGGTAGAGATTTTAAAAACCAAATATGAGCTACTGGGGTTGCTAAATTTATGTGACCCATTCGTTCTCTTCTTACATTTGATTTTGTAACTTCAACACCACATTTTTCACATATAATTCCTCTAAACTTCATTCTTTTATATTTTCCACACAAACATTCATAATCTTTGATGGGACCAAAGATTCTTGCACAAAAAAGACCATCTTTTTCTGGTCTAAATGTTCTATAATTAATAGTTTCAGGTTTTTTAATCTCTCCATATGTCCATGATTTAATTTTTTCGGGACTTGCTAATGAAATTTTAATGCTATTAAAGTTTTGTGATTCAATTATTTCAGAATTTTTAAATAGATCTGTTAATTCTTTTTTCATAATTAATTTAGCTCCACGTTTAATGCTAAGGATTTTATTTCTTTTACAAGCACGTTAAATGATTCGGGTATTCCAGACTCAAAGTTTTCTTCACCTTTTACAATAGTCTCATAAACTTTTACACGACCAGCTACATCGTCAGATTTTACAGTTAAAATTTCTTGGAGTGTATATGAGGCTCCATAAGCTTCTAAAGCCCAAACTTCCATTTCACCAAATCTTTGACCACCAAGTTGCGCTTTTCCTCCTAATGGTTGTTGAGTAACCAAACTATATGGCCCAGTAGATCTTGCATGAATCTTATCCTCAACAAGATGATGTAACTTGAGCATATAAATGATACCTACAGTGACTGGCCTATCAAATTTTTCACCTGTTCTACCATCCCATAAAAATGTTTGACCTGAGGCAGGAAGTTTTGCTAATTCTAACATTTCGGTTACATTTTTCTCTTTAGCACCATCAAAAACTGGAGTTGACATTGCAATACCATTTTGAAGGTTTTCGCATAAATCTCTAAACTCAGACTTTGATAATTTCTCAACTTTGTCACCAAAAATCTCTTCTCCATAAACTGATTTTAAAAAATTGCTGATTTTTTCAGTTTTCTCAATTTTTTTGTTATTTTCATTAATTAATTTTTTTACTTCTTCACCGAATTCTTTACATGCCCATCCTAAATGAGTTTCCAAAATTTGGCCTACATTCATTCTGCTAGGAACTCCTAAAGGGTTCAAAACTATATCTACTGGAGTGCCATCCTCTCGATACGGCATATCCTCAACTGGCACAATTTTACTAACAACTCCTTTATTACCGTGACGACCTGACATTTTATCACCAGGTCTAAGTCTTCTCTTAATTGCAACAAAAACTTTTACCATTTTCATTACACTGGGCAATAAATCGTCTCCACTTCTGATTTTAAGGACTTTATCTTCAAATCTTTCAGTAATATCTTGCTTAGCTTTATTGTATTGGTCCTTAAGTTGTTCAAAATCTGACTCATTTTTTGGATTACCAGCTGATAATTTAAAAACATCATTTATATTTAATTTATTAATTGTCTCGAAATCAAGCTTAGAGCCAACATCTAAATCTTTAATCTTTTTAGTCAGAGATGTTCCGTCTAATATTTGAGACGCTCTTTGTTTTATGCTTCTCTCTAAGATTTCTTCCTCCACGATCTTATCTTGTTGAACTTGCTCTATCTCAGCTCTTTCTATCGTTATTGACCTTTCGTCTTTCTCAATTCCATGTCGATTAAAAACTCTTACATCAACTACTGTTCCACTACTTCCCCTAGACATTCTTAAAGATGTATCTGTTACGTCAATAGCTTTTTCACCAAAAATTGATCTAAGTAATTTCTCCTCTGGTCCAGAGGCTGAGTCTCCTTTAGGAGTAACTTTACCCACTAAAATATCACCTGCATTTACTTCAGCACCAATATAAACAACACCTGACTCATCCAAGTTTTTTAATGCTTCCTCATTCACATTTGGAATGTCTCTAGTTATTTCTTCCTCCCCCAACTTTGTGTCTCTGGCCATAATTTCATATTCGACTATATGAACTGATGTAAAAACATCATCCGTCACACATCTTTCTGAGATAAGAATTGAATCTTCAAAATTATAACCCTGCCACGGCATAAAAGCGACTGTCACATTTTTTCCTAAAGCTAATTCACCCAATTTTGTTGAAGGTCCATCAGCAATTATGTCACCTGATTTAACCTTGTCACCAACTCTAACTAAAGGTTTTTGGTTAATACAGGTATTTTGATTTGATCTTTTAAATTTTTGTAAATTATAAATATCAACTCCTGACTTAGAAAAATCCGTTTCTTCAGTTGCTTTTATTACAATTCTTTTTCCATCAATTTTATCTACTATACCATCTCTTCTTGCAACTATTGTTACTCCAGAGTCAAGTGCAACATCACTTTCAATTCCTGTACCAACTAAAGGAGACTCTGGTTTTAAAAGTGGAACAGCCTGTCTCATCATGTTTGAACCCATAAGTGCTCTATTTGCATCATCATTTTCTAAAAAGGGTATTAAAGAAGCTGCTACTGAGACTAATTGTTTCGGCGAAACATCTATATAGTCAATTGTTTCAGGTTTGGATAATAAAAAATTAAGGTTTTGACGACATGATACTAGTTCTTCTATAATCTTATTATTTCTATCTATTTTTGTATTTGCTTGTGCAATAGTATATTTTGTTTCCTCCATCGCTGATAAATACTCGACTTTTTCCTGAACAATTCCATCTTTAACTCTTTTATATGGGCTCTCAATAAATCCATATTTATTTATTTTTGCATAAGTTGATAAGCTATTAATTAATCCAATATTAGGACCTTCTGGTGTTTCTATTGGGCAAATTCTTCCGTAATGAGTTGGATGGACATCTCTAACTTCAAAACCAGCTCTTTCTCTCGTCAAACCTCCAGGACCTAAAGCTGAAACTCTTCTCTTATGTGTTATTTCCGAAAGAGGGTTAGTCTGATCCATAAATTGTGATAGTTGTGAGCTCGCAAAAAAATCTTTAAGTGAAACCGTTAGAGGTTTAGCGTTTATTAAATCTTGCGGCATAGCTGACTCAACATCTAATGTTGTCATTTTTTCTTTTATAGCTCTTTCCATTCTGTAAACACCTATTCGAGCTTGATTTTCAACTAATTCCCCAACTGATCTTACTCTTCTATTTCCTAAATGATCAATGTCATCAACTTCATCTTTTCCATCTCTTAAATCCAACATTTTATGTATAATAGCTAAAATATCGTCATTTCTTAAAATTGTGATTTTATCAGAACATTCTAAATTTAATCTTGAGTTCATTTTTACTCTTCCCACATCAGATAAATCATATCTATCAGAACTAAAAAAAAGATTGTTAAAAATTTGTGCAGCAATTTCGATTGTAGGAGGTTCTCCGGGTCTCAACATTTTATAAATCTCTGTTATTGCCTCATCTTTTGTATTATTTTTATCATTAAGTAATGTTGTAAGTATATAAGGACCTTTATTAATTGAATTTGTTATTGAAATTTCTAAAGAATTAATATTTGCCTCTAATATTTTTTGAAGAATAGTCTCATTTATTTCAGTTCCAATTTTGAAAGTACCTTCCTCTTCTTCATTTATCTTTATATCTTTGTGTAAATATTTTCCAAATAAAGAATCTTTTGAAACCAAAATATCTTTTAAACCATCATTAGCAAACTTTTTAGCAGTTAAATAATTCATTTTATCACCTGAATTTATTACAACTTTTCCTGTTCGTGCATCAATCACTTCTTCAGAAAAATTTTTTGCCTTATAATTTTCTGGATTAAATTTTGTTTTCCACTTACCAGACTTATTGTCATAAGTGTATTTTTCACTTTCATAAAACTCATTAACTATTTCTGATTTACTAAACCCTAGGGCTAACAAAAGCGTTGATACAAAAATTTTCTTTTTTCTGTCTATCTTAAAATATAAAAAATCTTTGACATCATATTCGAAATCTAACCAAGAACCTCTATTTGGAATTACTCTACAATTAAATAGTAATTTCCCACTAGCGTGAGTTTTTCCCTTATCATGATCAAAAAATACACCTGGACTTCTATGCATTTGATTGACCACAACTCTTTGGACTCCATTAGTGATAAATGTACCACTATTTGTCATCATTGGAACTTCCCCCATGTAGACTTCTTGCTCTTTTGCAGACAAAATATCCTTAGTATTATTTTCTTGATCAATTTCGTAAACAACTAATCGCAAAGTACATTTTAAAGCTGAAGAATAAGTCAGTCCTCTAGCTATACATTCCTCTACATCAAATTTAGGCTTATCTAATTTATATGAAATATACTCTAGTGTCGCTTTATCATTAAGATCTTCAATTGGAAAAATACCCTTAAATACTCTATCAAAGCCTTTAGTTAATTCAACAGTCTCTTTATTAAAATCTGTTAGCTCTTTATAGGAATTTTTTTGAACTTCAATCAAATTTGGTATTGATAAACTTTCCTTAAGTTTACCAAAACTTTTTCTAATATTTTTCTTTTCAGTAAAAGATATTTGCATCAATGTGTTATCACCGATAATAATACTATCAGCGACTTAAAATTTCCTATTAATTTACTTAAGTTCTACTTTTGCGCCAGCGGCTTCCAATTTCGCTTTAATTTCTTCAGCTTCCTTTTTTGGAACTCCAGTTTTTACTTCTTTTGGTGCTCCTTCAACTAAGTCTTTTGCTTCCTTAAGACCAAGAGAAGTTGCTGCTCTTACTTCTTTAATAACATTAATTTTTTTGTCACCAGAAGAGACAAGCATTATTGTGAAATCATCCTTATCTTCTGCTACTGCTGCGGCTCCACCAGCTGCTGCTGGAGCTGCGGCTGCCATTGGGGTAACTCCCCATTTTTCTTCTAGTTGTTTTGAAAGATCTGCCGCTTCAGCAACAGTCAAACTTGATAAATCTTCGATAATTTTATTTAGATCAGGCATATGTGTTCTCTTTAGGTTGTTTTTTCAGAATTTTCTGTGGGTAAATTACTCATTTTTTCTGAACGTGCAAGTAAAATACTAACCAATTTTGAAGCAGAAGCATTCAAAATACCTACGATATTTGCTCTAGCTTCATTTAAAGTTGGTAAATTTGCTACATTTAATACTCCTGCTTGATCGAGAATCTCGTTATCCATTATTCCACCGATCAATTTTAGATTTTCATTATCTTTTGCAAATTTTGATAATATTCTAGCAGACATTATCGCGTCTTCACCAAAGGCTACTGCTGTAGGGCCACTGAATAGATTCGATAAATCTTTACATCTCGTTTTTTCAAGAGCTAATTTTGTTATTCTATTTTTTGTAATCTTAAAAATTATTCCATGTTCTCTCATTTTTAATCTTAGCTCGTCTAATTGAACCATAGTGAGGCCTTGGTAGTGAGTTACCATAACTGCTTTACTATTCTCAAATTGAGCTGTCATTTCAGTTATATAGTTTTTTTTTTGCTCTTTGTTCATCATAAAAATTATATACTCTTACTTAACTTTACTTTATATGAAACACCCATCGTTGAAGTTGCAAAAGCTGATTTGATTAATTCACCTTTAACTGTATTATTTGATTTTTCCTTTTCAAGTGTTTCAAGTATAGCATTAAAGTTTTTTATCAACTTATCATCATTAAAAGATTTTTTTCCAATACTTAGACCAATATTTCCATCCTTATCATTTCTTATTTCAACTTGACCAGATTTTGCATTAGAGATTGCAGTTTTTAGGTCTTCAGTTACTGAACCTAGTTTTGGATTAGGCATTAATCCTTTCGGACCTAATACTTTTCCAAGTTTTGATAATTTAATCATCATACTCGGAGTACAAATTAATTTTTCAAAATTCATTTCGCCATTTTTAATCTTTTCTACAAAATCATCACTACCAACTATGTCTGCACCAGCAGACTTGGCTTCAGCTGATTTTGCATCCTCACAAACTACCGCAACTTTAACTTTTTTTCCTGTTCCACCAGGAAGATTTACAACTGTTCGAATGTTGACCTCACTTTTTTTTTGTTTGTTATTAATCTGAAAACTCAAATCAATTGATTCATCAAATTTTGTCGTGCAATTTTTTTTAATAACTGGAATTAACTTTTCAATTAATTCAGCATCTAAATGAGATGTTTTTTCTGGTAATTTTTTAAATCTTTTTGATGGCATTATTCTTTTACCTCAATACCCATTGATCTTGCTGAACCAGCAATTATTTTGACAGCTTGCTCTAGATCAATTGCATTTAAATCATTCATTTTTTGCTTTGCTATCTCCTCGGCCTGTTTTTTAGTAATTGAAGCTACAATATTCCTCCCAGGTTCTTTAGAACCACTCTTAAGTTTTGCTGCCTCTCTTATATAGAAAGATGCTGGTGGAGATTTAATTTTAAAATCGAACTTTTTATCTTTATACACTGTTATCTCAACAGGAACCGGTTTTCCTGCCAGAGATTTAGTTTTTTCATTAAATGCTTTACAAAACTCCATTATATTTACACCTCTTTGTCCTAAGGCTGGTCCAACTGGAGGTGCAGGATTAGCTTGACCACCTTTTATTTGAAGTTTAATAAAACCACTAATTTCTTTTTTTGCTGCCATTAACTTGCCTTTTCTACTTGATTGTACTCAAGATCAACTGGTGTTGGTCTGCCAAAAATTGAAACTGAGACTTTAAGTCTTGATTTTTCTTCATCAATTTCCTCAACCATTCCACTGAATGATGCAAAAGGTCCATCAACCACCTGTATTTTTTCCCCAATGCTATACTCAATACCAGATTTTGGCTGTGCAACTCCATCTTTAATCTGACCTAAAATTTTTTCAATTTCTTTATCTGAAACTGGAGCTGGCATACCTTTGGTTCCTAAAAAACCACTTACTCTTTTTATATTTTTAATCATATGATAAATGTTATTATCCATCTCACTTTTAATTAACACGTACCCTGGAAAGTATTTTTTTTTTCTTTGAACTCTTTTCCCTCTTTTAACTTCTGTAACATCGTGTGTAGGAACAATAATCTCCTCAAATTTTTCAGTAATTTTTGCTTTATCAGCCTCTTCTTTGATTAAACTTGCTACTTTATTTTCAAAACTTGAATGTGATTGAACAATGTACCAATTTTTCATTATAAACTCACTTTCAAAAGGATATCTAGGAAAAACTTTAATATCTGATCTAATAGTAGAAAAAATAAAGACATTACAACAGCCATTATGAGGACCATTAAAGCACCTTGTAAAGTTTCTTTCCATGTTGGCCAAGAAACCTTAAAAGCTTCTTGTTTTACATCCTGAATAAATTTAATTGGGTTTTTCATACCTTTTATTTTTTAAGTTGTTGGCAGGAGCGGAGGGACTCGAACCCTCAGCCTCCGGTTTTGGAGACCGGCGCTCTACCAATTGAGCTACACTCCTATAGAGAGCTTACTCTATAATTTTAGTTACTACCCCAGCTCCTACAGTTCTACCACCTTCTCGAATGGCAAAATTTAACTTTTCAGACATTGCGATTGGTGTAATTAATTTTACAGTAAATTTTGCATCATCACCTGGCATCACCATTTCTGTACCAGCTGGCAATTCTACTTCGCCTGTGACATCAGTAGTTCTAAAATAAAACTGTGGTCTGTATTTTGTAAAGAATGGAGTATGTCTTCCACCCTCTTCTTTTTTAAGCACATATGCTTGGGCTTCAAATTTAGTGTGTGGGGTCACCGAGCCAGGCTTACATAAAACTTGACCTCTCTCAATGTCTGTTCTTTCAACACCTCTTAATAACACACCGACATTATCACCAGCTTCACCAGAGTCTAAAAGTTTTCTAAACATTTCTACACCAGTACAAACAGATTTTTTTGTCTCTCTAATACCAACAATTTCTATCTCATCACCAGTTTTAAGAACACCAGATTCAACTCTTCCTGTTGCAACTGTTCCTCTTCCTGAAATTGAAAAAACATCTTCTACCGGCATTAAAAAATCTTTATCTTTTGGTCTATCTGGTTGAGGTATAAACTCATCGACATTTTTCATTAATTCCAGAATTGAATTTTTTCCAATTTCATCATCTCTACCTTCAACTGCCGCGAGAGCTGATCCCTTTGCGATTGGAGTTTTATCACCCGGAAATTTATAAGAAGTTAATAACTCTTTAATTTCTTCTTCTACTAGGTCTATCATTTCTTTATCATCAACTTGATCGACTTTGTTTAAATAAACACAAATAGCAGGAACTCCTACTTGTCTTGCTAATAGTATATGTTCTCTGGTTTGTGGCATAGGACCGTCTGCAGCATTAACAACTAGGATTGCTCCATCCATTTGAGCTGCACCCGTAATCATATTTTTTACATAATCTGCGTGACCTGGGCAATCTACGTGAGCGTAGTGTCTCTTTTCAGTTTCGTATTCAACATGCGCAGTTGAAATTGTAATTCCTCTCTCTTTTTCTTCCGGAGCCTTATCTATCTGATCATATGCTATTGCTTTAGCGCCACCAGTTTCAGATAAAACCTTTGTAATCGCAGCTGTTAAAGTAGTTTTTCCGTGATCCACATGCCCTATTGTACCAATATTGCAATGTGGTTTATTCCTTACAAATTTTTCTTTTGACATTACTTTTAATCCTCACTTTTTATATTTTTTAATTTTTTTCTTGGAGCGGGTAAAGGGAATCGAACCCTTACATCCAGCTTGGAAGGCTAGCGTTCTACCATTGAACTACACCCGCAAAATTCCAAGAGTAACACTCCAGTATCATCTAAAATTTTATTGATGGTGGAGGGGGAAAGATTCGAACTTTCGAAGACCGAAGTCAACGGGTTTACAGCCCGCCCCATTTGACCGCTCTGGAACCCCTCCCTTAGGGGAAGTGTCCCCTTGTTCAATAAAGCTTTAAACAACAAGCGTTTTATATATTTTATTTATGCAAATGCAACACGTGATTTAATAAGCAAATGTTAAAAAAAATGTGTAAAATAGGCTTATTTTATGAATAAATCACCATTTTTTATTGTTGGTAAACATGCTGTTACTGAGGCACTCAAAAATCCAAAAAGAAAAGTTTTAAGAATTTTTTTAACTGAGGAAAGTAAAAAGAATATACATAGAAAAAGTCCACACAATAACCTTTTAAAAGAAGTTAAAGTTTATTTTAAAACAAAAAAAGAACTTGATAAATATAGTGCTAAAGAGAATTTACAGCACCAGGGTTACGTTGCAGAAATTGAACACTTAGAAGTTCCTTCATTAAAAGAATTCATAAAAGATAAAAAAAATATAACATTAATATGTTTGGATAGTGTTACAGATCCCAGAAATATTGGTTCTTTAATAAGAGCTGCATCTGCATTCAGTATTGATGGTATAATTATAAAAGAAAGAATTTTTCCACATGAGAGTAAACTTCTTTTTAAGGCAGCTAGTGGTGCAATTGAATATATGAATATATTTGAAGTATCAAATATAAATTCAACTTTAAAAAATCTAAAAGATAAAAATTTTTGGGTTTATGGATTTGATGGAAATGCCACTAAAAATTTTACTGATATTGAATGGAAAGGAAATAATATACTTTTATTTGGTTCAGAAGGATCAGGATTGCACAAGCATACTCAAAAATACGCTGATTTCTCTGTCAAAATAAATATTAATAAAAAAATTGAGAGTTTAAACATTTCTAACAGCGTAGCTGTTGTACTTCATCATCTTAGTTATATAAAAAAAAAGAGTTGATTAATTGGTGAATTATTAATAATTATTGCGCATGCCCTTGTAGCTCAGCTGGTAGAGCAATTGATTTGTAATCAATAGGTCCGCGGTTCGAATCCGTGCGGGGGCACCACTAAAAACTGTTACTTACAATTATATTCGCCCCATAGTCAGGTATATCACTAAAAAAATTGTATTTAGATGAAATTTTTAAATCGAAAGTATTTATTTTTTTTGTAAATTCTAAATTAGTATTACTTGTTTCATCTATTTCTAACGCAATTTTTGTTTCATCAACTGGAACATATCCTAAAGATAAAAAAAACTCATTATAGTAACCTTTTCCACTTGCGCCAAATCTCTCAAGGTTTGTTACTATTGACCAACCAGTGACTGTAGTTATATCTAAACCATATCCAATTCTATAATTATGTTTTGATTTGTTATTTGCTTTATATTTATAAACGGTACTTTGATTGTTTAGATAATAAAATTCTGTACTAGAAGATGGGCTTAAATCTCCCACATACTCTAATCTCCCATGATGGATTGTTTTTTTTTCTTTCTCCTTTTTTTCTTTATCGAACAGTACTCCAATTGTTGCCATTGCATTTTTAATATTTTGTTCTTTATAAATTAATGCATCACTAAAACTGTTACCTAGGGTAGTTTTTTCTCTAAAAGCTTTAAGTTTTGTATATCCTAAGTCTAATTTGATACCAGGATTTAGATTTATTTCTTTATCATGTAATCTTTTTCCAAAATTAACTGACCCATAGATTTGTTGTCCTTCTCTATCTCCTTCAAGAGTATTGCCATAAGTGACTCTCCTATGGTCAATATCTAATAAACTTAAGCCAATAATCCCATCTGTAAAATAATCATCTTCTCCAATTTTTGTTCCATAAAGAGCTAAACTATAAGAATCTGTATCTAGTCTTGTACCTTGGCCACCAATATCAATATTATCATTTCCATATTGTAAAACATATCCATACATTACATCTCTATCTTCATCTTTAATCCTATCGGCACCAATTGAAATACCATATGTGTGAATATCTCTAGATGAAGTATCTATTGCATGTCTTTTACCTAGACTTATTCTACCCTCACTCCATTGAAACCAATCATCACTATTATAAGTTCTGTCTTTTTCTTTTTTAGTATTTAAAACACTTACTAATTTAGCAATTCTCTGATTTGTAAACTCTATTTCAGCTTTCAAATTTGAAAGATTGTCTTTGTTTTTATGTCTTCTTAACCATTCAGTTCTATGAAACACTGGAAGTATATTATTCCTAATAATTCTTTTAGATAACTCTACATTAGCTTCAATGATAGCTTTTACATCAGCATTAGTTGATGCATCAAGACAAGTTATAGTTCCAGCACAATCAACATCGTATTCATAAATCACATCGTCAGTTCCACCATTGTCTCCCGTTACATATAGTTTTGTAAAATTAGATGAAAATTTAAATCCACGCATCTCACCTGTTTGTGAGCTAATTGAAAAAGTAGTTTCATGTGTAATTGTGCTTATATCCCATGCAATAGGTAGTTTATATCTATTAATATCGTCTCCCTCATTTCCACCTAAATACATAAAGGTTCCATCTGAACTAAATTGTATATTTCTTAAATTATCTTCTTCACCTAAAAAAGAATTTGACTGCACTTGATTTGTTGCACTCGATAAATCCCATGGTGTTGGTAAATCTAATTGTTTGACCTTTCCATGATCTCTTTGCGCGATATACACTCGAGTACCATCAGATTTAAAAGCTAGAGCTCTTATCTGAACATCATCAGAAATACTCAAGCTAGTATCATATGATATAGTTTGAGTATCCCAGGCAGTAGTAAGATTAAACTGTTCTACGCCAACCGATCCTGAGTTGCTATGAATTACATACATAACTTTTCCGTCAGGTTTAAATTCTATTGCATGAGGCTTATCCATTGCATCACCTCCGGATACCAAAAGGTTAGTTTGAGAAGTTTTAGTTGCGGTACTAATATCAAATGGAACGTTTAATGAATATTCAATAACTGTAGGAGTTGCATCATCAGAGGTAACGTATACCCTTGTACCATCTGGTTTTATAAAAATTCCTCTCAAATCATCAGTATCACCAGAAATATCTTTTGATTGTTTAAATTGTAAATCAGCAAATGATTTGGAGCTAAAAAAGATAAAGATAATTAATATAAGTAAAAATATTTTTTTTTTATTTAAAAAATTTTTCATTTAATTCTTGAAGAGATATATTCTTTAATAGTTGGATGATAAAATAAAAAACAATCTGCAAAATCGATAGTATGTGTGTTTTTTTTTAAGGGTTCAGACCAATCTTTTCCTTTTATTATACATTTTTTACCATTTATTTTTCTATCATCAGAAATTACAATTCTTTTGAAATTAGGGACATCATTCATCCAATCAGATGTTAATCCTTCATAATGATCCATTGGGTGAGTAAAAATTAATACTGGAGCATTACCATTTTCCATTGTCTTAATGTGTTTTTCTCTTAATTTAGCAATGCCTGGATAGTTTTTACGAAATTTATCTAAAGCTTTGTCTATACCCACTTTTTTAACTTTCATTTTTTTTGATATGATGTAATTGCATGATGGCATTAATGCAATACCACCTCCAACTTCATTCATATTTTTTGCTGTAAAAAGTAAAGTTGCCCAACCACCACATGAGTGACCAGTTATTATAATTTGTTTTTTTGGAACACCAATATTAACAAATTTTTTAACTAGTTCTAAATTTCCTTCAACACGACGATCCATTTTTGATACTCCAGGATATGGACCCTCCCATTTTGACATAAAATATTTTATATTAGAAATTGTTGCTCCTAGATCGCCTTCAAGATGTCCCTGACAATTTAAATAAACCATTATTTCTTTACCATTAATACTATCTCCGGCAAGTTGAGCGAAGTTTCGAAGCTGATTTACCCAAGCACAATTTTTAGTTTTATGATCCATTGAGTCAGATCCATGGTTATAAATAACAATTATTTTATTTTTTGGATCTGATATTTCAAAAGTTTCATTAATATTAATTGTGTCTGCCCATTTTTTTGTTGGAATCAAGTATCCACTTTTTAAAATTTTATCAGCATAGACACTGCTACATAAAATCATTGTTACAGTTATAATAATGAATAATTTTTTCATTATAAATATATATAACTGTTGTCAGATTGATGCCAAGTCAAAAGTATTTTATGATTATTGTTGTAAACAAATGTTTATTTAAAGTTTAGCAATTAATTTGTAATCAATAGGTCTGCGGTTTGAATCCGTGCGGGGGAAAGATTAATTAAACAAATAAAAATTTACTCCAATCATCACTCTATCCTTTTTTCCACCATAAACTGCAAAATGTTTACGACTTGCTGGTATTATCATAATCATACCATTTGATGGCAAAACTTCTGCATCTGGATCTTGCATTTTAAAATATCCTGGCTCATTACAATTTTGATCACCAACGTCAAGGTAATATGTAAGACTATATTTTTGCTTATCTAATTTAAAGCTTATGTCTATACTATTAAGATGATGATGAGGCACTGATCCACCTCCAGCACCAAGTATATTGAAAAAAGAGTCAATTATAAAAACGTTTGCATTGACTTCACTTTTGATAATTTTAATTATATCATTTTTAACTTCATCTAAAATAGGATTATTATTTTCGAATATTTGATAATTAGAAGTTTTTCCATTTCCATACAATGGCCCAGATTTAGTTTTATTTAACTCTGTTGAATTAATTTTGTATAATAAATTGATTAAGTCTTTAGTTGGTTTTCTATTAGTAATGAAAGGAATATTGATAAATTTTTTGTTAAACCTTGAATTATTTAATTTGTTGGCGTTTAATTCTAATCCAACTTTATTTAACAGTTCTATTTGTTTTAATAATATATCTAAATTGTATTTAGCTAAAAATAAATTTGGATCTATATTTAAAGACTCTTGAAGTGCTTCTTTAGCTTTCTTAAGATCACCAAGTTCTTGTAAAATCAATCCATAATTAAGTAAAGCTATTGCGGAATTAGGGTTTAAATTAATTGCTTTTTCTGAAATTTTTTTACCTTCACTTAATTTTTCTAAGTTTTTATTTTGCAAATCATCACTTAATCGACCCCTATCAAATAAAATTAAACTTAATTGGTTATTTGCCTCAGCAAAATTTGGATTTAATTTAAGAGCATTTCTTGCATTTTCTTCTGCTTCGCTTAATCTTCCAAGTTCTCGTTGTGCTCTACTCAAGTTTATATAGGCTTCAATAAATTTAGAATTTAAAGAAAGAGCTTTTTTGTAACATTGTTCACTCTCGTCAAATTTATTTAATTTATATTTTGTATTTCCCATTTGGTAATGAGCATTAGTAAAATCTTCCTTTAAAGAAATCGCCTTATTAAAACTTTTCTCAGCCTCAGTTAGTTTATCAGATGCTTTAAGAACAATACCCAGGTTGTAGTGAATTTCCACTAGCTCTGGTTTATCTTTCAAAATTTCCTCATAAATTTTTCTAGCTTGATCGTAATCTCCTTTTTGAAATAGATTTATTGCTTTTTTTATTTCGTTTTGTATTTCCATTTTGATAGTGTTAATAAGAGTACGATAATTATCAAATTTTTTAAAGATTTTAAAATTTCTTAGTAAAACTAGACTTAACTAAATTTTCGTAATAAAATTAAATATGCAAACATTAATTCTGCTCTGTTTGGTAATCGTAATTGGATGGGTGCTTTTCAGACCCATTACTAAGAAAGAACTCGATAGATATAATAATAAAAATAACTGGCCTAATATGGATTTACATTAAGAGTTTAAAGAAGGTTGTTTTTTCATATCTTCTTTGTTAATTCCAGCAACTCTTACCGGTTTTTTCATTGCATCTCTTCTAAAAGGTTCTCCTAATTCTTGATTTAAAATCACCTCAATAAAGGTTGTAATACCTTTCTTTTGATCCTCACAAGATTGTTTTATTGCGACAGTAGTCTCTTCCACTGTCTTAACTGTCACTCCCTTTAAACCACAAGCGTCAGCTACTTTTGCAAAACTCAATTCAGGATCAAGTTCTGTTCCCACAAAATTATTATCAAACCAAAGAGTTGTATTTCTTTTTTCTGCACCCCATTGATAATTTCTAAAAATTACCATTGTAATTGCTGGCCATTCCTCTCTTGCACATGAACTCATCTCATTCATACTAATTCCGAAAGCTCCATCTCCCGCAAAACCAATTACAGGAGTATCTGGACACCCAATTTTTGCACCTAAGATCGAGGGAAAGCCATAACCACACGGACCAAATAATCCAGGAGCTAAATACTTTCTTGGTTTTTCAAATGTAGGATATGCATTACCAATTGCGCAATTGTTTCCAATATCGCTAGATATAATTACATCCTCTGGCATACCAGCTTGAATTGCTCTCCATGCTTGTCGAGGAGACATTCTATCTTTATCTCTTTCTCTCGCTTCTTTATTCCAAACCGTGCCTTCATCATCATCTTCATGATCTAAACTTGATAATTTTTGCAACCATGCTGATTTAGTTTGATGAATTAAATCTTTTCTTTTTTGTCTCTCTATATCACCTGCATTTGAAGATAATTTATCTAAAATTTGTGTTGCTACTAGTTTTGCATCACCACTAATTCCAACTGTTACTTTTTTAGTTAATCCAATTCTATCTGGATTCATATCCACTTGAATAATATTTGCTTTTTTTGGCCAATAATCAATTCCATAGCCTGGAAGAGTTGAAAAAGGATTTAATCTTGTTCCCAAAGCTAAAACAACATCTGCTTTGGAAATTAATTCCATTGCTGCTCTTGATCCATTATATCCCAATGGTCCAACAGCTAAAGGATGACTGCCTGGAAAGCTATCATTATGTTGATAACCAGAACAAACTGGTGCATCAAGCTTTTCTGCAAGCTTTTTAGTTTCCTCAATGGCTCCGCCAATAACAACACCTGCCCCAGACAGAATAACAGGAAACTTTGCTTTTGATAACAAATCTGCAGCTTTAGAAATCGCATCTGCACCTCCACCTTGTCTCTCCAATCTTACAATTGGAGGAAGGTCAATGTCGATTACCTGGCACCAATAATCTCTCGGAACATTAATTTGTGCTGGCGCCGAACCTCTAATTGCTTTTTCTATTACTCTATTAAGAACCTCTGCCATTCTTGATGGATCTCTGACTTCCTCTTGATAGCAAACCATATCTTTAAATAAATTCATTTGTTCAACTTCTTGAAAACCACCCTGCCCCATAGTCTTATTTGCAGCTTGTGGAGTAACTAATAATAAAGGTGTGTGGTTCCAGTATGCAGTTTTAATCGGCGTTACCAGTCCAGTAATTCCTGGGCCGTTTTGTGCAATGACCATAGACATTTTACCTGTTGCCCTTGTATAACCATCAGCTATTAATCCACCATTAGTTTCATGAGCAACATCCCAGAAAGTAATTCCAGCCTCAGGAAAAATATCTGAGATTGGCATAAAAGCTGAACCGATAATTCCAAAAGAGTGTTCAATACCGTGCATTTGTAAAACTTTTACAAAAGCTTCTTCAGTTGTCATTTTAGTCATGAATAGAACCTTTTAAAATTTATAAATATTTAATAAAATAATTGTTAATTTTTGCGATTAATATATAAGTTTTCTAAAATTTCAAACAAACAAATCGACACGATATGGGCACAGATATCATTATTCACGACAAAAAAGACAATGTAGGAGTTGTAGTTGTTGAAAAAATAACACCAAATCAAGATTGTAAGTGCTGGATTATGGAAAATGACAATTCTACAGATATTCAATCAAAAGACGAAATACCCTTGGGGCATAAAATTGCTATGAGTGATTTAAATGAGGGCGATACAATTCTCAAATATGGTCATGATATTGGTAAAGTGGTAAAATCGATAAAAAAAGGTGAACATGTTCATGTTCACAATGTTAAAACTAAAAAGTGGTAATATGGAAATCCCAAAAAGTTTTTTAGGTTACAAAAGAGAAAATGGAAGAGCAGGAACAAGAAATCACGTTATAATTCTTCCAGTTGATGATATTTCAAATGCGTGCGCTGAAGCAGTAGCTAATAATATTAAAGGTACAATTGCGTTACCTCATTCATACGGAAGACTTCAATTTGGTGCAGACTTAGAATTACACTTTAGAACAATGATAGGAACAGGAAGTAATCCTAACGTCGCTGCTGTAATCGTTATTGGCATCGAACCTAAATGGACGAAAAAAATTGTAGATGGAATTGCAAAAACTGGAAAACCAGTTGAGGGTTTTCATATTGAACGAACAGGGGATATTGGAACAGTAATGAAAGCTTCCAAAAAAGCTCAAGAATTTGTTATGTGGGCATCTGAAAAACAAAGGGAGGAATGTCCTATCAGTGATTTATGGATCTCTGTTAAATGTGGAGAATCTGATACTACCTCAGGTCTTGCATCTAACCCGACAGTTGGAAATTTGATGGATAAACTAGAGCCGTTAGGAGTTCACCTATGTTTTGGAGAAACATCTGAACTCACTGGAGCTGAAAAAGTTTGTGCGAAAAGAGGTGCAACAGAAGAGGCTTCAGAAAAATTTATGAAAACTTGGAACGCTTATAATGATTTTATATTAAAAGAGGCGACCAATGATCTATCAGAGAGCCAACCTACAGCAGGTAATATTGCTGGAGGACTAACAACAATAGAGGAAAAAGCGTTTGGAAACTTTCAGAAAATTGGTAATTGCAAATTTATAGATGTCTTAGAACCTGCAGAGGAGCCTAAAAAAGGAAAAGGATTATATTTTATGGATACTTCATCAGCAGCTGCAGAATGTGTAACACTTCAAGCTGCTGCAGGATTTAATATTCATTTATTTCCAACTGGTCAAGGAAACATTGTCGGTAACCCTATTGAACCTGTTGTGAAGTTAACTGCTAACCCATTGACTGTTAAGGGAATGGGTGAACATATAGACTGTGATGTTTCTAAAATATTATCAAGAGAAATGAATTTATCGGAGGCAGGTGATAAGCTTATTGAAACAACTCTAAGAGTTGCAAACGGTAGACTAACTTGTGCCGAAGCTTTAGGTCATAAAGAGTTTGTAATGACCAAACTTTATAGAAGCGCTTAAAATTCGACATATGCTATTAAAAAACTATTTGGTATTCATACCAGGTATAATTCTTGCATTTGTCCTTTATACACTTTCTCAGGGGTTTAATAACATCATTGGTATTGAACTCTTAGGATATGAAAAAAGTCCTATATCCACAGCAATGATTGCAATTATTTTAGGAATTATTTTAGGAAATATTTTTAATGTTGGAGACACCTTTCAAAAAGGTTTGGATTTAACAAGAGAGTATATATTAAAATTAGGAATTATTTGTCTAGGCATTCAATTAAAACCATTTGAATTTTTAAACTTTGGTAAAATTGCAATTCCGTTAATAATCATATGTATAATAAGCGTTCTTATCGTAATTAAATTATTAATAAAAAAACTTAAAATACCAACCAGGATGGCTTATTTAATATCAATCGGAAGTACAGTGTGTGGAACTACCGCAATTATTGCAACAGCTCCTGTAATTAAAGCTAGCAAGAGTGAAGTTTCATATGCTGTTGCCAATATCACTTTATTTGGAATATTATCAATGTTGATATACCCATATTTTGCAAATTTTTACTTTAATAATGATCCTCTTTTTGTTGGGTTATTTCTTGGAACATCTATACACGAAACATCGCAAGTTGCAGCGGCTGGCCTAATTTATGAACAACAGTTTAATAGTCCAGAAACTCTTAATATAGCAACAGTTACAAAGTTGATAAGAAACACATTTTTAATAATCATGATCCCTCTGTTTGCTTTTCTTTACAACAGGGGCCAAGTAAAGGAGAGAAAATATTCTATTCAAAAAATCTTCCCTTATTTTGTTTTAGGATTTGCTGCTATGATTATTTTAAGAAATATAGGAGATTTTATTTTTGTTCAAGATTTTAATGATATTTGGGGTCAAACCGTAGATGTAATAAGATATTCATCTAAAATTTTTTTAACTATGGCAATGGCAGCGATTGGTTTATCAACGAATCTTAAAGATATGAAAAGTATGGGCTACAAACCATTCATTGTTGGATTTATAGCAATGTTAACTGTGGGAATAGTTTGTATATTTACAATTGAAACTTACTTAAGACTTTCTTTTTAACAAATTTGGATAATATTTTTCTAAAAAATTGGATACAAATCTTCTGATAAATGCCGCAGCAACTCCCAAAGTAACAGCAAACATAATTGAAAATAAGCCATAAAAGAAAGGCATATCTTTAGAAAATTCTTTAATAAATTTTGAGAAAAAATTTAGATCAGTACTTGCAACTTTAGAAACTCCATTTTGAATTTGATCAGCAAAGAAAGTGTCATAAGCAATTGCTATTCCAACAATTAATAATAAAATTGCTAATAATGCTTTTAGTCCAGAACTATCTATACTTTCACCAAGTTTTTGACCAATCTGAACTCCAATTATTGAACCAGTAACCAACATCACTACTAACATTAAGTCAATCGATCCATAATTAAATGAATGTAAAAAAGTAACAATAACACTAACAAAAATAGTTACAAATAACGAAGTACCAGGTACTAATTTTGTTGGCATTTTGATTATGTAAATCATTGCAGGGACTAAAATAAAAGCTCCCCCAATACCCATGATTGCAGCAATAAATCCAACTGCTAGTCCGATAATAATCGGAGTAAAAATACTTTCATAAAGTTTTGATTTTGGAAATCTCATTCTAAATGGAAGACCATGTATCCAATAATGAACATGTAATTTTTTTTTCTCTACAATTTTTTTCTTTTGTTTATCTATCTCACCTAAACTCTCTACCAACATTAAAGTTCCTATTATTGCAAGTATGTACATGTAAGCCAATGAAATAACGGTATCAATTTTTCCAATGTCTTTAAAATAAGTAAAAGTGTAAATTCCAATAGCAGTTCCAATAGATCCACCTATAACAATTATAAAACCCATTTTATAATCTAGAGTATTTTTTAAATAATGGGTTGTTGATCCTGATACAGATGTAGCTAAAATATTATTTGCTTCGTTAGCAACAGCATAAGCGGGAGGAACGCCTAAGAAAATTAAAAAAGGTGTCATCAAAAAACCACCTCCAACACCAAATAAGCCTGAGAGAACACCAACTAAAGCGCTTAGTAAAAGTATTTCAATAGGATTTACAAAAACTTCTGCTATCGGTAAAAAAACTTCCATTTAAAAATAAAATTTATAATTTTAATTTATTTAAAAGTTATAAAAGTTCCAAATAAGATTACACCCCAGCAGGCAACAATTGCTGAAAAGATTCCAGTTTTAATAAAAGTTGTTTTTTTATTAGTTAATTTGTGAAAAATTTTTATATTTGAAAGGTGCATCTATCTTTCTAATTACACCCGGTATCAAAATTGTCAAACTATTATTGATTAAAATTTAATTTTCAATCTAATATATTGTGGCTCCAAATACCTTAATCTCACCATCTTCAACACCCAAAACTAATCTACCTAAGAATTCTCCTGCAACTTCTTTATTAGTTTGTTTTATGAGCACTGTAACATGGTCTCCCCGTCTTAGAGTACCAAATGGATTATAAGTTTCATGTAGGTTTGTAATAATTTTGTTATTAGCCCATTGTTTACCTAATTCAACCTCGTTTGCTCCAAAAAGCATTTGAGTTGAAAAATCTCTTGTAAATCCCCCATAATCTTTAAGGTTAGAGGACCTGACTAAATTTTCCCAAAAAGGCTTTCCAAGCTCAAATATTTCTTCATCAGACTTCGATAATAAATCCATAGAAACTAATTTTGAAAATTAAGAAGCTTTTTTCTTCTCTTTCTCATCTACGATATGATAAACAGGTACTTTCTCCAAACTAAACTTACCAGTATTGGGATCGCGTCTGGAAACTGTCAAACAATGCCAATTTTCATCATCTAATTTCATATGATCACCTCTGTAATAGTATCCAGGCCACCTAGTCTCTTCCCTAAATAAAGTATGTTCTGTAACACATTGGGACGTTAACGCTCTATGTTTTAATTCCCAAGATCTCATTAATTGATGATAATCCTCTGCTCCAACGTTTTCTAAATCCTCCTGAAGCCACTGAAGCAGTTCTAAGCCCTTTTTTAATAAGTTGCCATTAGTCATGTAGTTAGATGTGATCCCCCCAACGTATTCATCCATAATTTTTTGAAGCCTCTGTAAGCCTTGAATTGGAGAAATATAACTTGGAGAAACAGTACCGCCGGTAATTTCATTTTGTGCTATAGTATATGTATCTAATGGTTTATATACAGCCTTTTTAAAATCATCACATTGTTTATCGGAAACTTTAATTCCTTTAGCTTTTTGATCCTCAATATATTTTACCGCTGCTTTCGCAGCTAACCTTCCTTCTGTAAAAGAACCAGAAGAAAATTTGTGCGCACTTCCACCCACTGTGTCTCCTGCACCAAATAATCCATCAATTGTTAACATTCTATTATAACCCCAAAAATATTCTGGGGGAGATAAATCCTCTGGACCACTTACCCAAGCACCTGAGCATGTTGCATGTGAACCCATAACGTAAGGCTCAGAAGTTGTTAATTCTGGATTTGTGTATTTTGGATCAATATTTTGAGATGCCCAAACAACAGCTTGACCTACAGTCATACCTAAGAAATTTTCCCATCCTACAGTTTCTAAATGAGGATCTTGAAAAGCTTCAGTTGTAACCATATGAATTGGTCCATTTCCCGCAGCAACCTCTTGAATAAATGCATGATTTCTTAAACAAGTAGGTGTTGGATGATGATCGATATATTCTCCAACCAATTCTTTAGTTTGATCATACCATTTCTTTTCATAATTCTCTCCATTGGCATTTTGGGTATAGGTTTTTAAATGAAGAAAGTATGCACCAACAGGACCATAACCATCTTTAAATCTGCATAGCACTATTCTATTTTCCATTTGAGTCATTTTTGCACCTGCCGCTATTGGTAAAGCGTATGCTGAACCATTACTCCAAGGTGCATACCAGGTTCTTCCCATTCCCTCTCCAACAGATCTTGGTTTAAAGATATGTGAGGCACCACCAGCTGCAACTATTACAGTCTTTGATCTAAAAACATGAAAATCTCCAGTTCTCATATTAAAACCTACTGCTCCACCAATTCTATTTTCTTGAGACTCGTCCATTAACAAATGAGTGACCATAATTCTGTTATAGATTTTATCCGCTGATTTTTTTGCAGCTTCCGCAACGATTGGTTTATAACTTTCACCATGAATCATTATTTGCCATTTACCTTCTCTTAAATATCTTCCTGTTTTTTCATTTTTCATCATTGGCAAACCCCACTCATCAAACATGTGTACTGTAGAGTCTACATGTCGTGCCATATCGTATCCTAAATCCTCTCGTACCATTCCCATCAAATCATTTCGAGCATACCTTACATGATCCTCGGGTTGATTTTCATCCCATTGCATTCCCATATAACAGTTTATTGCGTAAAGTCCTTGGGCAACTGCACCACTTCTGTCAATATTTGCTTTTTCAACACAGACAATTTTTAAATCTCTACCCCAATGTCTAGCTTCAAATGTTGCACCTGTACCAGCCATACCTCCTCCAACAACTAGCACATCACACTCTTCATAATGAGTTTTATGTTTTGCCATTAATAGTAAACACCCTTTTTAAAGGACTCTTTTGGGACTGATGGTAACTCTTGATTTGTGTTTAAGCCTTCAGGTTCAGTATAAAGTCTCTGTGAATTAATTTCTCCTTGATTAGGTTTATCTCCTTCAGCAAGTTTTGGAATAAATTTTCCCCAAGGTTTTGTTGTTATTGGAGATACAAAGTTTTTTTCTGTACCATTTCTAAATTTTATTTTCCAAGAAATTGTTCCCTTCTCTTCTTCTCTTCTCACTCTCACGCTATGTCCCATTGGTGCAAAGTCTGCGTAACCTCTAACATCAATCGCATGATTAGGACAGGCCTTAACGCAAGAATAACACTCCCAACAGAAATTTGGCTCTATATTTTTTGCTCTTCTTATATTTTCATCTATGTGCATTATGTCTGACGGACAAATATCAACACAATGTCCGCAGCCATCACATCTAGTCATATAAACAAATGTAGACATAATTTAATTTTTATCTCCTTTTAATAACATATTAATAGTGTTTTGGCTCTTCTCTTTTTATGCCTAGGCCAAATTGCTCAGGCGCATCAGCAGGTGGAGGTAAATTATCTCTCGAACCATCAGCTTCTGCTAAATTTTTTTGTATTGCAGCACCTGGTTTGTAGAACATATGGGCAAACTTAGACCAGTAAACACCACCAAATAAAATCAGATTTGAAATAACAAACAGAACTAAGAACAAATAGGACAGAGAGGTTATTCCACTATATTGTGTATAAGACCAAGCCAAACCAAAAGTTGAACAAGCTAATAACGCTAGAACAAATAAATCAGCTTTAATGATTCTATACCATGGATGAGCCTCAGCTGATACATCCACTCTAAGAAAAAACCAAAACCAGTAACCACCTAAACAAGTTAAAATCGCTCCTATATGCCAAAGCAATGACCACAATTCTGAATTTGATTTACCAGCACCAGTGTAACTAAAAACAAGGACAGTTGAAGAAATCCAGAATAAAATTGTTCCATACATCCCTAGTACATGAGCTAATCTCCTTTTACCAAAACCTAACTCGGATGTTGTACCAATATCTACAACTGCTGTTTTTGCAATGACTGATGTTCTTTCACCAAACCCTAATTCTTTTGTTGCTCTAAGTTTTGCTTTTTTTGCATTGTTAAAAAAATAAGTTAAATTTTTACCATGAATAAGTTGAATAATTGTTCCTGCTGCAACCAAAACAATCATTGCAAATATAAATCCTTGCATCAAAAAAGTTGGAACAACTTCTGATAATATAGAAAATGGATTAGTTTGTAACATATTCCCCTTATGTTATTTTATTTTTAAAGAATTTAAAAGTTTCTAATCTACTTAAAAATATAGATCAACTAGTAACTCTGACCAATTTATACTCAATAATAGCTTATTTATTGCGTATGTAGTGTTGCTTATTAGGAATTACAGATCTTATTCCTCCCTGGGGATTATCCACATCTTTTTTTCTACGAGGAATCAGATGAAAATGACAATGGAAGATAGATTGCCCTGAAACTTTTCCAATATTTGTTCCTAAATTAAATCCTTTAACATTCTTGTCTTTTTTCAGAATTTCATTTTTAGTTAAACTAATAATAGATTTACATGCAATTAATTCAGCCTCTGTTAAATCAAAAAAATCTTTGATATGTCTTTTTGGTATTATCAAACAATGGTGTTTTGAAACTGGATAGCTGTCATAACTTGCAAAAGCTAATACATTTTCGAAAATAAATTCTTTTTTACTTATATTACAAAATAAACACGGGTTATTAGGATCTTTCATATTAATACCTATGAATATTACAATTATTAATGGCTGAACGATAGTATTTAGAGAAAATCCTGTATTGATTTAAGCTTTTTCTTTTCCATCCAATTTGTTGAATTGTTTTTACTGATGCCACACCTTTACCCGATCCAATTAATAATATTTCCTCATAATCTTTTAATGAATTAACTAAAATTTCTTTTTTGATAATTTTTTTTATTTTTGTTTTAAAAAATTTCAATGTAATGCCCTTATAATAACCTTTCGTTTGGGTATGTATCTTATTATTCTTAATAAATAAAAGATTGGATGTTCCAGTTTCTAAAACTTTATTATTATTAATTAAACCAATATCTGACTTTGAATTATCCATTTTTGATAAATATTTAAGAATTTTTTTGTATTTCAAATTTTTAAATTGAGGTTTATCTCGCTTTATATACTTCAGTTTTAAATCAAAATTTGATTTTGGATTTAATCTTTTTCTCAACGAAACAGAAATCAAATTTTTATTTACTGCAACTCTTAATAAATGGTTATAATTTTTATTTTTCGATAAATTCAAATTAATCAATTTTATAATATCTTTTTTAAGAAATTTTTTTTTTATTCCATATTTATTTAATGATATAATTAAATTATGAATATGTTTTTCAAAAAATAAAATTTTTTGTGGTTTACCAAAAATCCACATAGTAGTAAAAATGCCGTGATCACCCCATAAATCTTTAAAATTTACTTCTTTTAAGTTTTTAATAAGATAGGATTTTTTTAATAAGTAACTTACCATTGTTTGTCAAAAATGATTCAGGGTGAAACTGAAATCCATATATATTATCTTTTTTATTTTCAAAAGACATTGCTGTATTTGTCTCCGTACACCTCATAGTTATTTCAAAATTTCTAGCTTTAAAAGGTTCTTTTAATTTTAATGAATGATAACGACCTACTTTAAATTTTTTACCCTTACCAAATATAGAATTATCACTTACGACCCTCACACTGGATTGATAACCATGATAAATTTTTTTTTGCTCTATTATTTGTGCTCCTTCACAAAATAATATTTGTTGGAAACCAAGACATATTCCAATAATTTTTTTTTTACCCTTAAAGCTTCTGTAAATTTTTGAAGTTAATGGATAATTAGTTGGATTACCTGGCCCTGGAGAAAATATAATTGTTGAGGCTTTTTTTAATTTATTCAAATTTAATTTTTCATAGTCATCACATTCAACATCATCAAATAAAGAAAATTGATGAACAACATTGTAAGTAAAAGAGTCTTTATGGTCGATAACGTAAATCATTAATATAAATCTATTAAAGCTTTGGCTTTTATATAATTTTCCTCAAACTCATGTTTCGCACTACTATCGACAACAACACCCGAGGCTACTGAAATTTCTGAGACGTTCCTATAATTTAAAATTGATCTAATAATAATATTAAATCTCATATCACCATTAAATTTTATAAAGCCAAAACTTCCGGTGTAAATATTTCTATTTTCTTTTTCTTGTTTGTTTAAAAGGTTTAGGGTATTTATTTTTGGGCAACCAATAACTGATCCTCCTGGCATCATGGCTTTAATAATATCAATACTTGCCACTTTGCTATTAAGTTTGCCTTTAATTAAACTCACATAATGAAATAAATCTTTGTACTCCTCAACAACTTTAGTTCTTACTAATTTTACAGATCCTTTCTTACAAATTCTTGACAAGTCATTTCTTTCCATATCGACAATCATATTATGTTCTTTGTTTTCTTTAATATTTTTTTTGAAATAATTTAATGCCTTTAATTTGTTCATTTTTTTTGTTTTTTTTACAGTCCCCGCTATAGGTTTAGTCGTTATCAATGATCCTTTTTTTGTTATTAAATTTTCAGGAGAACAGCTCACAATAGAGTAATTCTTGTCTTTTATCATAAAAGCCTCTGGAGCTAAATTTGCCTTTGATAATCTACAAAAAAAATCTAGGGGTTCAATTTTTGAAATTTTTTTATATTTGGTGCAAATCTTTATTTGATAAGTTTCTCCACTTTTAATCCTTTTTTTGAATCTTTTAAAAATTTTTGAATATATCTCTCGATTAATATTAATTTTGAAGTCATTCTTTTTATTAAATGGTTTGCTCAAATTACTTAAAAAATCTTTATGCAAATTAATTTTTTTTTCTGGTTTATAAAAAATTCCTTTTGGAAATTTGTTGGTCTTTTGTTTGGGGACTTTCACCCCTATTAAATTATTTAATAATTCATAACCAAAAAACCCTATGTATAAGTCTGTATTCTTTAATTTATTTTTTTTATTTTTTTTATTTAAAAATCTAATGATGTTGTTATTATTCAAAATTATTTTTTTTGAAAAATTCGTATACAGGTCAAATCCATTTTTAGATTTGTAAATTATATAAGACTTTCCAGAATTATTTAAATTTTGAAGTTTTTTTAATGTGTTCAATTTACTATGTTTTTAATCTAAGCACTGGTTGTTCCCTTATTGGTAGATGAATTATTGCTGCAAAAACCGATAATGCAATTGCTAAATACCACGCATAATCATATGACCCATATAAATCGTGAAATAAACCGCCCAAATATGCACCGAAGAATGAACCTACTTGATGACTTAAAAAAACAATTCCATACAAAAGTCCTAAGTATTTGGTTCCAAACATGTGCGCCACTATTCCGCTAGTTGCAGGCACTGTTGAAAGCCATAGAAAACCAAAAGTAGCCCCAAAAATAAAAGAGTTAATATTGCTTGCTGGTAAAAAGATAAAAAACATAATTGAAACTCCTCTTAATGCATAAATGGTGCTTAAGATTATTTTTTTACTCATTTTAGTTGATAAGTATCCACTAGTAAGAGAACCGAAAATATTAAACAATCCAATTAATGATAAGATTGCTGCTGCAGTCCAACTTTCTAAGCCTCTATCAATCACATATGTGGGCACATGAGTACCTACTAAAGTAATATGAAAACCACACACAAAAAATCCAGAGACTAAAAGCATATAACTTTTAGTACCGAAAGCTTCTTTCAACGCATCAAACGTTCCTTGATTATTAGGTTGTTCAATACTTTCTTTTAGCGAGGGCGATCTTACAAAAAATGAAATAATTAAACCTATAAATAGAGCGATTAAAAAAGCTACTAAAGTATTCTTCCATCCATTCTCGGTTAATGAGTATTCAGTTAATAATGGAGATAAAAAATAACCAAAAGAACCAACAGCAGTTACTATACTCATTGCAATAGTTCTGTTAGATAGTGGAAAATGTTTTCCAACAACTGACATTGGTATACTTATAGCTGTTCCACCTAAACCAATCCCAATTAAAATACCCATATCGATTTGAAAAAATATTCCAGTATTTGGACCTGCATACAAAAAATAAACCCCTGCTAAAAAAAAGACAAAAGCCAGTGATATTGCTTTATGACCACCATATTTATCAGCTATTGCTCCAAATATAGGACCAGTTAAACCCCACATCAACATTTGCAACCCAACAGATAAGCCTGATTGAGTCAGAGATATTCCAAGGTCATCTTTAAAATCCATGAAAAACATTCCAAAAGTCTGTCTCACACCTAAAGAAATCAAGACAACTAAACTCGCTGCAATTAAAGTAAATAATGCAGTTTTATTTTTTATAAATTTTTCTTGAACCATTTAATTATTTTAAATGTTTTATGGCTTGCTTTATATCAGCGATAAGGTCGCTAGGATCTTCTAAACCTATATGAAGCCTTACAAGATGCTCATCGTTGTTTAGACTCATGTATTTTCTATTTCCAGTCTCTCTATGCTCTTGATGTAAAACTAAACTTTCAAAACCACCCCAGCTATATCCATAGCCAAATAATTTAAGTGAATTTACAAATTTTCTAACGGAGCTTATATTTTTACTTCTAATTTTTAAACCCATTAAACCTGATGCTCCAGAATAATATTTTTTCCACATTCTAAAATTATTTGAATTTCTGATATAAGGGTAAAGAAGCTTTATTTTTTTATTTTTTGAGAGATAGGCTGCAACTTTTTTAGCATTCTCACTATGTCTATCTAATCTGACATCAAGTGTTCTTAATCCTCTAGTAATTAAATACGCATCGTCTGGTCCTAATCTTAATCCAGTAATTTTTTCAGCTATTTTTACTCTATTGAAAACTTTCTTATTGACCGCTAGGCTTCCTCCCATAACATCTGAGTGTCCAGAGTAATATTTAGTTGCAGAGACAATACTCATATCAAAACCTAGTTTCATTGGCTTTAAATAATATGGTGTTGCCCATGTATTATCAATTGCTGTTAAGATTTTATGTTTTTTTGCAATTTTAATAATTTTACCAAGATCTTGGAATTCGAATGAATTGCTACCTGGATTTTCAACAAAAATAAGTTTTGTTTTTTTTGAAATATTATTTTCTAACGTTTTTAAATCTTTAGGATTATAAAAAATAGTTTTAATATTAAATTCTTTTAAATAATTTTCAGTTAGAATTCTTGTTGGACTATAAACTGGATCTGATACTAATATTTCATCGTTCGGTCTAACTACACTAAAGATAGCTAAAAAAACTGAACCAAAACCTGTCGGTGTTGTAAAAACATGATAACTTTGTTCAAGTTTAGTTAAAATTTTTTGTAAAATATATGTTGTTGAAGTTCCCTGCCTACCATAATCAAAATGACCTCCAACAGGATTTTTTTGAGCTTTAATTTGAGTTCTTCTAATATGTTGCATTGATTTAAAAATTATAGTTGAAGCTCTAACAACAGCTGGATTTACTGACTGATTATGAAAATCTTTCGCTGTATGCTTTAAAAAAGTTTTAAATGATTTTGACATAAAAAAATTGATAACTGACCACGACAATGCTATATCCAAACAATAATTTCAATTAAATTATAAACAAAGGAAATAATGGGTTATCCAAAGAAACATAGAGGCCGAAGAAAAATGGGCTCCAAAAAAAGAAGAGCGCGAAAAAAAAATAAAAAGAAATAATCATAATTATGAACAGTATTGATAAAGTTAAATCAATTTCTGTATGGATTTTTATAATTCCATTTTTATCAGTAAATACTTGCTTGTTAATTGTAACAAACTTTCATCAAATATTAGAGCCAGGTGTTCCTATATTTCCGACATTTCCTTATCTTGATGGTGGAGTTTCAATCAGCAGAACTGTTAGAGATTTTCCTTTATATTTAATATTTAAACCAGCAATGTTTATAACCTCATATTTATTAATTCGTTACTGGCTTAATACTAAAAATATTATTAACCACTTTAATCAAGACTATATACACACAAAAAAAATCATATTTTTTGGTGTTAGTTCTGCAATATTATTAACAATTCACTCAATTTTTTTAGGAATAAAGTTTGATAATGACTTGTATAAACTATTTAGAAGAGTTGTAATGCTATCATTCATTATATTTGAATTAATTGCACAAGCTTATTTGATAAAATTTTTTTATGAAATAAGGGAAAAATTAGTAAATTACATTAATATTATTTATTTAAAAATAAAAAGGATTTTAATAACAGTTTTAATTACTATCTCAGTTATAACATTGCCCTTTTTACCTTTTGACAATTTTAAATTTTTAAAACATGCTATCGAATGGAATGTTTTCTTAGGAGTAATAATTTTCTATTTGTTGACATTTTTAATGTGGAAAAAAAAAATTACTTAGTAATCCATCCACCACCAAGAACTTTGTAACCCAATTTATCTTTATTATAAAATACGCACGCTTGGCCTGGTGATATTCCATCTTCTGATAATTCTAGGTTTACCACAGCCTTATTTTCTTGGATAAAATTAACTTTCGCTTCGAGAAGTTTTCCAGTTGATCTAACTTTAACAAGTATTTTATTTTGAAATTCTTTTTTACCTCCTAATAGATTTATTCTATCCAAAGATATCTTTTTTTTACCCAATCTATCCCTTGGTCCAACTATAATTTCATTTTTATCCGGGTTTATCTCCACTACATATAAGGGTTCTTTATCTGAAACTTTAATCCCTTTTCTTTGACCTATAGTAAAATTAATTATCCCGTCATGTACTCCAATAACTTTTCCACTTGTATCTTTTATATTTCCTTTATTTAATGACTCAGGTCTAAACTTTTGAATTACTGATGCATAGTCATTATTTGGAACAAAGCAGATATCTTGACTATCAGGTTTATCAGCAACATTTAAATTTAATTCTTTTGCTATTTCTCTTGTTTCATTTTTCATCATACCACCTAAAGGGAATCTCAAATAATTTAATTGGTCCCTAGAAGTGTTAAATAAAAAATAGCTTTGATCTCTATTTTCATCTAGGGCCTTATACATGTTTGTTTCACCATTAGTTGTTATACTTTTAACGTAATGACCCGTTATCATCGCATCAGCCTTTAGTTCTTTCGAAACTTCAAATAAATCCTTAAATTTTACTGTTTGATTACATTGTACACACGGAATAGGTGTTTCTCCTTTAAGATAACTTTCAACAAAATTATCTATTACCTCTCGTTTAAATTTATCCTGATAATAAAGAATCTTATGATCAATATTTAATTTATTTGCTACTCTTTTTGCGTCCATTATATCTTGACCAGAACAACATTGTTTCGATACAGCGACCTGTTTGCTATCATCATAAAGTTTTAAAGTTATTCCTATAACTTTGAAACCTTCTTTTTTCATTATTCCTGCAACTGTAGATGAGTCAACACCACCTGACATCGCCACAACAACAGTCGTTTCAGAAGGTTTTTTATTAAGCCCTATTAAATTTAATTCTTTATTCATTTGATGGT
>CABXYJ010000005.1 GCA_902516345.1 uncultured Pelagibacteraceae bacterium
TCTTCCAAATAAAAATTCTAATTATGCTTTTAAAATCGATGGTTCTAATAAATTAAAATCTACATATATAATGAGTAAAAACATTAATGATTATGATTTAGATTTTGAGCTATCTAATAAAGATATTCTTAGACCAAGATCTTTTGATGAATTGATGTTAAAATTAAAAAAAATATTTTAGCCTAGATATTTTGTAAAGCTGTCACCTCAAGTTTTTTTGTTTTTAATGACCTTATGGCCTCAAGACAAGCTTGAGCCGTTGACATATTTGTACAATATGGAACTTTATTTTTTAGAGTAGCTCTTCTAAGTGCAATTGCATCATTTATACGATGTTCACTATTTCCACCTCCAGTATTTATAACTAATGCTATTTTTTTTGAATTTAATACATCCACGATGTGGGGTCTGCCACCACTTGCTTTATTGATAGTTTTACATTTCATACCAAATTTTTTAATGTAATTTGCAGTTCCTTGGGTTGCACATAATTTAAACCCTAGTTTTAAAAGGTCTTTTGCAAGATCAATCCCTTCATCTTTGTGAGAGTCTTTTAATGAAATGAAAGCGAGCCCATTTTTTGGAAGAGAATTATGAGATGATATTTGACTTTTGGCATAAGCCATCCCAAAATTTTTATCAAATCCCATCACCTCTCCAGTTGATTTCATTTCTGGTCCTAACAAAAGATCACTGTTTGGAAATTTATTAAAAGGGAAAACTGCCTCTTTGACCGCAAACATTCCTTTTGATTTATCTTTTAGATTAAATTTTGATAATTTTTCACCCGCCATTACTCTAGATGCGATTTTAGCAAAAGGTATTCCTTTAGCTTTAGAGACAAATGGTACTGTTCTACTTGCTCTAGGATTAACCTCAATTACAAAAATTTCATCTTTCTTAATTGCAAATTGAATATTCATAAAACCTTTTACGTTAAGAGCTAATGCTAATTTTTTAGATTGGTTTTCTATCTCTTTAATTAGATAAGGCTTAATTGACACTGGAGGTAAACTACATGCCGAGTCTCCTGAATGAATCCCAGCTTCTTCGATGTGTTGCATAATTCCTGCAATATGAACTTTTTTACCATCAGATATAGCGTCTACATCAACCTCCATTGCTTGATCAATAAATTTATCAATTAAAATTGGATTTTTCTCTGCTGCTTTAAAAGCCTCTTCTATAAAATTTTTTAATTGTTTTTTTTCATAAACAATTTCCATAGCTCTGCCACCCAAAACATAAGAGGGTCTAACCATTAAAGGCAATCCTATTTTATCAGCTATTTTAATTGCTTCTTTATAAGTTTTTGCAATTCCACTTTCAGCTTGCTTAAGTTTTAATTTGTTTAATAGATTTCTAAAACGGTCTCGATCTTCAGCAAGATCAATAGATGAATATTGAGTTCCTAAAATTGGAAGATTGTTATCATCCAAAAATTTTGCAAGTTTGATCGGAGTTTGACCTCCAAATTGAGCAATTATTCCTATCAAATTTCCGTTTTCTCTCTCTTTTTTAATTATATTAAAAACATATTCATCAATGAGTGGCTCAAAATAAAGTCTATCACTTGTATCATAATCAGTTGAAACTGTTTCAGGGTTGCAGTTGATCATTATCGTTTCAAATCCTGTATCTTTCAAAGCAAAGCTAGCTTGGCAACAACAGTAATCAAACTCAATTCCTTGGCCAATTCTGTTAGGTCCTCCACCGAGAATTATAATTTTTTTCCTATTAGAGGGCTCTGCTTCACACTCTGTGTTCAGCGAAAAATTACGTTGATAGCTTGAATACATATATGGGGTAAAAGATTTAAATTCTGCAGCACATGTATCGACTTTTTTAAAGACTGGTAAAACTTTTAAAGCCATTCTTTTTTTTCTAACAATATCCTCTGAAAGGTTAGTTAATTCAGATAGTTTTTTATCTGAAAACCCAATGGATTTTATTTTGTTAAAATCAATAAAATTCTTTGGTAATCCCTTATTTTTTATATAAATTTCATGTTCAACTATTTCT
Organism: uncultured Pelagibacteraceae bacterium; assembly: GCA_902516345.1. Taxonomy (GTDB): domain Bacteria; phylum Pseudomonadota; class Alphaproteobacteria; order Pelagibacterales; family Pelagibacteraceae; genus Pelagibacter. The sequence continues at coordinate 2,023 of CABXYJ010000005.1, forward strand.
TTTATTTGCTCAAGAAACCATGGATCAATTTTCGATAAAGAGTAAATCTTTTTCAAGTCTATTTTTTTTCTAAAAGCTTCAGCAACAAAAAGGAGTTTATTTGGGACATTTTCTTTTAATTTTCTTTTAATTTGTTTTTTATCCAAATTTAAAATTCTATCTAAGCCAGAAAATCCGGTCTCTAATGACACTAAAGCCTTTTGTAAAGACTCTTTAAAATTTCTACCAATAGCCATTGCCTCACCTACTGATTTCATAGATGTGCCTAAAACTGCTGGAGAAGTTGAAAACTTTTCGAATGTAAATCTTGGAATTTTTGTTACAACATAATCAATTGACGGTTCGAATGATGCAGGTGTTACCTTTGTTATTTCATTTTTAAGCTCATCTAAAGTGTATCCGACTGCAAGTTTTGCGGCTACTTTTGCTATTGGAAAACCTGTAGCCTTAGAAGCTAATGCAGAAGATCGAGAGACCCTAGGGTTCATTTCAATAATTACCATACGTCCATTTTTTGGATTGATTGCAAATTGAACATTAGACCCACCTGTTTCAACACCAATTTTTCTTAAACAGGCAATTGAAGCATTTCGCATTACTTGATACTCTTTATCTGTCAATGTAAGAGCAGGTGCTACAGTAACGGAGTCGCCAGTGTGTACTCCCATCGGATCAATGTTTTCAATTGAACATATGATTATACAATTGTCTTTTCTATCTCTCACCACTTCCATTTCAAATTCCTTCCAGCCCTCTAAACACTCTTCTACTAGAACTTGGCTTACAGGAGATTCTTGAAGTCCATTTTTAATAATTCTAACAAAATCTTTTTTTGTTTTGGCTATACCACCGCCCAGCCCACCTAAGGTAAATGCTGGTCTTATAATTGCTGGTAAACCAATTTGTTTTAATGCTTTTGAAGATTTATTGAAATTATTAACTATCTTTGACTTAGGTAAGTCTAATCCAATATCTTGCATATTTTTTCTAAATTTTTTTCTATCCTCAGCATTTGAAATTGCCTTAGAATTTGCACCAATCAGTTCAATTTTATATTTTTTTAAAATCCCTTTTTTTTCTGCTTCTATTGCTAAGTTTAAGGCTGTTTGTCCTCCCATTGTCGGCAAAATTGCATCAGGTTTTTCTTTTTTTAATATTTTTTCAAGCACTTCAATGCTGATTGGTTCGATATAAGTTTTATCAGCAACATCTGGATCAGTCATAATTGTTGCAGGGTTTGAATTAATCAAGACAACTTTATATCCTTCATCTTTTAATGCCTTGCATGCTTGCGTACCTGAATAATCAAACTCACATGCTTGGCCAATTATTATCGGACCAGCTCCAACCACTAAAATTTTTTTAAGATCTTTTCTTTTTGGCATATTTTTTCATATCATTTACAAATTGTTTAAAAAGATAAACGCTGTCTTGCGGTCCAGGATTTGCTTCTGGGTGATATTGAACAGAGAATATTGGTTTATTTTTTAATCTTATCCCCTCAATCCCACCGTCGAAAAGTGATTTGTGTGTTATTTCTATATTCTTGGGTAAACTTTCTTTCATGATTTCAAAACCATGATTTTGACTAGTAATTTCTACCGCATCAGTAATAAAATTTTTTACAGGATGATTTGCGCCTCTGTGACCAAGTTTCATTTTTTTTGTTTTTGCACCTAATGCTAATCCAAGAATTTGATGACCTAGACAAATTCCAAAAATTGGTAAACTTTTTTTAATTAACTTTTTAACTATATTAATTGCATATTGACCGGTTGCAGCTGGATCACCAGGGCCATTGGATAAAAATATACCATCAGGTTTTAATGAAATAATTTTTTCGAAAACAGTTTTACAAGGTATGACTGTAACTTTACACTTAAAATCAGAAAAATATCTTAAAATATTTTTCTTTATTCCATAATCAATTGCAACCACGTGAAAGGTTTTCTTTTTATTTTTCTGATATCCTGTTTGTTTCTTCCACGTTTTAAATCCCTTCCATTGATAATTCTTTTTTGTGCTAACTTCTTTAGCAAGATCTAAATTTTTTAATCCACTCCATTTAATAGTAGAATTTATAATTTTATTGATATTAAATTTTCCAGTTTTAGAAATTGAGATTGTTCCTTTTGGTGCCCCTTTATCTCGAATGAAGTTAGTAAGACCTCTAGTATCCAACCCAGTCAAACCAACTATCCTATTTTTCTTTAACCAAGCGTCTAAGTGCGAGAATGATCTATAATTTGAAGGTGATGTTATTTCAGAATTAAAAATTACTCCTTTTGTCCAAATTTTATCAGACTCATGATCTTCTTTATTTGTACCAACATTTCCAATGTGAGGAAAAGTAAAATTTATTATTTGACCTGCATATGACGGGTCAGATATAATTTCCTGATACCCTGTGAGAGAAGTGTTAAAACACACTTCACCAGTTGCAGATCCCTGATAACCAATACCAATTCCTTTGAAAACCTTCCTATTTTCGAGAACTAAAATACCTGTTTGAAATTTTGAGTAAGATTGTGAGTTTGTTTTTTTTGCTTTTTTGATCAATTACAACTCATAAGTTAAAGGTTAATACAATAATTGTTTTATTATCGCAAGAAAGATGTAATAAAAAATTGTAAAAAAACAATTTTTCTTTTGAAGAATTTTTTCTTTAAAGTAGATTAAATTTATATGTCATTAAAAGAGACTATTGAAACTGATTATAAAAACGCTGTTAAATCAAAAGATAAAATCAAAATATCAACTTATAGGTTAATTTTATCTTCTATTAAGGATTTAGACATATCAAATAGGTCTGGCCCAAATAAAAAAGAGACAGATGATGAAGATATTAAAAAGCTTTTAAAAAAAATGGTAAAACAAAGATCCGAATCAATTGATATTTATAAAAAAAATAATCGAGCTGACTTATTAGAGGTTGAGCAAAATGAATATAATATTTTAACAAATTATTTACCTCAACAATTAGGCGAGGAAGAAACTAAAAAAATATGTGAAGGTGTTATTTCAAAAATTGGAGCTTCTTCAATAAAAGATATGGGAAAAGTTATGGGTGCTTTAAAAAAAGAATATGCAGATCAGATCGATTTTGCTAAAGCCGGATCTTTACTTAAAACACTATTAAACAAGTGATGAAGTATCCAAAAGAATATCTTGATGAAATTAAATTAAGATTAAAAGTTTCAACAGTTGTTTCAAAATTTGTAAGTTTAAAAAAAAGAGGAAAAGAGTTTGTAGGTCTTTCTCCATTTAAAAATGAAAAAACACCTTCATTTACAGTCAATGATGAAAAAGAATTTTATCATTGTTTTGCAACATCTGAACATGGAAATATTTTTGATTTTGTGATGAAAACGCAAAATCTTAGATTTGGTGAAGCGGTCAGGCACTTGGCAAACTTGGCAGGAATGCAACCATATACTTTTTCAAAACAAGATGTAGAAAGAGAAAAAAAATGGAAAGAATATTCATCAATTTTTAAACTTTACACAGATTTCTATCACAACGAACTTCTAAAAAACGAGTCTTTTTCAAAAGTGAGAGATTATTTAAAAAATAGAAATTTAACAAAAGAAGATGTTAAAAAATTTAATATGGGATACGTTGAAAAAAATCCTACATTTATTGATAAATTAAAAAGTCAATTTAGTTTAGAGACAATAATGGACACTGGTTTATTTTATTTAGATGACAAGAAAAAAACTTATGTCGAAAGATTTAGAGGTCGGTTAATTTTCCCAATTAATAATATTTCTGGTGAACCTACTGCTTTAGGTGGAAGAATAATTGAAAAAAGTGATTATCTTGCTAAATATATTAACTCACCTGAAACAGCTTTTTTTAAAAAAGGATCAAATTTATATAACTTAGATATGGCAAGAAAATTATCTAATAAATTTGATAATATTTTCTTAGTAGAAGGCTACATGGACGTCGTGGGCTTAAGCAAACATAAAATTGAAAATGTTGTTGCTAATCTTGGTACTTCTTTAACTGATAGACAAATTCTTACGCTGAATCAATTTTTTGATGACATAGTTATATGTTTTGATGGTGATGAAAGTGGATATAAAGCTGCACTGCGTGCTGCAGAAAATTCAATTAGAGACTTAAAGCCAGAAAAAAATATTTCATTCTTGTTTTTACCAAATAAAGAAGATCCAGATAGTTTTGTTCAAAAAAATGGTAAAGAATTTTTTTTAGAGTTTCATAAGAATAATAAAATATCAATTCATCAGTTTATATTTAGCCATTACAAAAAACGAACTTCGAATGACCCATCATCTATGGCAGTTTTTGATAAAAAATTAAGATCTATAGCAAAAACAATTAAAGATGATTTTATTAGAAAATATATATTAGAGTTTTTTTTAGAAAAAATTTCAGAATTAACTCCCTTTACCAACCAAAATAAAAATTATTATAAAAAAATAACTAAATCTCTTGAAAAAACAAAAAAATATTTCAATGATAGTAAATCTTTTACGAGTATTGAATTAAAAGAATTTTCATTACTTTATTTAGTAACTTCTAATCTTAAATTACTTGGTGAAAATATTCACTTAATTGAAGATATAAAATTGTTCACAGAAATTAACATTCAAATTTTTAATAAAATCCTTTCTAAATTGAAATTAAATAACGAATTAAAAGTGGATGAATTAGAGATTGATAGCCAGTTAATTGATAAGATAAATAAGTTTGCGCCAATAAAGTATATCCTCAAAAATAAATCAAATAAAGAGCATGAAATAATTGAGTTACTGGATGATATAAAAAGAGACTTAAATAATTATAATTTAGAGTTAAGGATTAATGAATTAGAGCTTAAGTTTTCAAAAGATTTGAGTGAAGCTACATTTAATGAGCTAAAAGAGCTAAAAAAAAAGCAAAATATCAATTAAAAAATAAAAATTAATAATGGATTTTTGTTAAATTGAGATTATATAAGTAATCTCAAGAAATTTGCTGTGGAAAGAATAATTACTAAATCATTTGCTAGATTAATGGGTCGGGGTACCCATAGAGGTTTCATTACATATGAAGAGTTAAATAAATCATTAGGCAAAAGAAATTTATCTGATGAAAATTTAGCTCAAGCTTTTATTCATATTTTAGATGAGAAAGTAACTCTTGTAGAAAAAAAATCAGATTTTAAAGTTTTAAGAAAAAAAGATGGCTCCTCAAAAGATGAGGGTAAAACAATAGAAAAAAGTGATGATCCTATAAGAATGTATTTAAGAGAGATGGGAGGTGTTGAACTTTTATCCAGAGAGGGTGAGATTGCGATTGCTAAAAGGATCGAAGCAGGAAAAGATGTGATGCTAATTGCATTATCTCAAAGTCCGATTACAGCTCAACAATTTTTTGATTGGAATGAAAAATTAAATAATGATGAAATTTTAGTCAGAGAAATTATCGACATTGATACAAACTATATGGAAGATGAAACTACAGGACCTAGTGCAAAGCAAAAAAATTCTGGTGAAACTGACAAGGAAGAAAATACAGCAGATGAGGTTGATGAGGATTTTAATCCTACACTTGCTGCCATGGAGACAGAGATTAAACCTAAAGTGTTAAAAACTATTAATGAACTAACTAAAGAATATAATAAACTAATAAAGTATCAAAAAGAAAAATTAGAATGTGTTTTATCCTCAAAAATTTTCTCTTCCAGCAAAGAGAAAAATTATGAAAAAATTGTTAGTCAGATCTTAGAAAATATCAAATCATTACAACTTTCACCGTCAGTTCTAGAAGAGTTGGTTCAAAAACATTATATTGAGAATAAAAAGATAATTTCTTTAGAAGGAAATTTATTAAGACTTGCTATAAATGCAGATATTTCAAGAAACGAATTTATCAAATTTTATATAGGCAATGAAATAAATCCAAATTTTAAAAAATTTCTAGATACAAATTTAGCTTGGAAAAAGTTTTTTGTGAAAAATAAAGATGAATTTAAAAATATTAGAGAAAGATTAATTGAAATAAGTAATAAGTTGGGCATTTCTGTTACAGATTTTAAAAAATTAGTAAGTCGAGTTCAGAAGGGAGAAAAAGAATCAAGAATAGCCAAAAAAGAGATGGTAGAGGCAAACTTAAGATTGGTAATTTCTATAGCTAAAAAATACACAAATAGAGGTTTGCAATTTCTTGATTTAATTCAAGAGGGTAATATCGGATTAATGAAAGCTGTTGATAAGTTTGAATATAGAAGAGGTTACAAATTTTCAACTTATGCTACTTGGTGGATTAGACAAGCGATCACTAGATCAATCGCTGATCAAGCAAGAACTATTAGAATCCCTGTTCACATGATCGAAACTATAAATAAAATAGTTAGGACTCAAAGGTTAATTTTGAGTGAATTTGGAAGAGAAGCAACCCCAGAGGAATTGGCAAAAAAATTAAGAATGCCATTAGATAAAGTAAGAAAAGTTTTAAAAATTTCTAAAGAGCCAGTATCTTTAGAAAAACCAGTTGGTGATGAAGAGGACAGTAGTTTGGGTGACTTTATAGAAGACACAAAAGCCTTAGCTCCACTTGAGCAAGCAATTAAATCAAATTTAGGAGAGGCAACTACAAAAATACTATCAACACTCACCCCAAGAGAGGAAAGAGTTTTAAGAATGCGTTTTGGCGTTGGGATGAACACGGATCATACTTTAGAGGAAGTTGGTTTACAGTTTTCAGTAACAAGAGAGAGAATTCGACAAATTGAAGCAAAAGCATTAAGAAAACTAAAACATCCAAGTAGATCAAAACAATTAAAAAGCTTTTTAGAGAGTTAATACTAAAGGGCCGTTAGCTCAATAGTAGAGTACTGCATTGACATTGCAGGGGTAGTTGGAGCGTAACCAACACGGCCCACCACATTTGGAGTAGAAATGATAATTTTTAATATTTATGAAAAAAAAATTAAATGAATTAAGAGTTGTTTTTGCTGGTTGCGCTAGAGACTGTGAAAATTACTTAGAAAAAAGTTTACAGAATATAGAATTTTATTCATCATTATTTAAAGAAAGCTATCAAGTAATAGTAGAAAATGGATCAAAAGATCAAACCAGAAATATATTAAAAAATAATAAAACTAAAAATTGCTATTATTTATTTGAAAATCAACTTAATGAACTACCTATTAGAGGGATGAGATTAGAAAGAGCGAGAAACATAATTATAGAAAAAATTAAGTCAATTCCTGAGTTGAAAAAATGTGATTTATTAATAATTTTAGATTTAGATGAGTCTGGGAATTATAAGATAGAAGAAAAAGATATAATAAATTCTATTGATTTCCTTTTTTCAAAAAAAACTATAGCTGCTGTTTTTGCCAATCAGTTAGGTACATATTATGATATGTGGACATTGAGAGATGAAAAATATTGTAAAAATGATTTTTGGGCAGAGGCTCTACAAAACATTGTAAAAAAAATAAATCCAAAAGAAAAAATTAATCAGCAAATTTTAGATAAAGTAAAGGAGGACTATATCGATAAAAAAACTTACTCATTTGACCAAAATTTTGAGCCAATTAAAGTGTTCTCAGCTTTTGGAGGATTTGGTATTTATAAAATGAACTTTGTTATTGATAACAAGAAAACATATCAGGGCACTCAAACAGTTGATTTGGTTTTTAAAGATAATACAAAAGTAAAAATAAATTTTCAAAAATGTGAACATGTAAATTTTAATTTAGGATTAAGTGAGAATAATTTAGAATTGTATATTTTACCTTATTTAATCAATAGGGAATATTTAGATGTTACTTTTCCTCCTCAGGCAGCAATAAAATTAATTATAAAATGATATCACAAAAACAAAAAATAATTTTAGATGGCACAGTTTTAGGAATGGCTATAGATAATAAGTTAGCCAGAACAGGCATCTATTTTGTAATAAAAAATTTGTGTGACAGTTTTCTTTTAAGAAATGATGTAGAATTTAAAATTTTATCACCAATTGAATTAAGAAAGAAAATGATTTCATTTTATTCAAATCATCAATTTAAAGAATGTTTTAACTTAGCCAATGTTAAATTTGGTGAGGAAAAACTGAACTTTTTAATGCCTTTTCACCCAGCTGGTCAAGATTTATATAAAATTCCTAAGTCAAATATTTTTCAGATTATTTATGATTTTTCTACTCATTTTTGTCCAGAATTAAAAGGTTCAAATATAAGTTTTGAAAAAAGTATACTAAAATCATTGAATTCAAAAAGTCATGCATTATGTATTTCTCAAAAAACTAGAACTGATCTTTTGTCTATTTCAAATATTGACCCTAATAAAGTAGGAGTTTTTTATCCAGGTTTAAGAAATGATTTTGATAGAGAATATAATATTAGATTTGATATTAATAAATTTCTTAATATTTCTGGGAACTCAAAATATATTTTATGTTTATCTACTCTAGAACCAAGAAAAAATTTAAAGACTTCCTTAAAGATCTTTGAAGAAATGATTAAAAAATTTAATTTTGATAATTTATATCTTGTTCTAACTGGAGCAAAAGGTTGGGGTAAAGTTGATGAGCAAATTAATACTTTTCCAGAAAAAATTAAAAAAAGAATTATAGTCACTGGATATGTCGATGATAAAATAGTTTATCATTTATATAAATCATCGCTTTGTTTTCTTTATCCATCATTTTATGAAGGGTTTGGATTACCTCCACTTGAGGCAATGGCATCAGGTACTCCAGTGATTATTTCCAATAGAGGTTCTCTTTCTGAGATTTTTGGAAAAGCTACTAAAATTTTTGATCCATATGATATTTCTGGTATGACATCTAAAATTTATGATTTATATCAAAATCCAAAAAAAAGAGAAAAAGAAGTACAAAAGTTAAAAAAATTTTCTAAATTATTTACATGGAAAAAATCCTCAGAAAAAATTATTAGTTTTATCAATCAATTTAAAAAGATCTAATTATAAATTATTAATTATTGATCTATTTAATTAATACTTATAATAGTTTTGTATGGAAAATTTAGATTTTTATAATTGGTTTGACAAAATCTCAATCAAATTAGAGACAAGAAAAGACTCATTTTATCAAATTTTTAAGTATTTAGATAAAATCCCTAGCCCAATTACAATTGTGGAAACAGGCTGTTTAAGAATTAAAGATAATTTTTCAGGTGATGGTCAAAGTACATTGTTATTTGATAAATATACTCAATCTAGAAAAAACAATTCTAAGGTTTATACTGTAGATATTAATCCTAGTGCAACAAAAGTTTGTTCAGAAATTGTAAGTGAAAATGTTTCAATTAATACCGCTGACAGTGTCAAATATTTAAATAATTTAAGCAAGGAATTTTCTAAAAATAAAACTGATGTTTCATTATTTTACTTAGATAGCTTTGATTGTGATTGGAAATCAAAAGAAAAATCAGCGCAACATCATTTGAAGGAATTAGTAAGTATAAAAAAAATTTTAAATGAGCAAACATTAGTAGTGGTAGATGACTCTCCAATAATAGGATATCTGCAACAATCGAATGTCAAAAAAGATACTCTTGAGCTTATTAAACCAGGATTAGTTCCAGGCCCAACAATCTCAGGAAAAGGAAGCTTGGTTCATGAGTATGCAGTTCATACTGGCGCAAAGATACTTTTTTCAAATTATCAAACTGGATGGATCGGTTTTAATTAATACATTAATCTGAAGATTAAAAAAGATTCAAACTTGATTATAAATGATATTGTTGTAAAACCTTAATTATTAATAGGGCCTGTAGCTCAGTTGGTTAGAGCAGTACACTCATAATGTATTGGTCCCAGGTTCGAGTCCTGGCGGGCCCACCATAGTTGTTTAGTTAATTTTTTGAAAAGTCTTTTAAAGTTTTAAATAGTGCATTTATATCACCATCATTAGAATTTAAAATTGATGCAAACTCTTCTTTTTGAGTTCTTGCCAGACTTAAGCCCTCTATAATTAAATCCCTAATCAAAGGATTTTCAGGGTCTTTAGTATAAATTCTCCAGTCAATTTTAACCTCTGGTCTGTCATCCGTTCCTTTTAGAAGAGAATTTACTATTGTATAGTTTCTATTTATTACTTCTTTATTGTAAACATCTATTTCTGGATTAGTGTATTCAGCTAATCTGCTTGAAAAACTTTTTAAGAAATAATCATTAAATAATTTTATATATTGAATTTTTTGATTATCGTTAATTGTTTTTCTTCTAGAACCAAGTGTATAGAACGCTATCCCATTTATATCTACAGTTTCTATGGCAATCTTTTTTAGCTCTGAAATCTTATTTTCCTTTGAAATATTTTCAGAAAGAATCTTAGATGCTCTATTAACTGTTGATTGAACAAAAATATCTGGCTGTATTGCAGAAGCAATATTTATACTTAAAAAGTAAACTATTAAAATAAATAAACATTTTTTAATTTTCATTTATTTTATTAAAATTAATTATTTTCTATTTCTTCCCAATCACTATCATTTTGTGTTTCAACAATAGTATTCATGTTAGCTATTTTTTGTTGTCTATCCTGTAAATATAGACTTTTTACAGACGCATAAAAATCTAATGAATTTTCCTTTAAATTTTCAATTGAATCATAATTTTTTGCTCTAAAGTCTACTCCTGCTGTTATTTTTGAGCTGTAATAATCTTCTTCACTTAAATAGTGAGTATCATTTTTGACTGTAACATTATACCAAGCATCTCCACCAAGTAAATTGGCTCCCAACGCAACTGTATCTCTTGCAGTGCTTGGACCTAAAACAGGTAAAACAATATAGCAACCTGGTCCAACACCAGCTTTAGCTAATGATTGACCATAATCTTCTTTTTCATACTCTGACATTCCAAGATGCTGTGCAACATCAACAAAACCTAAAATTCCAACGGTAGTATTTACTAAAAATCTTCCAGTGTTCATCATAGCTAATTTAAATTCACCTTGGAGAATGTTGTTGGGTATTGTTACAAGATTTGATAAATTATCAAGTGAGTTACTTACTCCACTTTTTACTGGTGATGGCAACTTTTTGTAAACAGTCGCGACTGGTTTAAAAATTATACCATCCAGAGCTTGATTAAATGCAAAAGTTGCTCTGTTTAAACCCTCAAAGCAATCTTTAACTTCAGCTGGGTCATTCTTTTTTAAAATTAGATCACCATCAGAAGCTGCATTAACATTTAAAGTTAGCGCAAGGGTTGTAATTAGAATTACTACAATTTTCTTAATCATTACAGTCTTTATAATATATAAAAGGATAAAGTAAATTAAGTAATTAACAAAAATGAGCTCAAAATTAGGCCTAAAATTGACGAGGCACTACTCTATAAATTTTGATGCACTTTCTAGAAACAAAAAACAGATTAAATTCATCATTATTCATTATACTGGGATGAGAAAGCAGTCAGAGGCTATAAAAAGACTTTGTAACTCTAAATCAAAAGTAAGCTCACACTACTTCATCAAAAATAATGGAGAAGTTGTAAATCTAGTACCAGATCTTTATATTGCGTGGCACGCTGGGGAGTCGATTTGGAAAAAATATAAATCTTTAAACAAATATTCTATAGGCATTGAAATCAATAATCCAGGACATAGTAATAATTATAAGAAATTTTATGCTAAGCAAATAAAATCATTAATAAAACTTTTAAGAATTTTGATTAAAAAATACAAAGTTAAAAAACAAAATATACTCGGTCATTCTGACATATCTCCAAATCGTAAAAAAGATCCTGGTGAAAAATTTCCTTGGAAGATATTAGCGAGTCAAAATTTGTGTCATTGGCATAAATTAAAAGAAAGAGAAATTAAAAAGTTTAGAAATCAAAAAATAAGCTTTTTTGAGCAAAAAAGATTTATGAAAAATCTTAATATGATTGGTTATTCAAAAAGATTTAGAAAAAAAACAAAATTATATAATATTAAAGTAATTGAAGCCTTTCAAAGAAAATTTAGACAAAGTTTAATTAATGGTAAAATAGATTTAGAGTGTTTTTTAATAAGTAAAAGCCTAGTAAAATCGTAAGCAAATAATTGTTGAAATTTTATTTTTAAAATATAAGTTGATTGTGTCAGATGAACGACTTATTGCTTCAAGTTAGAAGAGGAAAGTCCGGGCTCTACAAGGATACAGTGCCAGGTAATACCTGGCGGGGGCAACCCTAGGGACAGTGCCACAGAAAATAAACCGCCATAACATGGCAAGGGTGAAAAGGTGTGGTAAGAGCACACCGGTTCTATTGGTAACAATGAACGCTGGAAAACCCCACTGAGAGCAAGACTAAGTAGAGATGACATTGTTGAAAAACTAAAAGCCATCCTTGGCTAGTCATCAGGGTTAGTCGCTTGAGCTTAAGAGTAATCTTAAGCCTAGACAAATGATAAGTTTAAAGGACAGAACCCGGCTTACAGTTCATCTGACATAATTATCAAATTTTAATAGTCAAATTTCCAGATTCTGACTCAATTCTATCTAATATTTTAAACTTAATTTTTAATAGAATATATTGACACTTAAACAAAAAACCCATAATATCCCATAAATTCCCAAATAAGGGAAAAAGTGGAATTTATGGTTTATGTTTTTATCAACCTACGAAAACAAATTGGACAAAAAAGGAAGGGTGTCGGTGCCTGCAAGTTTTAGATCATATTTGTCTAACTTAGGTTATAATGGAGTAATTTGTTATCCATCATTTAATAATTATTCAATAGAAGCATGGCCACAAGACAGAATAGAAAAAATCTCCAATTCAATAGACTCACTAAACCCTTTTGAGGAAAAAAGAGATTTTTTTTCAACATCAATTTTATCTGAAAGCGTAAATTTACAATTTGACGGTGAGGGCAGAATTTCAATAACTCCAAAATTATTAAAACATGCAAAAATTAAAAATAACATGGTTTTTGTTGGGCAAGGAAAAACATTCCAAATTTGGGAGCCAACAATATTTGAAAAATTTAAGGTTAGTGCAAAGAAAAAAGCAAATATTAATCGTTCTAGTCTTAAATGGGAGCAACAGTTTAACAAATAACGGGGGATAAAAAAATGACAATTAACTTTAAAGTACCAGAAATTAAAGAATTACAACCACGACTTTTAGTAATGGGTATTGGTGGGGCAGGTGGAAATGCAATAAATGAGATGATTGATAATGGAATGCAAGGAGTTGAATTTATTGCAGTAAATACAGATGCGCAGGATTTAAAACACAGTAAGGCAAAATCAAAAATTCAAATTGGTTTAAATTTGACAAAAGGTTTAGGCGCTGGGGCAAAATTAGATATTGGTCAAGCCGCTGCCGATGAGTCATTAAATGATATAGTAAATATTCTTCAAGGTGCAAATATGGTTTTTATAGCTGCTGGAATGGGTGGTGGTACTGGCACAGGAGCTGCACATGTTATTGCAAGAGCAGCAAAGGAATTAAACATATTAACAGTTGGCGTAATAACTCTTCCTTTTTTGTACGAAGGACCGTCGAGGATGAGAAGAGCCCAACAGGGTTTAGAGGAACTTAGAAGACATGTTGATACAATAATTGTAATCCCAAATCAAAATTTATTCAAAATAGCCAACGAGCAAACTACTTTCGAAGAGTCTTTTAATCTTTCGAATAATGTACTTATGCACGGAGTGCAAAGTATTACAGATTTGATGGTTAGACCAGGTTTGATTAATTTAGATTTTGCAGATGTTGAGTCTGTAATGGCTTCAATGGGTAAAGCAATGATGGGTACAGGAGAGGCAGAAGGTGAAGGAAGAGCCATGAAAGCAGCTGAAATGGCTATCAGCAACCCATTAATTGATGATTATACCCTAAAAGGAGCAAAAGGATTATTAGTCAATATCACTGGAGGAAAAGATTTAAAACTTTTTGAGGTTGATGAGGCTGTCAATAAAGTAAGAGCTGAAGTTGATCCAGAAGCTGAATTAATAATAGGTGCGATTACTGACCCAGAGCTTGATGGCAAAATGAGAGTTTCAATTGTTGCCACATCTCTGGATGGTCAGCAACCTGAAACAAAATCTGTAATTAATATGGTTCATCGTATTCAAAACCGAAATCCAGGGTATTCAGATTTTGTAAATAATAATGGAACAGCATCCTTTGGTTTTTCTAGTTCCAATTCAAATCCGTTTTCTCACGGTGCTAATGCACTAAAACTTGAAAACGAGGTTGTATCAGAAAATATAGATAATAATCAGACTATTAATGAGATGAACAATCAATATCATGAGGAATTACTTAAAAATCAAGAGTCACAGAGTATTGATGAAAACACCTCTGAATTAAAAAATGAGTCATCTTTAAATTATGAAGAAGATAGTTTTCAAACTGAAAATCAACATTCTAGTGATTTAAAAGAGTTTGGGGTGGATACAAATGAACCAGATCTATTCAGCTCAGACAAACAAGACTCAAACACTCAAGATTTACTTGGATCTTCAGACGTAAATAATGAGGAAGACGATTTAGAAATACCTGCTTTTTTACGAAGACAAAAAAATTAATGTCCTTCGGAAAAATAAATGGAAGCCACCATGGTATCGGATGCTCCAAAACATTATCCGGTATTGCTTGATGAAATAATCAGCATTATTACCCCTCAACATGGTGGCACATTTATCGATTGTACATTTGGCCAGGGTGGTTACACAGAGAAAATTTTAAGTTTTAAAAATACTCAAGTCATTGCTTTAGATAGAGATATTGAAAGTAAGAAAAAAGCTGAAAAATTTCAAAAAAAATTTGGTCAAAGATTTATATTTAAAAATAATCGATTTAGTCAGTTAAATGATTTAATGCTTAAAGATATAAGTATTCGAGGTATTATTTTCGATTTAGGTTTTTCTTATTCACAAATAAAAGATACCAAAAAGGGATTATCATTTAATTCTGAAGGAGAACTTAATATGAAAATGGGATTAAATACTTTTTCAGCAAAAGATGTAATTAACAAGTTAAGTAAAAAAGAATTAGAGTTAATATTCAAATTTTTTGGGGAGGAAAGGGAAGCAAAAAAAATTTCATTTAAAATAGATTCAGAAAGAAATAAAAAAAAAATAGATACTAAAATTTTAGCAAAACTAATTGAGGAAGTTAAATCAAGAAAAAATTTTAAAATACACAGTGCAACAAAAGTTTTTCAAGCTTTAAGAATTTTTGTAAACAAAGAAATAAGTGAGTTGATAAATGGTTTAATTTCTGCAGCAAAAATTTTAGACGAAGGAGGAATTTTAATAGTTGTTACGTTTAATTCGTTAGAGGATAAAATTGTCAAATATTTTTTTAAAAGTTTATCTGAAAATAAAAGTGTTTCCAGGTATATGCCAAAAGAGGACCAAGAAAACATATTATTTAAGTTATTAAAAAGAAAACCAATAATACCATCAGAAAAAGAGATAAAAATGAATCCACCATCTAGGTCTGCAAAACTAAGATATGTAATAAAGAAAGATAATTCTTTTGCATTTAAAACAGATATTTTGAAAAAATTTGATTATTTAATTCAAATTGAAAATCTAGGAAATAAATTATGAAAAACTTTTCTGTGATTTCTTTAATACTGTCTTTAATTTTATTTACAGCCATCATTAAAAATTCTACTAAAAAAATTGATGAAGAAACATTTATTAAGGAGGAAAATCTAAGATTTTTAAATCAAGAGTACAAAAATGCTAAATTAGAATTTGAATACTTAAGCTCCTCAGAAAAATTACTTGGATTTCAGAATTTATACTTTGACGAACAATTAGTTCAAAAAGAACTAAAAGAAATTAGATTAATTAAAAAATCATCTAATCAATTAATTATTAAGGAGCTGAAAATAATTGATGATCCAAAAAGATAACAGAATTTTAATTGAAGATAAACATGGCGATTTCAAATATGAGAAAAATGAGTCAAATCTTAAAATCAAATTCAGTAGGATTTCTTTTATATTTTTTATATTCTTTATAATTTCTTTAATATATTTTATTCATTTAATTCATCTTGGGTCAAGGAAAGATCCAAATTTAAATAATCTTTCGCGAAGCACTTTAAATGATCTTCACAGAACTGAAATTGTAGATAGAAATGGTAAATTCTTAGTTAAATCATTAAACTCTGTAGATATAGGAATTAGTACAGCTAAAATAATAGATAAAAAAAAGCTTCTATTAAATTTAAAATATATTTTTCCAGATAAAGATTACGAAAAAATAAGAACCAATTTTGATAACAAAAAATTTTTTTATTTTGAAAAAAAGATTGCAAATGAAAAATATGAAAAAATAATGAATCTAGGAGATAAATCCATTCAAGTAGAAAAAAAATTAATAAGAATTTATCCTGAAAAAAACTTATTTAGTCATATAATTGGACAAATCGATAATGATAATAATGGAATTTCAGGTTTAGAGAAATCTCTTAATAAAAGATTAAAAGAAACAAAAGAACCTATTGTTCTATCTGTGGATACTGACATTCAGTTTCTTATAAGAAATGAATTAATAAAATTTAACAAAATTTTTAAAACTTTAGGGAGTGCAGCTATATTAATGAATATTGATAATGGGGAAATAATTTCCCTAGTTTCGTTACCCGATTTTGATCCAAACAAAAGAAAAAATTTTTCTGATAAAAATTTTATAAACAGAGCGACAAAGGGCGTGTATGAATTTGGATCAGTCTTTAAAACTTTTACATTAGCAGCTGGAATTGACTTGCAAATTATAAAACGAAACAGTCAGTTTAATAATCTTCCAAAATCATTAACATGTGCTGGATTTAAAATAAATGAGTATGATCAAGAAATACCATCAAACTTAACTGCTGAAGAAATTTTAATAAGGTCTGGAAATATAGGCTCAGTCAGAATAGGACAACAAATTGGTCAAAAAAGTTTTAAAGAATTTTTATCCAAAATTGGCATTCTAGATCAGATAAATTTTGATATTGAAGAGGTTGGAAAACCTATAAATTTTGAATGGGGTAAATGTCCTTTAGCAACTGCATCATTTGGCCATGGTATTACCACTACCTTGTTACAACTCGTCAAAGCTTATGCTATTATAGCAAACGGTGGTTACAGTGTAGAACCAACTTTAATTAGACAAAACTCAAATTTACAGAAACAAAGAGTATTAAATGAAAATGTATCAGCAGAAATTCTACCAATTTTAAGAAAAATTGTATCAACTAAAGAAGGAACCGCATCTTTAGCTAACGTAGATGGATATGAATTAGGTGGAAAAACTGGGACAGCACAAAAAAGTATTACTGGTGGTTATTCAAAAAAGAAAATAAATACTTTTATATCTATTTTTCCCACGTCGAAACCTAAATTTGTATTTGCTGTAATGCTCGATGAGCCTAAAATAAATAAAGAGTATGTTTATCATTACAGAGATGGCTCAAACATAAAATATAAAGGAACACCATTTAATACCGCAGGTTGGACAAGTGTGGAAGTGACAGGACAAATTGTTGAGAAAATTGGGCCAATTTTAGCCACAAAGTATAGTGAATTTAATTAATAATGCTTCTTAAAGACTATATACCCAATCTAAGTAAAATAAATAGAAAAATATTTTTCTCAGGTATTTCATTTGATAGCTCAAAGGTGAAAAAAAATTTTATTTTTTTTGCAATTAAAGGAAGTAAATATGATGGAAATAGTTTTGTAAAAGAGGCTATAAAAAATGGTGCCAAAATTATAGTTTCTGAAAAAAAATTTCCAAAAAAAGAAGATAATGTAGTTTATTTAAAAGTTCCAAATGTTCGAAAATTACTCTCTTGCATTGCATATAAAATTATTAAAAAAAAACCTAAAAAACTTATTGCAGTCACGGGCACTAATGGGAAGTCATCAGTCGCAGATTTTTATTATCAAATATTAACAACTAATAAAATAAAAGTTGCTGCAATTGGTACCGTTGGTATTAAATTTAAAAATCAAAAGAGGATTTCAAAAAATACTACTCTGGACCCAATTGAATTAAGTTTAACACTAAAAAAGTTGAAAAAAGATAGAATTGACTTTGTCATTATGGAAGCCTCAAGTCATGGACTAAAGCAACATCGATTAGATGGGCTTTTGTTTGACATAGGAATATTTACAAATTTTTCTCATGACCATTTAGATTATCATAAAAATATAAGAGACTATCTAAAATCAAAATTATATTTATTTAAAAAATTGATAAAAAAAAAAGGTAGTATTATTTCTGATATGAATATTCCTCAAAAAAAAGAAATAGAAAGAATTTCATTAAAAAATAAATTAAATTTGAAACTAATCTTTAATAATAAAAATGGGATTGAACTGATTTCGCATAAATTTGAAAATGAAAAACAAATTTTAGAAATCAAATTTAAAAGTCAGAAATTTAAATTTGAGTTAAATTTAATAGGCAAAATACAAATTAAGAATTTATTAATGGCGATTTTAGCTGCTTATAAGAGTGGTTTAAAATTAAAAAATATAATTGGAAAAATTGATAGGATTAAATCTGTAGAAGGGCGACTTGAAAAAATTGGAAAAATTAAAAACAACAGCAGGGTAATTTTAGATTATGCTCACACGCCGGAAGCACTTGATTTGGCTTTATCTAGCTTACAAGAGCAATTTCCTAAGAGTAAAATTAGTTTAGTTTTTGGTTGTGGTGGAAATAGAGATACAAAAAAAAGAGTTATGATGGGAAGAATAGCTGATAAGTATTCAAAAAATATTTATTTAACAAATGATAACCCTAGGTATGAAAATCCATCAAAAATTAGAATAGACATCAAAAAAGGTATTAAAAATAATAAACTTCATGAATTACCCAATCGAAAAGAAGCGATCCAAAAAGCTGTGATGAGCCTTGCCACTGGAGATATACTGTTAGTAGCTGGAAGAGGTCATGAAATCATACAAGATTTTGGAGATAAAAAATTATTTTTTTCAGATAAAAAAATAATTCTTAATTCAATAAAAAAAAAGAATAAATCATTATTTGTAAATTTAAAATTAAATATAATTAATGAGCTATCACATTCACAAATATTTCCTAAAAAAAAGATAAATAATATTTCAATAAATTCAAAAACAATAAAAAAAGGTAATGTCTTTTTTGCAATTAAGGGGAAAAAAGTAAATGGCAATGATTTTGTTTTAGAAGCTTTTCAAAAAGGTTCAAACTTAATGATTGTTAATGATATTAAAAAAAATATTCCTTTAGGCTATCAAATTAAAGTACAAGACACTCTTAAATTTTTAACAAAATGTTCCGAAATTTTTAGAGATAATATAGAAACTAAAATAATATCAATTACAGGCAGTTGTGGAAAAACAACACTTAAGGAGATGATAGGTGTAACTTTAAAGAAAATTTCAAATACTACCTACTCTCCAAAATCATATAATAACAGGTATGGAGTTCCATTAAGTTTATTTAATTTAAAACAAAGAGATGATTATGGAGTATTTGAAGTTGGTATGGATAAAAAAGGTGAAATAGAGAGGTTAACAAAAATAATTAAACCTGATTTAGGTATTATAACTAATATTAGTTATGCGCACTCTAAAAATTTTAAAAATATAGAAAGAATAGCCGAGGCTAAAGCTGAGATAATTAATAATATAAAACAAGGAGGTGCAATAATTTTAAACATGGATGATAAATTTTATAAATATCATAGAAATTTAGCATACAAAAAGTGTCTTAAAGTTATCTCTTTTAGTCTAAAGAATAAAAATTCAAAAGTAAGATTGATTAGAGTTAAAAAAATCAAAAGTGTGTATCAATTACAAATTTATGTAAATGGTCGAAAATTTTATTTTTATTCGATTAATAAAAATGAAAATAATTTATATAATATATTAGCAACTTTAGCTTCTTTAAATTTTTTTATTGATATCAAAAGAATAAAAAAAAATATTTTTTTAAAATTTAAAACTCCTGAGGGACGAGGTGATATTTCAAAAGTGAAATTCAAAAATAAGAATATTGTCTTAGTTGATGAATCATATAATTCAAATCCTTTATCTTTAAAAGTGGCAATAGAAAATTTTGATAATATCAAATTAAATAAATCCAAAAAGTATTTAATATTAGGTGATATGCTTGAATTAGGTAATCATTCTATTAAACAACACAGGTTGATTAGTAAAATTATCAACAAAACAAAAATCAATAAAGTATATGTTTATGGCAAACATATTAAAGAAACTTTTAAGGGATTGAATACAAACAAAAAAGCTAAAATTCTAAATGATAAGTCTAAGATATTAGAATTAGTAAATAAAGTTTTTAGAAATAATGATCATATAATGATAAAAGGATCTAATTCTACTGGTTTAAATGAAATAACAAATAAATTGAAAGAGAGAAATTTAAATGCTCTATGAGTTTTTATTAATTTATGTTGAAACATTTACTTTCTTAAACGTTTTTAAATATATTACATTTAGAACAGGATTAGCTTTTTTCACCTCATTATTTATTGCTCTGCTAATTGGAGGCCCTTTTATAAAATTATTTTCGAATAAAAAAATATTTAATCCAATTAGAGAAGATGGACCATCCGATCACATAGTCAAGAAGATAGGTACTCCAACGATGGGTGGTATCATTATATTAATTGGAATAATTTTTTCTGTAATCCTTTGGGCAGACTTGTCTAATATTTATATTTTATTTTGTCTGTACATAGTCTCATCATTTGGCCTTTTGGGTGCCTTTGATGATTACAAAAAAATTAGAGATACTAGCTCTAAAGGTATCTCGTCAAGATTAAAGATTTTAATACAATTATTTTTAGCTGTTTTCGGTTTAATAGTATTAACTTATTTTGTAAAATACGATGAATTCAATAATTTATATTTCCCTTTTTTTAAAAATTTATTTTTAAATTTAAGTTGGTTTTTTGTTCCATTTTCAGTCTTTGTTATTGTAGGTTCTTCAAATGCAGTAAATTTAACAGATGGATTGGATGGTTTAGCAACTGTTCCAGTAATTTTGGTTGCCGGTTGTTTTGCTTTTATAAGTTACGTTACTGGTAATATTGTTTTTTCAAATTACCTTCAAATTTTGTATATCGAAGGTGCTGGGGAAATATCTATTTTTTGTGGATCAATCATCGGAGCTTGTTTAGGGTTTTTATGGTTTAATGCACCACCAGCTAAAATATTTATGGGAGATACTGGTTCGCTCTCGTTAGGAGGATCTTTAGGAGCAGTTGGAATTATCACAAAGCATGAAATAGTTTTGGCAATTACAGGTGGCTTGTTTGTTCTTGAAGCTTTGTCAGTTATGGTCCAAGTGATCTCATTTAAACTAACTGGAAAAAGAATTTTTAAAATGGCGCCGATTCATCATCATTTTGAAAAAAAGGGCTGGCCTGAGTCAACGGTTGTTATAAGATTCTGGATTATCTCAATTATTCTTGCAATGATTGGTTTAGCTACTTTGAAATTAAGATAATGAATTTTGATTTGAATACTTTTTTAAGAAAAAAGATTTTAATTTATGGTTTAGGTAAAAGTGGTATATCTGCTTATGAATTTTTAAAGAAAGATAACAAAGTATTTCTATATGATGATTTTGAAACAAAATCAAAAAATTTAAAATTAAAAAAAAATTTAATAAGTTATAAAAAAATTTTAAAATCTAATTTTGATTATGTCATTCTAAGTCCTGGTATTGACTTAAATAAATGCAAACTTTCTAATTTTCTTAAAAAAAACTTGAGTAAGATCTTTTCAGATTTAGATGTATTTTATACTTTTTATAAAAATAGCTGTATTACAATAACAGGCACTAATGGAAAATCGACAACTTGTAAGCTTTTATATGAGATATTTAAAGATCAAAAATTTCATGTAAAATTAGTTGGAAATATTGGAAATCCAATTTTAACCACGAAAAATATTAAAAAAAAAACTATATTTATTGTTGAGGCTTCATCTTATCAGTTAGAATATAGTAAGCTCTTCAAATCAAGTTATGCAGCTATTCTAAATTTAGCAATTGACCATATAGAAAGACATAAATCCCTAAGTAATTATATTAAGGCAAAATTTAGATTATTAAAAAATCAAAATCGAAAAGACTATGCTTTCTTAAAAAAGAGCGATCCATTAATAAAAAAACATTTAAAATTAAATAAATATAAAAGCAAAATAATAAAAGTTGATACTAAAAATGTAGATAAAACACTCCATAATATAAAAAATGACTATTTTTTGTCAGATACAAATAAAGAGAATTTATCATTTGTCTTAGAAATATCTAAAAGATTTAATTTAAAGAAAAAAATATTAATTAAAACTCTTCAAAACTTTAAAGGTCTAAAGTATCGACAAGAAATTATTCTTAGAAGAAAAAATCTTCTTATAATAAATGACTCTAAGTCTACAAGCTTATCTTCCTCTGAGAGTCTTTTAAAAAAAGAAATGGAGATTCATTGGTTGATTGGTGGAATTTTTAAGAAGAAAGATAAATTAAATTTACAAAAAAAATACTTTAAAAATATAAAGGCATATATATTTGGAAAAAATAAAAATATTTTTAAGAAAATACTTAATAAAAAAATTGAAAATGAGAATTTTAGTAATTTAGAAGTTGCGTTAAAAAAAATTTTAACATCAGTAAAAAAAAATAGAAACAAAAATCAAATGATACTATTTAGTCCGAGTGCTGCATCATTTGATGAATTTAAAAATTTCGAGGAAAGAGGTTCATATTTTAATAATTTAATCAAAAAGAATTTAAGTGAAATATAATAAATCAGTCTATTTTTTTTATTATGATTGGTGGAAAAATATTGATAAATTTATTTTTTCTCTAATTATTTTATTATTTCTGATAGGATTATTTTTTTCTTTGGTTTCAACTTCCCTAATAGCATCAGATAAGCTAGAGACTAATGATTATTCTTTTTTTTTCAAACATTTAATTTTTATTCTCATTGGTTTGATTGTAATTTTAGTTCTATCTTCGATAAATCAAGAGAAACTTTTTAGGTATTCTTTATTAATTTTTTTTATCTCACTAATCTTTCTCATTTCAGTGCCATTTATTGGTATAGAGGTAAAAGGTTCAAAAAGATGGATTGATTTGTATTTTTTACCAAGATTTCAACCAATAGAATTAGTCAAACCATTTTTAATTATTTTTATAAGTTTAATTTTAAGTAGTAAAAAATATTCAAATATTCATGTAAAATATTTGTTTACATTTTTTATAACATTATGTGTAGCTTTGCTTCTCGCCCTTCAACCAGATATTGGGCAGACGCTTTTAATTTTCTCAATTTGGTCAATTCTAATTTTTATATCTGGTATTAATATGATTTTATTATTTTTATTATTCTTCGGTCTTATAATAACTTTTTCTTATTTAGTTTTTTTTGTTGCTAAGTTTGCTTATATAAAAAATAGATTATTGTCTTTTATAAATAGTGAAAAGGGTACTTATAATTTTCAATCTGATAAAGCTATAGACTCGATAACTAGTGGAGGTTTTTTTGGTAAAGGAGTTGGTGAAGGAACCTTAAAAAATAGAGTTCCTGAGGCCCATACAGATTATATTATATCGGTCATTTCAGAGGAGTTTGGCGTAATTGCCATAATTTTAATTCTATTATTGTTTTTAATATTAGCTTATTCAATTTTTAAAAAAGTGTATTTTGAAGATAATGAAAAGATAAAATTAATTTTAGTTGGATGTACTTGTCTTATTTTTATGCAAGCTATAATACATATAGGAGTAAATATTAGAATTTTTCCAACAACAGGAATGACACTGCCATATATTAGCTATGGAGGGTCTTCAATTATGAGTATCTCAATTTTGTCTGGTATTATTCTAAATTTAACTAAAAGAAAGATTAATTTTTATGAAAAATAATTATTTAATTACCACAGGAGGATCAGGTGGACACGTTGTGCCTGCAACTATCTTTTATGAGCACTTATATAACAAAGCTAATCTAATAATGACTACTGATAAAAGAGGTTTAAAATATTTAAATAACAATGATTATAAATTTAATATAATAAATACTCCAAAATTAAGTAATATACTTTTATTACCTTTTGATTTTATAATTATTTTATTCTTAATTATAAAATCATTCTTTTTAATGAAAAAAGAAAAAATCCAAAAAATTATTTCGACAGGAGGATACATGTCACTTCCATTAATATTCGCAGCTAAAATAATGAATTTAGATATTTACTTAATAGAACCAAACCAAATTATAGGTCGGGCTAACAGATTTTTTTTAAAATCTTGTACTAAGATCTTTTGTTATACGGATAAAATTAAAAATTTTCCTAAGGAACATATAAATAAAATAGTAGTGATAGATCCATTAGTAAAAAAAAAATTTTATGATCTGACTTTAAAAGATAAAAATAATGATAAATTTAATATTTTGATCGTAGGTGGAAGCCAAGGTGCCAAAATATTTGATGAAAAATTAAAAACTTCATTAGTAAAAATTTCCAAAAAATTGCCAATTAGAGTTTTTCAACAGTCAAATGAGAATAATATTCAAAAACTTGCTGATTATTACTCAAAATATGGAATTGAAAATAAAATTTTTAGTTTTGAAAAAAATTCAATTTCAATTTTTCAAAATGCAAATTTATGCATTACAAGAGCCGGTGCCTCAACCTTGGCTGAACTTTCAATATTGAATATACCTTTTTTAGCTGTACCTTTACCCTCATCTAAAGATAATCATCAATTTGAAAATGCAAATTATTATAAAAATAATGGTTGCTGTTGGATATTAGAACAAAAATTTTTTAATGAAAAAATTGAAGAATTTTTAGAGAATATAATTAACAATAAAAGTGATTATATAAAAAAAAAAGAAAATCTAAAAAAATTAAATTACCTTAATAACTGGATTAGTGTTAATCAAAAAATATTAAAAAATTTAAATGAATATTAAATTAGCAAAAACGGAAATCATCCATTTTATTGGTATTGGTGGCATTGGAATGAGCGGATTATCTTTAATAATGAAAAGTAAGGGCTTTAAAGTTCAAGGTAGTGATATTTTTTTAAATAAGAATATTGAGAGACTTAAAAAGCAAAAAATTAAAATTTTTATAGGGCAAAAAAAAAAAAATCTAAAAAACGCTACCATTATAGTAATTTCATCAGCTATAAAAAAAAATAACCCAGAAATAAAAGAGGCAAAAAGAAAAAATTTACCAATTATAAGCCGTGGTAAAATGCTTGCGCATATAGTTTCATTAACAAAAAATATCGTTGTAGTTGGTTCACATGGAAAAACTACAACTACCTCATTAATAACTTCAATTTTTCAAAATACCAAATTAGATCCAACTATAATAAATGGTGGTGTGATAAATTCTCTAAAAAATTCTGCTAAATTAGGAAAGAGTGATTGGTCAATATTAGAGGCTGACGAGTCTGATGGAAGTTTTATTCACATCCCTGCAACATACTCAATAATTACCAATATAGACAGAGAACATATGGATTTTTATAAAACTATGGATGTTTTGAAAAAAAGTGTAATTAAATTTATTGAGCAAGTACCCTCATTTGGAAAATCATTTATCTGTTTGGATGATAAAATAAACAAATTACTGATTAAGGATTTTAAAAATAAAAATTTTTATACGTATGGAGAGGATTTGAAATCCAATTTTATAATAAAAAATATTTATCAAGATAAAAAAATTTCAAAATTTGACTTACAAATAAATCTGCCAAATAAAAAAAAAATTTTAGTTAGAAATTTTAAAATACCTCTCATTGGAATTCACAATATAAGAAACTCGGTTGCCGCTGCAGCAGTCTCATTGATAGTTGGAATTTCAATAAAAGATATAAAAAAAGGTTTATTTAATTTTAAAGGAGTCCAAAGAAGATTTAATAAAATTTTTACTTATAATAATATTGATTTTTTCGATGATTATGCACATCATCCTACAGAAATAAAATATGTCTTAGATGGTATTAAAAAAGTTTATCAAGGGTTTAATAAAGTTTGTATATTTCAACCGCACAGAATATCTAGATTAAAAGATTTAAGAAAAGAATTTACATATTCTTTTGTAAATGCAGATGAAGTTATTTTATGTCCAATTTACTCAGCGGGGGAAAAAATTAACCTTGGTTTTGATTATAAAACATTTGCAAAAGAAATTATTAAAAATTCAAACGTAAAATTATTTTTAGTTGAAAATATTTACCAATTAGCAAATTTTTTGAAAAAAAATATGTATGGAAAAAAAATCGTAGTTGGAATGGGTGCGGGTTCCATTTCAAATTGGATTAGAGAACTACCTAAACTAATGAGATGAAAATTAATCAATTAAAAAACCTCTTAAATGATTTTGGAGAAGATGTAAAATTTAATTTTGATCTAAAGAAAAAAAATTGGTTTAATATTGGAGGAAAATCTAAGGTTTTTTTTAAAGCAGTTAATTTAAAAAATTTAGTTAACTTTCTGAAAAAATTAAATAATCAAGAAAAAATATTTATTCTTGGAGCAGGTTCAAATCTATTGATTACAGATAATATTTTTGATGGAGTAGTTATAAAACTTGGTAAGGATTTTAATAATATTTCCTGTTTAAACGATGATATCTTAATTGCTGGCAGTGGTGTTCTTGATAAGTCTCTATCAGAATTTGCAATGAATAATAATTTAAGTGGTTTTGAATTCTTATCTTGTATTCCAGGCACCGTTGGCGGAGGAATAAAAATGAATGCAGGGTGCTTTGGAAAGGAATTCAAAGATATTCTGCTATCAGTTCAGGCAATTGATAAATCAGGAAATGTAATAACAATACCAAAGAAAGATATATTATTTGATTATAGAAAAAACAATTTATCAAGCGATTTAATTTTCCTTAGTGCATCTTTTAAAGGAAAAAAAAGTAACTCTTTAAAAATTAAAAAAGAAATAAATATGCTAAAAGCAAAAAAAAATAAAAATCAACCAACTAAAATTAAAACTAGTGGAAGTACTTTTAAAAATCCAATTGATCAAACAAAAAAAAAGGTTTGGCAACTTATAGAGGAGTCTGTTTCGCTAGATAAAAGTTTTGGAGATGCGTGTATATCAAAAAAACACTGTAATTTTTTTGTGAATAAAGGAAATGCATCATTTAAAGATATGTTACAATTAATTAATTTTGTTAGTGAAAAAGTGTTAGAAAAAACAGGTATAAGTTTAGAAAAAGAAATAAAGATTTTGGAATAAATTGAAAAAAAAAATATTGATAATTTCTGGTGGTATATCAAATGAAAGAGAAATAAGTTTAAAAACAGGAAAACAAGTTTCAATAGAACTTTTAAAGAATAATTATAAAGTAAAAATTGTTGAACCAAATTATAAATTATCAGAAGTCATACAAAAATTTAAACCTAAAATAATATTTAATGCCTTGCATGGTCAGTTTGGTGAGGATGGTTATATTCAAACTATTTTAGAAACTACAAATATTCCATATACTCATTCAGGTGTTTTGTCTTCTGCTATTGCAATGGATAAAAATCTATCTAAGAAAATTTTTATCAATAATAAAATATTAACACCTAAATACTTTATGTATTATTTTGATAAGTCAAAAAAAGACTTGATAAATTATATTAACAAATATTTAGGTTTTCCAGTTGTAGTAAAACCAGTTAATGAAGGCTCAAGTGTTAATGTTTATATCTGCACAAAAATAAATATTTTTAAAAAAATAGAATTATTAAAAGATTATAAAAAAATAATCATTGAAAAATTTATACCTGGAAGAGAAATTCAAGCAGCCATTATTGGTTTAAAAAAGCTTGGCGCAATTGAGTTAAAACCAAAAAGAAAATTTTATGATTATGAAGCAAAGTATAATTCTAAAGCAAAAACGAAACATATCATTCCAGTTAATCTGAATAAAAATGAATATAAAAAATTAATGAGTTTAGCTCTCAAAGCACATAAATTAATAGGATGTAGCGGTGTTACTCGTTCTGATTTTAAATTTTTTAAAGGGAAATTTTATTTACTAGAAATAAATACTCAACCTGGTATGACCAATCTTTCTTTAGTACCTGAGATAGCTTTATATAAAGGGATTAGTTTTATAAAACTCATTGAAATGATTTTAAGAAATGCCTCAAAGAAAAAGTAAAAAAATTTTAATATATCTTATTTTATTTATAAGTCTTGGAACTTTAAGTCATAAAGATTTTTATGAAAATAATTTAATTAGATTAAATCAAATTATTATTACAGGTCTTGATGAAAGAAATAATAATGATTTAGTTAATAGATTAGATTACGTAAGATTGAATAATCTATTCTTTTTAGAAAAAACAAAAATAATTGAAATAATCAACACTAATCCTTTAATAGAAAAATATTCAGTATTCATAAATTACCCATCAACACTTAATATCAAAATTGAAAAAACAAAGTTTTTAGCGAAAGTGAATAAAGATGGTAAAAGCTTTTTTCTTGGATCGAATGGCAAGTTAATGGAATCTTTTCAAATAAGAAATGATTTACCTTCTATATATGGTGATTTTAATAACGAAAATTTTTTTAATCTAAAAAAGATAATTGATGAGTCTGACATCAGCTATGAACAAATTAAAAATCTATTTTTTTTTAAAACTGGTAGATGGGATATTGAAACTTACGAAGGATTACTAATTAAACTTCCAAAAAATAGAGTAGAAAAATCTATTAAATTATTAATTGATTTCCTTGACCAAAATAAAGAAAAAAAATTAAATTTGATTGATTTACGTCAATATAATCAAATTGTTATAAATGAATAATTTTCAAAATTTTAAAACCTATTTAATTTTGAGCGCAAAAAAATTTAATATTTCAGTAATATCTAAAAATGGAAGTAAAATTTACGAAAAAGACTTAATCATAAATTCAAATAATAACGAATTAGATTTAAGTAAGTTAGACTATTTCTTGAATGAAAATATATTTAAAATTGAAAAAATTTTGAAAGAATTTATTAAAGATATTTATATTATTCTTGATTGTAATAATTTTTTTTCTGTAAATATTTCAATTAAAAAAAATAATTATGGGGAAAAAATAACTCAGGAAAACTTAATCTATACTATAAATGAAGCCCGAGATCAGTGTTTTGAAACATTAGCTGGTAAAAAATTAATTCATACTTTGATTGATGCTTATCATGTCGACAATCAAAAATTTCAAAATTTACCTATAGATATTAAATGTAATTTTTTTTCAGTCGATGTAAGATTTATGTGCCTGCCGCATGAATATTTTAAAAAATTTGAGGTTCTGGTTAATAAATATCATATTTCTATAGAGAGATTGATAAGTGTTAAATACCTTAATAATTTATTTTCAGACAATGATATTAACTATCCTGAGATGGCGAGGAAAGTTATTCAGGGTTACAATCTAAATGAGGTTGTATTTACAAAAAAAAATCAAGAAAAAACAACCTTTTTTGAGAAATTTTTTCATTTTTTTAATTAATTTGTATTTTACAGTAATATTAGTTGTTTTCAATTTTAGTAGCTTTAGGTCTAAATGATCTAGTGTCATATTTAAATCAAAAAACAATCAAGGCTCCAATAACTTTTCAAGGTGTTGGTCTTCATAGTGGAAGAAAAGTTAAAGTAAAAATTTTGCCCGCTAATCCAAATAACGGTATAATTTTCAAAAGGGTTGATTTAAAAGGAAATAATTTAGTTATTCCAAATTTCAATAATGTAACCAATACATCTTTAAACACGACTATATCAAATGAATATGGGGTAAATGTTTCAACTATAGAACACTTAATGGGAGCATTTTATGGTATGGGTATTGATAATGCTAATGTAGAAATTGATGATGAGGAAGTGCCCATATTAGATGGATCAGCCAAAAATTTTGTTGCAGAAATTTTAAAAGTAGGAATTAAATCAAGTAATACACCTATTAAAATTATCAAAATAAAAAAAAAAATTGAATTCAAAGATGGTGAAAGATTTATTTCTATTGAGCCATCAAAACTTAGTTTAAACATTGAATTTGAATTGAAATATGACAATCCAATGATAGGAAATCCTAAAAATAAAGTTAAAGTTTATGAGGATGATTTGACTGATATATATAATTCAAGGACTTTTTGCTTATTTGAAGATGTTGAAAAAATAAAATCAAATGGCTTAGCTAAAGGTGGAAGTCTAGAAAATGCAATTGTAGTTAAAGATGATAAAATATTAAATGAAAACGGTTTAAGAAATAAAAACGAGTTTGTTAATCACAAAATTTTAGATTGTATTGGAGATTTATATACTTCTGGTTACAGAATTTTGGCAGATGTTAAGTCTTCTCAAGGAGGCCATTATCTCACGAATGAACTATTAAGAAAAGTATTTGATAATCAAGAAAATTTCGCGATTTTTGAGATACAGGAAAAAAATTTACCTCATTCATTTATTCAAAAGAATTTGCTAAAATCAATAGCATAAAATATCTTTTCATTTAAAAAAGTATTATGAGATTCATCTTAGTTTTTTTAATTTCAATATTGCTTACTTTTTTGGTTGGATGTAAATCAAAAAAAGAAGAAAAAATTATTCTTGATAGTAAAGATTTAGAATCTCAGATGACAGAAGCATATAACAAGGGATTAAAAGCATTAGAAGAAGGAGATGTACTCTTTGCTGCTAAAAATTTTAATATTGTTGAAAATATTTATCCACAATCGATTTGGGCACCAAGATCTGTTTTAATGGCAGCATACTCTTATTATTCCCAAGATTATTATGGTGATGCAATTGCTGAATTAAAAAGGTTTATTAAAAATTATCCTGAGAATGAAAATACATCATATGCATATTTTTTGTTAGCCACATGTTACTATGAATTAATTGTTGATGAAAAAAAAGATCTTTCTTCAATAGATAAATCAAAAAATTATTATAATTTGATAATAGAAAAATATCCAAATACAGATTTTGCCTTAGATTCAAAATTTAAATTATTATTAATTAATAATATTCTTGCATCAAAAGAAATCTATGTTGGAAAATACTATTTAACAAAAAGAAAATGGATACCTGCAATGAATAGATTTAAAAACGTTCTTAACGACTATGAGGAAACAGAGTACGTAGAAGAAGCAATTCATAGATTAGTAGAAATTAACTACATTTTAGGACTGGAGGAAGAAGCTAAAAAATATGCAGTTTTGTTAGGTTATAATTACCAAAGTAGCGAATGGTACAAAGAGTCTTATAGAGTATTTAACAAAGATTATGAGGATCCTGTGACAAGAATTAAAAAAGAAAAAGGTAACAAAATAATTAATAAATTTAAAGATCTTTTCAAATGATATGAAAAATAATGAGATTAAAAAAGATTATTTAAAAAAGATTAAAGAAATTACAAAATTAAATGAGAGTTATTATGATAAAAATTCGCCATTAGTTTTAGACTCTGAATATGACCTTCTTAAAAATGAAATTTTGAATTTAGAAAAAAAATTTAAATTCCTAGATCATAAAAATTCTCCATCAAAAATGGTTGGTTTTAAACCTTCTAAGACATTCAAAAAGATAAATCATAAAGTACCCATGTTGTCACTTGCAAATGCTTTTACTGAAAATGATTTAATGAATTTCGAAAAAAAAATTATAAATTTTTTGAACGAAAAAAAAAATTTTGAAATTGAGTATAGTGCTGAGCCTAAAATTGATGGGATATCTGCGTCTTTGATTTATAAAGATGGAAACTTTGTCACTGGATTATCTAGAGGAGATGGTCAAACCGGAGAAGATATTACTACAAATCTTAAAACTATAACTGATATTCCAAAATTAATTACTGTAAAAGATTTTCCTGAGGAAATTGACATAAGGGGTGAGGTATTTATAAAAAATAATGATTTTAAAAAATTATCAAATAAATTTGCGAATCCAAGAAATGCTGCTTCAGGATCATTGAGGCAAAAAAATCCTGAGGATACTAAAAAAATTCCTCTTAAATTTATTGCCTATACATATGGTTTTGAAAAAGGCCTGAAAATTCAAAATCAAGAAAATTTTCTAAAAAAACTTAGCGAGTGGGGATTTAAAACAAATAATTTAAATAAAACGATTATTGGAACGCAAAATTTAATGATTAATTATTCTGAGATAGAAAAAAAAAGAAGTGAATTAGATTTTGATATAGATGGAATTGTTTATAAAATAAATGATTTTAAGTTACAAAAAAGATTAGGCTTTGTTGCAAACGCCCCAAGATGGGCAATTGCCCACAAATTTTCTGCAAACAGCGGAATTTCAAAAATTTTAGATATTGATATTCAAATAGGCAGAACAGGCGCTCTTACTCCAGTTGCCAAAATAGATCCAGTTAATATTGGAGGTGTAACAGTTTCTAATGCAACGCTACACAATGAAGATGAAATTAATAGAAAAGATGTAAGAATCGGAGACACAGTTAAAATTGAGAGAGCTGGAGACGTGATCCCACATATTATTTCAGTAGACTTAAAAAAAAGAGTCAAAAATTCAGTTAAATTCTCTTTTCCAAAAAAATGTCCTTCCTGTGGATCTGAAACTATTAAAGAGTATAACTCTATAACAAAAAAAAAGGATGCAGTAAGAAGGTGTTCAAGTGAGGGTTTTGAGTGTGAAAAAATAGTGATAGAAAAAATTAAACATTTTGTATCAAAGGAGGCATTTAATATCGATGGATTAGGAAAAAAGATTGTAGAAAACTTTTTTAAACAAAAAATTTTAAGATTACCTCAAGATATTTTTAATTTGGATTATAACAAAATTGAAAAAATGGAAGGTTGGGGTGATCAGTCGGTTTTAAATCTAAGATATTCGATAAATCAAAAAAAAAAAATATCGTTTGAAAAGTTTATTTATTCTCTTGGTATTAGACATATTGGTTTAGAAAATGCTAAGTTAATATCAAAAAATCTTAAATATCCAGTTAATTTCCTTCATCTTTCAAAATCAAATAAAATTGAGGAATTACTGAATATTGATGGAATTGGAGAAACTCAGATTAACTCAATCAAAAGTTTTTTTTCTAATAAGATAAATCAAAAAGTTGTTAACGAGCTATTTAAGATACTCCAGATTAATAACAGTTTTGACACAAAAAAAAATGGTACTCTCAGAAATAAGACATTTATGCTTACTGGCAAACTTGCTGGAATGAGTCGTGCTGAAGCAAAATCTTTGATTGAACAAAATTCTGGATCAATAATCAGTAATATTTCAAAAAAATTGAATTATTTGATAGTTGGGGACAAGCCTACAAAAAGAAAAATTGATGCTGCAAATGAAATGAATATTGAAATTTTAACTCAAAAAGATTTTATTAAAATTTTAAATAAAACTAGCTAACCATCTTCTTTCAGGTTTATTTAAATATTTTGATAATCTTAAATAAACTTCTAAATGATACTTAAATAAGTACTCTTTTTCCCTTTTATTTAAATCTTTATAGTTTATAAGCTCATTATCTATTGGTGCTAAAGTTAAATTTTTAAAAATTAATTTTTTATTAACTTTTTTAACATAAATCAAATTTTCAATCCTTATTCCAAATTTTGCTTTTTTATAAAAACCAGGTTCATTACTTAAAACCATACCTTCTCTTATTTTAATTTTATTATATTTAGATATTGCTTGAGGACCTTCGTGTACATTTAAAAAAAAACCTACTCCGTGTCCAGTTCCATGTTCATAATCAAGACCTTTTAGTTTTAAATTTTTTCTTGCAAGCTTATCAATCAATGCACCATTGAAATTTTTATCAATATCTACTGTAGTAACCGCAATATGACTTTTTAAAACCATAGTGAAAATACTTTTTATATTTTGTTTCGGTCTTGTAAAACATATTGTTCTAGTCACGTCAGTAGTTCCATATTTATATTGTCCTCCGGAGTCACATAGAAAAATATCCTTTTTATTAATATGTTTTGTATTATTTTTTTTAGCTCTGTAATGAATTATTGCACCATTGCTTCCAGTTCCAGCAATAGTATTAAAACTTGGAAAAAGATAGTTTTTGTTTTTTTTTCTAAAAATTTCAAGTTTTTTTTGAGCGTCAAATTCAGTTATTTTTTTTTTATTTATATTCTTGACCCAATATAGAAATCGTGTAAGCGCCACACCATCAAAAATATGACTATTAATCATATTATTAATTTCCGTTTTATTTTTGATTGATTTTAGAAGATAAACTGGATCTTCTTTAAGAAAAACTTTTGCCTTTTTTTTAAAAAAATTTTCATAATATAAAGAGCAACTTATATTATCTATAATAATTTTTTTATTCTTTAATCTACTAATAAATACTTCAAAATTTTTTAATTCAACAATATTCTTTTTTTTTAATTTTTTATCTTTAATCAGTTTTCTTAATTTAATTAGATTTGAAATCAAAACAAATTTTCCATTTTTATTTATTAAAAGACGACAATTTGGAATTGGACTATATGGGTTATCGAAACCTCTAATATTTAATAGCCATGCAACATTTTCAGGAGCGCTAATAAACAAATAATCCATTTTATTATTTTTTAAAAAAAGGCAAACCTTTTTAATTTTTTTTATATGGTTTTCTCCCACAATTTTCTTATCGAGTGAAAAAAAAGGCTTTGTTTGTAACAAAGAGTATTTATTGTAGATTGAGTCAACAAGATTATGTTCAATTTCTTTTATAAATGTTTTTTTCTTAAAAAAGCGATTAATTTGTTGAGATGTAAAAAGTTTTGGATCAATTCCCAGTGTAAGATTTTTAAATAATTTACAATTAAAAATTTTTTCAAATTTAGTAATATGAAATAATTTTCCTGACTCTATTTTAGCTTGAAGAGTATATCTCCCATCAACAAATAAATAATTTTTTCTTTTTAAAATAATTGCATAACCAGCAGAACCACTAAAATTGGAAATTATTTTTAGTCTGTCTTTTGATGAATATTCTGAGAAAAATTCATCATTTTTTGGAATTATATATCCATCAATTTTAAGTAAATTAAATTTTGATCTAAGTTTTTTTATTCTTTCATGAATCATTTAATTCTTTTTTGATATCTTATCCATCCAGGACTTCTAATATTATCGTTATCCTCAAAATCCTGATTAAATTCAAAATCTTCAATATTATCGTTTGCCTCTTCAAAAAAAGAGTTTTTCTCTATGTATTTTTCTGGCAACTCTTCAATGAACCTTGAAGCCATACTATCAATCCAATCTCCTTGATAAAACCTATTCATTGAAAATGATATGTTTGCTATTTTTTTCGCTCTGGTAACACCTACATAAGCGAGTCTTCTTTCTTCTTCAAGCCCACTTTGTCCTTTCTCTTCTATTGACTTTTGATTTGGAAATAAACCCTCCTCCCAACCTGGTAAGAAGACTACATCAAATTCTAAACCTTTTGATGCATGCATTGTCATCATATTAATCTTTTCACCATCCCATTCTTGATCAACAGATGTCGCTAAAGAAACATGTTCTAGAAAACTCTCTAAATTATCAAATTCTTTCATTGCACTTAAAAGTTCTTTAATATTTTCAATTCTATTTTCGTTTTCTAAATCTTTTTTATTTTTTAGCATTGCAGAATAACCAGACTCATCCATTATGATTTGTAAAAGTTTGACGGGATTGATCTTTTTATTATTTAAATCATTTCTCCATTTATTTATTAATTCTAAAAAATGAGTAAGCCCAATTTTTGTTTTAGGTTTGATTAAGTTTTCTTCAATCATTTTTCTAGCAGATTTTTCTAAATTGATAGAATGTTTTTTTGCATACATATGTATAGAATTAAGTGTATTATCTCCTACAGATCTTCTTGGATTATTTACTATTCTTTCAAACGCAAGATCATCTTGATCTTGTTTAACTAACCTTAAGTACGCAACACAATCTTTTATTTCAGCTCTTTCATAAAATTTAGTTCCACCTAAAATTCTGTATGGGAGGCCAATTTTTAAAAATCTTTCTTCAAATTCTCTAGTTTGAAATATTGCTCTTACAAGTATTGCGGTATTATTGAACGAAAATTTTTTTTTTAATTTTTCAATTTCATCTGAGATCCCTATTGCCTCCTCCTTTCCATTTTTAAAACAGTTTAATTTTATTAATTCACCATCTTCCATAGTCGTTTTAAGAGTCTTTCCTACTCTATTTTGATTATGCGATATTAAATTGGATGCAACAGACAAGATATTTTGTGTTGATCTATAATTCTCTTCTAATCTGATCACTTTTGTATTTTTATAAACTTGATCAAACTCTAAAAAATTTTTTATTTCCGCACCACGCCAACTGTAAATTGATTGATCATCATCTCCAACACAACAAATATTTTCATTTTTATTTGTGAGTAGATTCAGCCATTTACTCTGTATAAAGTTTGTATCCTGATATTCATCTACTAAAATATATCTAAAATTTTTTGAGTATATTTCTCTTATATCATTATTTTTTTCAAAAATTTTAACAGAATGTAAAATTAGATCTCCAAAATCACATGTATTAAGGTCTAACAATTTTTGTTGATAAACTTTGTAAATTGGTAAAATAGTTTTTTCATAAATATCCTTTTTATTAATTATTACCTCATTAGGATAGAAACCTTTATTTTTCCACCGATCTATTATCGCTAAAACATATCTAGGTGCCAATTGTTTGATATCTATGTTTTCTGCTTTGCATATATTTTTTACTAATCTAATTTGATCGTCCGAGTCAATAATTGTAAAATTTGAATTTAAATTCACAGCTGATGCATGCTTTCTTAAAAGTTTAGCGCAAATAGAGTGGAAAGTTCCCAGCCAAGAAAGACCAGTAGCGCCAGAACCTAGTATCTGACTTACTCTTGAGTGCATTTCTTTTGCTGCTTTATTTGTAAAAGTCACAGCAAGAATTTGGTTAGGAAAAGCCTTTTTTTTTTGAATAATATTTGCAATTCTACTTGTAAGCACCTTTGTTTTACCAGATCCTGCTCCTGCTACAATTAATAAGGGCCCATCTAGATGCATAACAGCTTCTTTTTGTGCCTCATTTAGATTTTTTAAATATTCTGAGTTTACCATTTAAAATAAATAATTATAAGTTGAACAATTGTATATGCAAAAACATAATTTATTAATTAAAAAAATAAAGAAACAAATTTTCGCAATTAATGTCTCATTAGAAAGCAATTTTAACAAACTTAAAAGTCTAAATCCAAAAAATTTAAAAGCTAAATTTGACAGGTATAATAAATTTTTTTGGGTTTCAGGTATATTTATAATTATTGTTATTAGTTATTTTTTAGCACCAACAGCTTATGATAGACCTAGAACTAAACAAATGATTATGGATCAAATTTACAATAAATATGATTTTAAAATAAAATTTAATGAAAAAATTACTTATTCTTTGCTACCAAGGCCACACTTTAAATCTAAAAATCTATCTATTATTAAAAACGAAAGAGTTATAGCTAATGTAGAAAATTTTAAAATTTTTATATCAATTGATAGATTGATATCTTTTAAAAATTTTGAAATAAAAGATATCATACTTAATAAAACAGATTTTTCTTTTAATAAAAAAGACTACAACTTTTTTTATAAATTTTTAAATGTAGAACCAAGTAAAAATCAAATTATTATTTCTAATAGTAAGATTTTCTTTTATGATGAATTTAACGAAGTATTATTTATTAACAAAATAGCAGACGGAAAATTTTATTATGACGCAAATAAATTACAAAATGTTTTTTTGTCTAAGAACGAAATTTTCAAAATCCCATATAAGTTAGAAATAAAAAATGATAGATTTAATAAAAAAGTATTAAGTCAATTTAATTCAAAAAAGATAAGGTTAAATATAAAAAACGAATTAGATTACAATAATCAAAAAATTAAAGGATTGTTAGAGGTTTTATTGGTTAATAAAAATACCAAAATAAATTATTCAATAGATAAAGATAATTTAAGTTTTAATTCAACTGCTTTGAAGAATAGTTACCGAGGATCAATCGATTTTAAACCTTTTTATTTATCAACAAATTTTAATTATGATAGCTTAAACACTAAAGATCTATTTAATAATGACTCTATTTTTGTTGAATTAATTAAGAACGAAATATTCATAAATAAGAATCTAAATACATTTATTTCACTCAATGTAAAAAAAATAACAAATATGGATGAGCTTAATAATTTAATATTTAATATTAAAGTACAAGATGGTGTAATTGATCTCTCAAATTCTAGTATTATGTGGAAAGATGATTTAAGAATAAATTTGTCGGAAACAATATTAGTTTATGATCGTAATAATATTAATTTAATAGGTAGAGTGGAGTTAGACTTTAAGAATATTGAGGATTTTTATAAATCTTTTCAAATAAAAAAAAGTGCTAGAAAAAATATTGATAAAGTTGAGCTAGATTTTAATTATAATTTTGAAAATAATAATATAAGTTTCGATAATATTAAAATTAACGGTGTTCCTAACCCAAAAGTTCAAAAATATATGGATGATTTTTTAATTAATAAAAATAAAAGATTTAACAAAATAATTTTTAAAAATTTTGTTAATGATTTTGTGATTTCTTATGTTGGGTAAATCAACTTTTTGGGATTTACAATTTTATTGTAATCTTTCTCATTAATAAGGCCTGATTTTAATGCTTCTTCTTTCAATGTAGTATTGTTTTTAAGAGCATTTTTTGCAATTTTTGCTGAGTTGTCATAACCAATAAAAGGTGCTAACGCGGTGACCAGCATTAAAGAATTGTCTAGATAATATTTAATTTTTTTCTTATCAGCTTTGATACCTCTAATACAATAAAGTGAAAAATTTCTAATACTATCAGCCAACAAATCAATAGATTGAAGAATATTATGGGCAATCAAAGGTTTAAATACATTAAGTTCAAAGTGTCCATGAGAACCTGCCATTGTAATTCCGTTATGGTTTCCAATTACTTTTACACAAACCATTGTAACTGCCTCAGATTGAGTTGGATTTACTTTTCCAGGCATTATAGATGATCCGGGTTCGTTCGATGGTAAGATTATCTCTCCATATCCAGCTCTAGGTCCTGATCCTAAAAATCTGATATCATTAGCAATTTTCATTAAAGACACGGCTGTAGTATTCAATGTTCCAGAAAAATTTACAATTTGATCATGAGCTGCTAAAGCAGCAAATTTATTTTTTGTAGGTTTGAAAGGTAACTTGGTAATTTTTTTTATTTCTTTAATAATTTTTTTATCAAATCCTTTTTTACTATTTATACCAGTGCCAACAGCTGTACCCCCTTGAGCTAAAAAATATATTTCGTTTAGAGCGTTTTTAATTCTTATAATACAATCCTCTAATTGAGATTGATATCCAGAGAATTCTTGACCTAAGGATAGTGGTGTTGCGTCTTGAAGATGTGTTCTACCAACTTTTACTATACTTTTAAATTTTGAAACTTTTTTTTTTAGTTCTTGGTTTAACAAATTTAAAGATGGTAATAATTTTTTTTTTGCTTCAATTGCAATGGCTATATGCATTGCCGTAGGAAACACATCGTTAGTAGATTGCGATTTATTAACATGATCATTAGGATGTACAGGTTTTTTTGAGCCTTTTTTACCACCTAAAATTTCAATTGCTCGGTTGGCAATAACTTCATTTACATTCATATTTGTTTGGGTACCAGAACCTGTTTGCCAAACTTTTAAAGGAAAATGCTCATCAAGTTTGCCATTAATAACCTCATTTGAGGCTTTAATTATAGCTCTAGAAATGGGTGATGAAATTTGTTTATCTTTATTATGAACTATTGCTGCTGCCTTTTTGATAATTGCGATAGATTTTATTAAAACTGGTCTTACTAAAAACTCACCAATATCAAAATATTTCTTGGATCTCTGTGTTGATGCTCCCCAATACTTATCATTTGGAACATTAATTATACCAATACTGTCATATTCTTTTCTTAATTTCATTGCTTAATAAGCACTTAGTAAATTATTATCAATAT
The DNA here is from genome assembly GCA_902516345.1 of uncultured Pelagibacteraceae bacterium. Classification (GTDB taxonomy): domain Bacteria; phylum Pseudomonadota; class Alphaproteobacteria; order Pelagibacterales; family Pelagibacteraceae; genus Pelagibacter. The sequence continues at coordinate 42,048 of CABXYJ010000005.1, forward strand.
ACATTAATTTTATAAAAACTTACAGGAGCATTATGTCAAATTTTAGCAAGGTAGGAGTATTTATGAAAACTTTTGGGCAAGAAGTGAAAAATAAACCTTCATTTAGTAGCGATAAAATCAATAAATTAAGAATTGATTTGATTAAAGAGGAACTTGAGGAACTTACAACAGCTATAAAAAACAAAGATTTATTAGAGGTTGCTGACGCTTTAACAGATATTCTTTATGTTACTTACGGAGCAGGACACGCGTTTGGAATTGATTTAGATAAGTGTTTTGATGAGGTACAAAATTCAAATATGAGTAAGTTAAGCGAGGAGGGTAAGCCTATTTATAATGAATCTGGAAAAGTGATGAAAGGCCCAAATTATTTTAAGCCAGATCTTTCAAAATTTGTTAATTAAACTCTAATTTCAAGTCAATTGCTTTTACGCTATGAGTAATAGCGCCTATAGAAATTCTATCTACCCCAGTTGCTGCAACAGATTTTACATTTTTAATATTAATATTTCCCGAAGCTTCAGTTTCATAATATTTTTTAGCTAGTTTTACTCCCTTTTTAAGATTTGAGATATTCATATTATCAAACAAAACTGTATCAAATTTTAAACCAATAATTTTTTTTAATTGTTTTAAATTATCAATTTCAACAGTAATTTTTTTTCCCTTTTTATTTTTTACAGCTAAAGATATCAATTCTCTAAATTCTGAGCTAGCAATATGATTATCTTTAATTAAATATTCATCACTTAAATTAAATCTATGATTGGTACCGCCTCCAAGACTTACAGCATATTTTTGGATCACTCTTAAATTAGGTATTGTCTTTCTTGTGCAACAAATTTTACATTTCTTTCCTGCTAATTTTACTAATTCATTGGTTTTAGTTGCAATTCCAGATATATGTGACAGAAAATTTAAAGCTACTCTTTCAGCAATCAAAATACTTTGAGCATTTCCTCGAATAGTTGCAATTAAACTATTTTTTTTAATCAAAGAACCGTCTTTTTTTTTTATCTTAAATTTTGTTTTACTATCAATTAAAGTGAATGCATATTTGGCAAAACGTATTCCCCCGACTAATCCATTTTGGTTTGACAATAATTTTGCATCGATGATTTTTTTCTTTTTTATTAAACTTGAGGTAATATCACCTGATGGATATAGATCTTCATTTAAAGCAAGCTTGACTGTATTCTTGATAAAATTTTCGCTAAGTTTTATTTTTGACACAAAGGTTTATCTACCTATAGCAACCATTTTTTCTACAGATAATCTTGCTTTATTTATTGTTTCTTGATCCATTAAGATTTCACCGGTTTCATTTTCTAAGCAGTCTAATATTTTTGGTAAAGTAATCTTTTTCATATGAGGACATAAGTTACAAGGTCTTATAAATTCAACATTTGGATTTTCTACTTGAATATTATCACTCATTGAACATTCAGTTACCATCATAACTTTCTTTGGTTGGTTATCTTTAACATAATTAATCATACCTGAAGTGGATCCTGCAAAGTCACTAGCTTTTATAACTTCTGGAGGACATTCTGGGTGAGCAATTATTTTAATACCTGGATTATTTTTTCTAATACTGATTATTTCCTTTTCATTAAATTGATCGTGAACTATGCAAATTCCTTTCCAAGAAATTATTTCTACATCAGTTTGAGATGCTACATATTTTGCAAGATAATCATCAGGTAAAAAAATTACTTTTTTAACTCCTAAAGATTTTACAATTTTGACAGCATTAGCTGAAGTACAACAAACATCTGTTTCAGCTTTTACATCCGCTGAGGTATTTACATAAGATACAACTGGAACACCAGGATACTTTTCTTTTAATAGTCTTACATCTTTTCCTGTAATTGAAGATGATAATGAACAACCTGCTTTCATATCAGGCAACAAAACTTTTTTATGTGGACTCATTAACTTAGCTGTTTCAGCCATAAAATGAACCCCAGCCATAACAATTATATCTGCAGAAGTTTTAGATGCCTCTACTGCAAGCGCCAAAGAATCTGCAGAAAAATCTGCGATGCCATGATAAATTTCAGGTGTTTGATAATTATGAGCTAAAATTACAGCGTTCTTTTCTTTTTTAAGTTTATTAATTTTGTATATATAAGGTGCATGAACTGACCACTCAATTTCAGGCATAACCTTGGAGATCTTTTGATAAATTGGATCAGTTGCTTTTTTTACTTCTTGACTAAATTCCATAATAAAATTTATCAATTTGAAACCTAATTGTCATTGATTTAATGTGGGTCATATTTGCGGCTATGCTGAAATTGGTAGACAGGCACGGTTGAGGGCCGTGTGGACCTAGTCCATGAGAGTTCGAGTCTCTCTAGCCGCACCAAAAACTCAAATTTTAAGCCATTCAGGAATAAAAATTTTAAATGATCCGTTTTTACTTTTGAAAATTATATTTTTATCAAAATTTTTATCTAGGTATTTTATTATTGCAAAAGGATAGTTTTCATTGATCAGTACTTTCCCAATCTCTACATCATTATTAAAAATTTTTTCATTTTCAGATAAAACTCCGTCGATTATTTCAATAGGTAGCAATCTTTTTAAAAGTTTATCTTTCAATTTTATTCTTGCTGTATTTTCTTGGCCGACATAACATCCTTTTTTAAAGTCAATTCCATTAAGTTCTTCAAAGTTACATTCAATACCAAATAATTTATTTTGTAACTTATTTAAATATTTTGGAACAACTCCTAATTTATGACTTTGAGCATAGTATTTTTCAATATTATCATCTTTTAAATCAAGTTTTTTTAATGATAAGTAAAGCTTTTCTAAGTTGATTATTAAGCGTGCGCCTAAATTTTTATTTCGAGGATCTAAAATAATAGGATCTTCCCTATATTTAAAAGTAAATCCCAGTAAATCTTTCGATCCTTCAATTGATAAATATTTTTCATAACCAAAACTTGCAACCACAAATTCATTACTCAAATCTAATATTTCAACTTTTGATCTAAGTTTATACATATTCAATTGTTTAAATATCGCTTCTGATTGAGATTTTTCACAATCAATAAAAAAACCTAATTTATGTTTTACAATTATAAATTCATAAAGGAATTTACCCTGAGGTGTTAATAAGGAGGCAAAACAACTAGAGCTATCATTTACTTTATTGATATCATTACTTATTAGGTTTTGAAGGAAATTTTTAGAATCTGAACCATTAATGTAGAGTATGGATCTGTCTTTTAATATGTAAACACTGTTATTCATATTTGATTGATAACTATTTTTAATATAATAACTTTTTTTATAAATGTTAGATCTAATAATCAAAAATGGGCAATGTTATATCAATGGAAAATTAGAAAGTAAGGATATTGCGGTAAAAGACGGTAAAATTTTAAAAATTGGTAAAATCTCTGAGGATGCTAAAGAAAGTTATGATGCAAAAGGTCAAACAGTTTTACCTGGTTGCGTAGATACTCAAACTCATTTTAGAGAACCTGGTTCTACCGATACTGAAGATCTTAATTCTGGAAGTAGGGCAGCGATTGCGGGAGGTATAACTGCTGTATTTGAAATGCCTAATACTAACCCACCAACATCGAGTATTAAAGAATTTCAAAGAAAATTGGATCTTGCTAAAAATAGAATGTATTGCAATTACGCCTTTTACTTTGGCGCAACTGCCGATAATGTTAGTCAATTAGCAGATTTAAAAGATTTAGCAGGATGTTGTGGTATAAAATTATTCGCTGGTTCCTCAACTGGAAATCTCTTAGTAGCAGATGAAAAAGATATTGATAGAGTATTTCAAAACAGTTCTAAAGTTGTAGCGGTTCATTCAGAAGATGAAGCAATGTTAGAAATCAACAAAAAATTAATTAAAAAAGGAGATGTTCATACCCATCCAATTTGGAGAAGTGAAGAGTGTGCAATGTCATCAACAAGGAGAATTGTAAGAATTGCAGAGCGTTATAATAAAAAAGCTCATGTACTTCATATCTCAACAAAGCAAGAAATAGATTTTTTGTCTCAACATAAAGGGAATATTACTTTTGAAATTACTCCACAACATTTGACGATCTATGCACCTGATTGTTATGATAAACTTGGAACATATGCTCAAATGAATCCTCCTATAAGAGATAAATCACATTATGATAGATTTTGGTATGCTGTGAAAAATAATTTAAACGATACTATTGGCTCAGACCATGCTCCACACCTTAAAGTAAACAAAGATAAAGAATATCCCAGCTCGCCATCCGGAATGCCCGGTGTTCAAACGTTGATGCCAGTAATGCTTAATCATGTTAATAATGGAAAATTATCTTTAAATCAATTAATCAATCTTGTGTGTGAAAATCCGGTTAAAATTTTTGGAATAAAGAATAAAGGATTTATTAAAGAAGGTTATGATGCTGATTTTACAATTGTAGATATGAATAAAACAATTCAAATTAAGAATAAAAACATTGAAAGCAAATGTGGCTGGTCACCTTTTGATGGATTTGAATTTAAAGGTGCTCCTATGGCAACTATTATAGCTGGAAAAATAAAAATGAAAGATGGTAAAATTCAAGGAGATCCTGAAGGATCACCATTAATATTTAACTAATCTTTCCTGTAAAACTATTAACTAATACTACACCAATAACTATTAAGAATAACCCAAGTATTGCTTGCCAAGCTAAAGTCTGTTTAAAGAAAATATAACCTAATATAGCAATAGTAAATATTCCAAGTCCGCTCCATGTAGCGTAAACAATTGCTATAGGAAGTTTGTTAACTACAAAAGTGAGTAAATATAAAGCACTCAAATAAAAGATAGCCAGTAAAGTGGTTGGAATTAACTTAGTAAAATTTTGTGATACTGGTAGTAACATTGTACCTGCTACTTCACAAAAAATTGCAGCAATTAGAAATAAATAAGTTTTAACCACCTTTTAAGATATTACTTTTAATAAGATCATCTTTGATTTCACTTAAAATTGCTGGATCATCTATTGTTGGTGGCATTTTATATTCAACATTATCTGCAATTTTTCTTATAGTTCCTCTTAATATTTTTCCAGATCTTGTTTTTGGAAGTCTTTTAATTACAATTGCAACTTTAAATGCAGCTACAGGACCAATTTTATCTCTTACCATTTTAATACATTCTTTAGAAATAGTTTCATTATCCTTATCAACGCCTGCTTTTAATACTATTAGACCTATAGGTAGCTGTCCTTTTAACTTATCAGCAATTCCAAGAACGGCACACTCAGCAACGGATTGATGTTCAGATAATACTTCTTCTATCGCTCCGGTAGATAGTCTATGACCGGCCACATTTATAATATCATCTGTTCGTGACATAATCCAAATGTAACCATCCTCATCAATATGTCCGGCATCATAAGTTTGATAGTAACCTTCATAATTAGACATATAATTTTCTTTATATCTTTTGTCCGCATTCCATAATGTAGGAAAAGTACCTGGAGGTAATGGCAGTTTTACAACTATATCTCCCATTTCATTTGGTTTAGCTAAAGTTTGATCTGATTTAATAATTTTTACATCATAACCAGGCACAGCTTTACAAGCAGAACCATATTTAGTTTCCATCATTTCAATACCGGTACAATTAGAACTAATTGCCCAACTTGTCTCGGTTTGCCACCAATGATCGATCACAGGAACATTTAGTAAATTTTCAGCCCATTTGATTGTATCTGGGTCAGCTCTTTCACCCGCAAGAAATAAACTTTCGAATTTGGAAAGATCATACTTTGAAAAAAATTTTCCTTCAGGGTCTTCTTTTTTAATTGCTCTAAATGCAGTGGGTGCTGTAAACAAAGATTTTACTTTATAATCAGAAATGATTTTCCAAAACGCACCAGCATCTGGAGTGCCCACAGGTTTTCCTTCAAATAAAACTGTCGTGCATCCTTTAAATAATGGAGCATAAACAATGTACGAATGTCCAACAATCCAACCAATGTCACTCGCTGACCACCATATATCCCCTTCATCTATATTATAAATATTTTTCATAGTCCATTTCAGTGCAACTATGTGACCACCGATATCTCTTACTATCCCTTTTGGTGTTCCAGTTGTACCCGAGGTATAAAGAATATAAGCATATTCATTTGAATTCATTTCAACACAATCAACTTCATTTGCCTTTGATACTACTTCTTCCCAACTTACTTCATCTGGAGTATTCAATTTGACTTCGTGACCTGTTCTTTGAAATAAAATGATTTTATCTATTTTATGATTAGCTTGTTTTACTGCCTCATCTACCAGAGGCTTATATTCAACGGTCCTTCCAGGCTCAAAGCCACAAGATGCAGTCACTAAAATTTTTGCTTTACTATCATCAATCCTACTTGCAAGCTCGTTTGAGGCAAAACCACCAAATACTACTGAGTGTATTGCCCCAATTCTTGCACTCGCTAGCATTGCAATTACTGCCTCCGGTATCATTGGCATATAAATAATTATTCGATCTCCTTTTTTAACACCTTGATCTTTTAGAGCTCCAGCAAACTTAGAAACTTTTGATCTTAATTCCTCATAGGTAAATTGATCTTTATTTCCTGTAATAGGGCTATCGTAAATTAGAGCAGTTTTTTTTCCGTTTCCTTTATCAATATGAACATCTAAAGCGTTGTAACATGTATTTGTTACACCATCTTCAAACCACTTATAAAAAGGTGGATTAGATTTATTTAAAATTTTAGTGGGTTTTTTGAACCAAAAAATATCATTTGAGGCTTCTTGCCAAAATTTCTCAGGATTTTTTAAAGAGTACTCGTATATTGATTTGAATTTTTCTGACATGATAAACTTGATTCGAATTCACCCTTTTTTCAATTTTTAACTTAAAAAGTGTATTTAATTTTAAAAAGTGAGTAAAATCAATGCTAATTAATGTCGATTTAGACTTCAATTAACTGTTTTAATTTGGTATTTAACCTCAACTTTGGCTTAGGGAAGCCTAGGCTTAGTTTATATAAACTAATAAAAACTAACTAAAGAGGGAGTTTTTTATGAAAAAACTTAAACTGTTTGCGCTAACAGCTGTTGCCTTGATTGGTATCACTGGTGTTGCAAACGCAGCGACCACTATGTTAGCTCAAGATGACTTTGTTGGGATATCTTTTTGGATTATCTCAATGGGTATGTTGGCTGCTACTGCTTTCTTCTTCATGGAGAGAGGCACTGTAGCTCCTGGCTGGAAAACGTCAGTAACTGTTGCTGGTCTTGTAACTGGTATTGCTTTTATCCATTACATGTACATGAGGGATGTATGGGTAACTACAGGCGATTCACCAACAGTATATAGATATATTGACTGGTTAATTACTGTGCCACTACAGATGATAGAATTCTATTTAATTCTAGTAGCTGTAAGAAAAGCAAACTCTGGAATTTTCTGGAGATTGTTACTTGGTTCACTAGTAATGCTAATCGGTGGATATTTAGGAGAAGCTGGATACATCAACGCTACACTTGGTTTCATAATCGGTATGGCAGGTTGGGTATACATTCTTTATGAAATATTCTCAGGTGAAGCTGGTAAAGCTGCAGCTAAAAGTGGAAACAAAGCACTTGTAACTGCTTTTGGTGCAATGAGAATGATTGTTACAGTAGGTTGGGCAATTTACCCATTAGGTTATGTATTTGGTTACTTAACAGGTGGTGTAGACGCTAACACACTTAACGTTGTTTACAATTTAGCTGACTTTATAAACAAAATTGCATTTGGTCTTGTAATATGGGCTGCTGCAGTGAGTTCGGCTGGCGCAAGAGCTGGAAACAGATAATTACGCTTTAAATTAATTTATAGGGCGAGTATGTTTATGCATACTTGCCCTATTTTTTTTTTCACTTATATACTACGTAATGGCAAAAATAACTTACATTACACACGACGATCAAAATCATACCATTGATGTTGAGAATGGGCTTACAGTAATGGAAGGGGCTGTTCAAAACGATATCCCTGGAATTGATGCTGATTGTGGTGGGGGAATGGCATGCGCAACTTGCCATGTTTATGTCAAAGAAGATTGGTTTAATAAGCTACCTAAAAAAGAAGATGGTGAAGAGGATATGTTAGATATGGCATTTGAACCTAAAACAAATAGTAGACTTAGTTGTCAGATCATAGTTTCTGACGAGCTTGATGGTCTAGTTGTAAATATTCCATCTAAACAAGCTTAATGGATAAAATAGATGCATTAATAATTGGGGCAGGACCAACAGGGTTATTCACTGCACATCAATTAAATTTAATAGGTCTAAATTGTGAAGTAATAGATAATTTAGATAAAATTGGTGGACAGTGCATTGAACTTTACCCAGATAAACCAATTTATGATATTCCTGCAGTGCCTGAATGCACAGGTGAGGAATTGACCAAAAACTTAATTAAACAATTAAAGCCTTTTGATATTAAATTTCACTTAAATGACAGAGTAGATGAAGTTAAAAAAGAAAAAGATGACTGGTTTGTCAAAACAAGGAATGGAAAAAAATTTTTGACTCCAAATGTAATAATTGCAGGTGGCGTAGGTTCTTTTGAGCCTAGAAAATTTTCTCCTAAAGAGTGTGAAAAATTTGAAAATAAGTATTTATTTTATTCAGTAAAAAACAAAAAACTATTTGAGGGAAAAACTGTTTCAATATTCGGAGGAGGTGATAGCGCACTGGATTGGGCAGTAGAACTCTCAGAAAAATCAAATGTAAATTTGATTCATAGAAGAGATGAATTTAGGGGTGCCCAAGCAACAGTAGATAAAGTTAACGGACTAGTAAACTCAGGTAAAATAAAACTATTTACAAAGTATCAATTATCAAGAGCTAATGGTTCTGATGAGTTAGAGAGCATCGATATCAATCATGATGATGGACAAATAAAAAAATTGGAAACTGATTATGTTTTAGGTTTTTTTGGTTTAATAATGCAGCTAGGTCCTATTGCAGAATGGGGCCTGAATATTGATAAAAAAAATATACCTGTAGATACTGAAAAATTTGAGACAAATCAAAAAGGAATTTATGCAGTTGGAGATATTTGTTCTTATCCTGGTAAATTAAAATTAATATTATCGGGATTTCACGAAGGAGCCCTAGCAGCTAGAGCGTGTTTTAAATTAGCACGACCAAATGAAAAATATAGATTTGAATTTACAACTACTTCAACAAATTTACTAAAAAGACTTGGTAAAAAAGTGTGATAGAACTTTTTTCTGCTAATACGCCAAACGGTAAAAAAATTAGTATTATGCTAGAGGAAATAAGCTTTGAATACAAAGTTACAAAAATAGACATCAATAATGGAGAACAATTTAAAACAGAATTTAAAAAGATAAGTCCTCTAAGCAAAATTCCAGTCATAATTGATCATAAAAACCATAAGACTGTCTTCGAGTCTGGAGCAATTTTGATTTATTTAGCAGAAGAGAGTGGATTGTTTTACGATAAAAATGAAAGGTTAGAAATTAATCAATGGCTTATGGCACAAATGGGTTATATCGGTCCTTTGTTGGGTCAACACCATCAATTTCATTATTATAATCCTGGTAAAAGTAAATTTGGTGAAAAAAGGTATTTTGATATTTCAAAAAGAATTTATAAAGAATTAGACGAAAGACTTTCAGTATCAAAGTTTTTATCTGGAAATAATTACACTATTGCAGATATTGGAACATTTCCTTGGATTGCACGTCATGAGTGGCATGATATAGGTTTATCGAAATTTAAGAATCTTACAAGATGGTATAATGAAATTTCTTCACGTGATGCTGTGAAAAAAGGATTTTCTTTTATGGATAAAAATGAGCTGCCACCAAAACCTTGATTAACCCATTGATTTTAAAAGCCTAAGTAGAGACACAATAATTCCGTGACCAGACAACTCGATAGCTAATATTACTAAAACAATCAAAAGAAATTTTTTGTTCATCTAGTAAATACAAAGATGATTAAAAGTATCCAAAAAAAGGCATAGTAAAAATATATATATTTTTTAGTAAAATTGTAGGTTATTGGATTGTGAACAATTTTATTTTTTTTTTTCTTTTTATTCGTCGGCATGAACTTTCTCGTTTTTTTCGTGTTTTTCTTGAGCATCAATTGTATATTTTGCAACTGGCCGCGCCATTAGTCTTTTTAGCCCAATAGGTTCTGCTGTATCTAGGCAATAGCCATAAGTATCATCTCTTATTCTCATTAAGGCTTTATCGATCTCAGAAATTAATTTTATTTGTCTATTAATTGATTTCATTTCAACATTTTTATCAGTATAAGAACTTGCTTGATCTACTATATCTGCAGAAATACTATTATCATCCATACTACCATTATATAAAGATTCATTGTTGGCTCTAACTAATTCTTTTTTCCACTCTTGAAGCTTAATTTTAAAAAAGACTTTGTGTTTCTCACACATATATTTTTCAGTTTCTTTAGGAATATAAGTTTTTGATATTTTTAATGGAGCCTTAACAATATTTGTCTTAGGAGCTACTTTATTTGTCTTAGAAGCTACTTTTTTTTTTACTTTAGCTGCTATTTTTACTTTTGATTTTGTAACTTTTTTTTTTAGTTTGGTGGCTTTACTCATTTTTTATTTTGAATGCGAGCGAGTATATTCAGCAAATTATGGGTGTCAAGAGAGCTTAATTATTGTAAATATTTGATTATGAATATTTCAACTAGAAATATAAATAATATATTTTTTATTTTCGTACTATCACATTTGATTATTTGGACAATAGTTCCATCCTTAACAAACAAAAATCTACCACTAGATGTTATTGAGGCTCTAGCTTGGGGAAGTAATTTAGATTGGGGTTTTGACAAACATCCACCAGGCAGTGCTTTTTTTCCTGAAGTTTTTTTTTATATTTTTGGACCACAAGACTGGGCTTATTATTTAATGAGTCAAATTTTTGTGATAATTGCTTTTTTTTATGTTTTTAAATTTGCCAATGAAATTTTAAACAATATCAAACTAAGTTTGATTTCAGTTTTATTATTAGAGTCTATATTTTTTTATAATTTTACAACACCCGAATTTAATGTGAATGTTTGTCAATTACCTTTTTGGTCGATAGTGGTTTATTACTCTTGGAATATTTACCAAAGTAAAGAAATTAGACTCCTAGATTGTTTTTTAGTTGGATTATTTGGTGCAATTGGTTTTTTATCCAAATATCTTTTTGTATACTTATTAATATCAATTAATTTGCTATTTATTTATTCGATTTTCTTAAAAAAATTTAAAAAATTTGACTTTAAATATTTGATTACGATTGAAATATTTTTGGTTTTACTAGTCCCCCATTTGATTTGGCTGTATGATAATGAATTTATTACAATCACCTATGGGTTAAAAAGGACAGGTTTAGAGGAGATGGGTATTTTTAATTATTTTAAACTGCCATTAATTTTTTTACTAAAACAAGTGGGAATTTTAATTCCTTTTCTTTTTCTAATCTTTCTTTTGGTAAAAAAAGTCAAATATCAATTCAAACTTAAAGATAAAAAATTTCTTTATTTAATATCAATTACTATTATGCCGATCCTCTTAATATTGTTTACCTCAATTATTCTTGGATCAAAAATTAGAACAATGTGGATGACACCTTTTTATTTATTTTTTGGTGTCCTTTTTGTTTATATATTTAAATCACAAATAAACTTTAGAAAAATACAATCGTTTTTATCTGGATTTTTATTTTTATTTTTTTTATCACCCATTCTTTATTCATATATTTCTATTTCTCAAAAAGATAAGAGAACAGATTATCCTGGAAAAGAGATTGCAGCTAAGGTTCAAATAACATGGGATCAAAATTTTGATAAAGAGATTGAATTTGTAACAGGCAATGAATGGAACGCAGGAAATCTATCATATCATTTAAAATCTAGACCCACTTGGGAAGGATATAATAATGATGAAATATTACGAGGCGCGTCGCAGTTTATTTGTGTAGATGGGGTTTGTTTAGGGAGGTATTAAGTAAAGGAAATTATTTATGAATATCAAAATCTTAATACCAGTCTACAATGATTGGAAATCCGTATCTAAATTGGTAGATGAAATAAATGGATTGTCTATAGATCCAAAATTTCAACTTTCAGTAATTATTATTAATGATGCTTCTAATCACGATCGTTTAAGTGAGGAAAAAAAACTAGAAAATATTAAATCTTTCAAGATTATTAATATGAAAAAAAACCAAGGTCATGCAAGATGTATAGCGGTGGGATTAAAATATATTTTTGAAAAAGAGGAATTTGACTATGTTATACCCATGGATGGTGATGGAGAAGATAGACCAGTGGAAATTTTGGATTTATTGAACAATATTGAAAATTCTAAAGGAAATTCTATTGTTGCCAAAAGAGTGAAAAGATCTGAGAGCTTATTATTTAAAGTTTGTTATCAAATTCATAAAATAATAACCTTAACCTTTACAGGAAAGTCTATCAAATTTGGAAATTTTACTTGTTTATCTAAATCTACTGTTGAAAAAATGATTAATGAAAAAGCTACCTGGAATAGTTTTTCAGGTGCTCTAATAAAAGTTGAAAATAATTTAATTTCAATTCCATCAGAGAGGGGAAATAGATATTTTGGTCCTTCGCAAATGAGCTTTTATAATTTGATAAAACATTCTTTATCAATAATAAGTGTATTTAAAACGACAGTATTAATTCGCTCAGCTTTTTTTATAATAATTTATATTTTATTAATAAAAAGTAATGCATCCATAATTACTGCGATGCCTTTAGTATTACTTCTTATTGCAATTTATTCAATTTCTAATTTAGCACTTAGAGAAAATATTGAAGAATATAAAAATTGTTTAAGTCAAATAAAAAATATTGAGAATGTTAAATGAAAAAAAAAGACCTTTATTATGAAAGAATTCCAACTAAGCTTCAAAGAGATGATGTTAAGTATTTGGGAAGTATGCTTGGAAAAGTTATCTATACTCAAGAAGGTCAAAAGTTTTTTAATTTAGTAGAAAAAATTAGAAAATTGTCAAAAGCAAGTAAAGTAAATCCAAATCAAAAAAAATTAAATATTAAAGTTATAGAAGCTATAAAAAAACTTAATTGTCAAAATACTTTAAAAGTAACAAGAGCATTTTCACATTTTATGAATTTAATAAATTTAGCTGAGTTAGTAGATGCCTCTAGAACTTTAAATGATTATGAAAATAATAAAAAAAAATTAAACATGCAGAGTATATTCATTGATGAAATTTTTGCAGATCTATTCAGGAAAAAAAATATTTCAAATAATACAATTTACAATTTAGCAAAAAATTTAAATATAGGCATTGTTTTAACAGCTCATCCTACAGAGGTAAAAAGAAGAACTTCGATTCAGAAATATCACAAAATTATTGAGATACTAGAGCAAAGAGAACTATTAAAAAATTTTCCTTCGAAATTAAAAGTACTTGATAAAGAACTTTTTGATGAACTAACAATTATTTGGAACACAGATGATTTAAAAAGAATAAAACCATCACCTTTTGATGAGGCTAGATGGGGACTTGCAGTAATTGAAGATAGTTTGTGGGACACAGTTCCAAAAGTTTACAGAAAATTAAACTCTATATTTTTAAAAAATATGGGTAAAGGTTTACCAAAAAATTTTAACCCAATAGTTTTTGGCTCATGGATGGGTGGTGATCGAGACGGTAATCCAAATGTTACAGCAGATGTTACAAGAAAAGTAATTTTATTGTCCAGATGGGAAGCTGCCAAACTTTATGAGAAAGCTCTTACTAAAATCATAAGATCATATTCTATGAAGAAATGCTCAAAAAAAATTATCAAAAAAGTTGGAAAATCATTTGAGCCCTATAGAGTTTTTTTAAGACCTTTAAGAGACAAAATTCGGACAACGCATAGATCCATCGAGCAACATTTAGTTAATAAAAAACCCCTAAATCACAAAAAATTAATAAGCTCACGTGAAGAAATATTAAAGCCACTTAGAGTAGTGAGAGAGTCTCTTGAACAAAATCAAAATGAAAATATAGCTAGCGGTGAATTACTTGACTTGATGAGAAGAGCTAAATGTTTTGGTATTAATTTAGCAAGATTAGATATTAGACAAGAGTCATCTAGACACAGTCAATTGATAAATGAATTTGCAAAAAGAAAATATAGTAAAGAATATTTAAAATTTAGTGAAAATGAAAAGATTGAATTCTTAAAAAAACAAATAATTTCAAAAAAAAATCAAATAAATAACTTACAATTTAGAAATAAAGAAAATAAAGAGGTTTGGGCTACTTTTAAAATATTAGCTAATGAACCTAGTGAAAGTTTAGGGGCCTATGTAATATCAATGACAACTTCAGCCTCTGATTTATTATCTGTGTTTTTTTTACAAAAGGAAGCAAAAATAAAAGATAAATTAAGGGTTGTTCCATTATTTGAAACTTTGGATGATCTGATCAACTCAAAATCAATAATGCAAACTTTATTTTCACAAAAGTGGTATAGAAAATTGATCAACAATAAACAAGAGGTGATGATTGGGTATTCAGACTCAAGTAAAGATGCTGGTAAAATATGTGCGAGTTGGCATCAGTATAAGGCCCAAGAGGAAATAGTAAGTTTAGCAAAGAAATTTAATATTGAGATTATCTTTTTTCATGGACGAGGTGGGTCTGCAGGTAGAGGTGGTGGGCCAATACAGGCAACTCTTAGATCTCTTCCTCCTAATTCTGTAAATGGTAAAATTAGAATTACTGACCAAGGTGAGGTCATTCAACAAAAATATGGTTATGAACCCTTAGCTAACTATAATTTGTGTAGTTATATAGGCGCTGTAACCGAAGCTACTCTTAATCCACCACCATCTCCAAAAAATAGTTGGAGAAAACTAATTGAAAAAATGTCGGATATATCTAAAAGTTCTTATAGAAAAAATATCAATCAAAGCTCAGATTTCATAAAATATTTTGAAACAGTCACTCCACATAAAGCACTTGGAAAACTTTCAATTGGTTCTAGACCATCAAAAAGAAAAAATATTGATAATATAAAAAGTTTAAG